>JACVJD010000089.1 GCA_015711825.1 Candidatus Solincola daggyaiensis
TGGGCGAGGCCTGCCCCAAGGGCATGCGCGACGACATGCGGCAGCGCCTCATGAACATGGGCGCGGAGGATCCCTTCGTCTCCAACTCCTACGGGTTCACGGAGATGCAGGGCGCCATGCCGGAATGTACCGACTTCAGCGGGTGTCACAACCCCGCTCCCAACCTCTACTTCTTCGAGGTGGTGGACGAGCAGACGGGCAAGAGACTCCCGGACGGGGAGCGGGGCCTGCTGGCCATCACCCATCTCAACCGCCGCGGCACCGTGCTCCTCCGCTACGTGATAGGGGACCTGGGGGCCCTTACCCACGAGACCTGTCCCCACTGCGGCCGCAACGTCGAGCGCTCCATCATCGCCGTGGGAAGCACCTACGCCACCCGGACCTCGGAGCTGGTGAACCTCAAGGGCACCCTCATCAACCCGGAGATCCTGAGGGATGAGGTGGCCAACACCCCTGGGGTCAAGGAATACCAGATCATTTTCACCAAGCGCGATCTCTCGGACCCCTACTCCCCCGACGAGCTGGTGGTGAAGATCGCCCCCGCGGAGGGCTTCGACACCGCGAAGATCGAAAACGACGTGGTGACCAAGCTCATCACCGCGGTGGAGATGCGCGCCAAGGTGGAGTTCGTGGCCATGGAGGAGATCTACGACCCCACCGTGGCTTTGAAAGCCTACCGCGTCCTGGACATGCGCCCCAAGGACCTCTGACGGCGCGTGCGGGCGTTTCCGTAGGGCGGTTGAGGGTCCGGGACCGGTTAAAAAGGGGCTGCAGGGCGGCCCGGATGCTCCCCTCGGCGGCCGTTGCGCGTGGCCAAGATATGCGTGGGGCGGATGGGGAGAATCCGTGAGGACGCTCCCAAGCCGGGGGCATTATGTTCCGTCGCCCGCATACGCAGCGGGTATCCCGCGCAAGCGATCACCATGTACCGTATATTGGTATCTCTTGTAGATGATGACCTAACCGTAAACGGCGCCTAAAGCACCGCATATCGAGCGTCGCCCGCTTGGCGCCCGTTTCATCCTCTCACGGTGTCGCGCCCGCGCGAGGCGAGCGGCTGATCCCCTTCGCCCCGGTAGCCGATTACCCTGGCGGGCACGCCGGCGACGATGGCCAGGGGCGGGACGTCGCGCGTCACCACCGCCCCCGCCGCCACCACCGCGCCCGCGCCCACCGTGACCCCCTTGAGGATCACGGAATGGGATCCGATCCAGCAGTCCTCCTCGATGGTCACGGGGCCGTAGGTTCCGGCTTGGAAGCGCATGGGCTCACCGAGGGCCATGCCGTGGTCCGCGCAGTTGATGTTGACGTAGGGACCGAGCATGGAGTTGCTGCGGATGGTGCAGTCGTCGAAGGCGTTGATGATGTTGTAGGGGCCGATGGCGACGCCGTCCTCTAGGAGCAAGGTGGCGTCGTTGGCGGCGAAGAGGCGCGCCAGAGTGTCGAGAGAGCAGTTCCTGCCCACGACGATACGCCCTCGGTCGTTCCCCCTGATCTGCACCGGGGTGGGGATGAAGGTGCCGTCGCCGATGGAGCAGGAAGACTCGCCCGCCAGCGCCACGTCCGCCCGCGCCGATATCCATACGTAGGGGTCGCATTCCACCCCCTTGCGGCGCAGGCAGCGCTGGTAATAAACGATCTCCGGGTGGGAAAAAGAAAATCGCAAGCGGGCCAACATCTTTTCACGCTCCTTTAACGATCAAGCGGCTTGCGGCATTGCCGGACGCCCATCCTATCACCCGGCCATATCGCCGTATCGGTGATGGCGGAACTCCCTTATCCCGGCAGCGGAAGCAACTGGGGCGTTCGGCCGCTATAGCGCCGTATCGGCTATGACGGAACCGCTTACGGCGATCAAGGGTTTGCGTCCGTACACAACCCCCTCCCAACGTAATCATCCTCACCACGCTTCACAACTCGTCCATGACCGGCGGGATCCTTCTTTTCCCTTCCTCGTCGAGCATGTCTCCTCCAGGCACACGAGGAGGCGGCGGAACCGGGGCTGGAAAAGTTGCCCTGCGTTCAACTCCTCCAGGCACACGGGGAGGCGAACCTCCTTCAGGGGATCACCTCCAGCTCGGAGGCGGTGTCTCCGAAGTTGCCCAGGCGACTGCCCATGCTCCAGTACTCGCGATGGTTGAGCGTGTAGGGACGGAAGCTCTCCACCTCTACCTTTCCTTTTTCTCCCATGCAACCCTCCTCCAGGTGCACGGCGAGCACCAAGCCCACGAAGAGAGTGTGCGAGCCCAAAGGCAGGGAAGCGGATACGCGGCACTCGATGCTCAGCGGACACTCCGCTACCAGCGGGGCCCCCACCTCCTGGGCGCGCTCCCGCGTCAGGCCCGCCAGGGCGAACTTGTCCTGGTGCCTTCCGGACACCATCCCGCACATGTCCACGGCGCGCCATAGGTCCTGCGAGGGCACGTTGACCACGAACTCGCCGCTCGCCCGGATGATCTCGTAGGTGAACCTGCTCTCCCGCACCGCCACCGCCATCTGCGGGGGCTCCATGCACACCACGTTCACCCATGCCGCGGTCATCACGTTGTCCCTCCCCGCATGCGCCGTGCTGATCAGCGCCACCGGCTTGGGAAGAAAAAGGGTCGAGGGACTTCGCTTTCTCTTCAACCGCCCACCTCCTTAACCCCTCCTGCCGTCCCAGGATGCGGTGAGGGAACGCCCGCCGTTACCAGAAAGAACGTGCGCCCTCAAGCATCCCAGGCTTTCTCGCGCCATGACCTCCTTTAACGATAACCCCCCTAGGGAGCGTTTTCCCCATCTATCCACCCCTGCCTCCCACCCCCTGCCTCCCGTTTTCCACCTGCCCACCTCTACGGGCCCGCTCAGGCACGCCGGCCGCCGCTGAGCCTCCTCTCGAAACAGGCCAGCTTGTACCCGGCCCACAGCGCGTAGATAAGGTGCACCTTCACCAGCTCTCTCTCCTCCAGGCGTACCATCTCGGGCCCGTAAGCGATCTCGCGCACCAGCGACTCCGCCAGAGACTCCACCCCCAAGGGCTCGTCCGCGAAGGGAGCACCGCTCACCGCCTCCTCCTCGTACATGAGTCGAAGCCTCTCCACGCCCCGCTCCACCGAATGAGGCCTGTCGGGGTCGGTGAACAGCACGCGCTCCGGCCCCTCCCCCTGCGCCGCCCTCGCCAGGATATAGCCCTCCAGGAAAGTGGAATTGATCACCTCCGATACCTCTTTCACCAGGCTGCGGGAGGCGACGCGCGGGAAGCAGTTGCGTATCACGCGTTCCCGGAAGATGTCCAGCCAGAGCATGGCCATGGTGCGCGAGGCCAAGTCCAGGTCGGCGAACTTGATGCGCCCGCGGTAATCGTCGAATCTTTCTCGCAGGTTCATCCCTTATGCCGTCTTTCCAGGCTCATCCCGCCACCGCCATCGGCCGAGGCCGCTTTCTCGCGAGGGCAAGCATCCTTAGGGGTCGCCCTTCCTCTCCCTCGCCGCCCTCAATCTCCCGCGGGGGTCAACTCCAAGATGCGGTCCGCGTAGGCGTCGTAGTGATCCCCGCAGGTGAAGATGACCGTCTGCCTGCCCCGCGAGAAATCCTTCATCACCCGCATAGCCCGCTCCAGGCGGCGGGAATCGAAGGTGACGAAGGGATCGTCGAGCAAAAGCGGAGGGCGCCGATCTCCGCACACGATCTCCACCAGGGAAAGCCTAGCCGCCAAGTAGATCTGATCCACGGTGCCGCGGCTCAAGGCCTCCGGCGGGACCATGCCTCCCTTCTCCTTAGACCACACCGTTATCCCCAGACTTCCCTCGTCTATCCGCAATCGCTCGTAACGGTTGTCCGTTATACGGCTTATGTACCCTCCCGCCATCTCCTCCAGGCGGCGCGCCGCGGAGTACAGGGTGTCCCTGCAAGCCCTTTCCATCCACTCCAGGGCGAGCTCGAGAGAGGCCGCTCTCCTGGAAAGCCGCGTTCTGCGCTCGCGCAGATAGGCAAGCTCCTCCTCCAGCCGCAGCAGTTCCTCTTCCACTCCCTCCTCCCCCAGAAGGACCTCCAGGCGTATGCGCTCCTCGCTGAGGGCGTCGAGCCGCGCGCGCAGGGAGTCCCTTTCGCGCAGAGCCCTCTGCAGTCCCGCCCCGTCCACGGTGCGCCCGCGCAGCTCCTTGAGGCGCCTCTCCTTCAAGCTCACCTCCGAGGCTAGCCGCCGCGCCTCCTCCTCCACCGCGGCCATCTCGCCCTCCGGCACCAGCACCTCCAGTTTGTCCGCTATCTCCTTGCGCCGCGAACGCAGCTCCAGATAGGCCGTTTTCATCTCCATGAACCGGCGGGCGGAGCCGCAGCCCACCGCGGCGGCTATCCTCTCCATGCTGCGCTCCACCTCCAGGCCATGCCTTTTAAGCTCCTCCATCTGTCCCTGGACGGCCTCGAGTTCCCCTCCCCTTCTCAGAAAGGAAAGGTAGCCGCCGGGAAAGAGCGCCGCGGCGACCAGGCCGGCGCCGGCTACCGAAGCCAGCAGCATGTAGGGAGAGAGGGCGATGCCGGCAAGCCCCACCAGGATAACGGTGATCCCCGCCACCAGCAGGTAAGGAGCCCAACCGCGGTGGCGCGCCCGGCGCGCTTCCTGAAGGCGTTTCTCCAGCAGGGACATGCCCTCGTTGATCCCCGCGCGTCTGATCTCCAGCTCCTCCAGCTCCCCGCGCTTGCTTTCCAGAACCGCCTTCAAGCCGCGGTATTTGCTCTCCTCTTCATCGCGCAGCCGCGCGTCCTCGGCCACGAGGGCGGCGGCGGATTCCAGCTGCCGGTAGCGGCGGTGGAAGTCCTCGATGTCCTCCTCGATATCCCACCTTTCCTCCGAGTCCGAGATCAGGTCGGCCAGCGCCTCCAGTCTCTCCCTCAGGCGCGCGCATTCCTCGCCTATCTCCTCCAGGCGGCGCCGCGCCTCCTGCCTCTTCCGCGCCGCAGTGGACAGCTCCACAAGCCTGGACTCCTTTTCCCCGATCTCCGCCTCCACCCGCGCCAGCGGCCCCGGGTTCTTCGCCGTTCCTCGCGTTCCCCTCAGCAGCTCCGCCAGCTCGCGCTCCATGCCCTTTAACGCCTCCGGCGCCGCCGCGGCGCCCTCCGAGCCGGTCATGGCGGCATGCAGGCTGCGTCCCAGTTCTTCCTTGCCCGCCCCTATCGCCGCCACCTCATCCTGCCTTATGCCGGCGGTGGAGCGAAACGCCGCCTCCGACCCCAGCCCCAGCCACCCCCGCACCGACTCCTCGATACGCGCATGGTCGCCGGTTTCGAGATCTCCCCAGACCAGGTGGGCCTTCTTGGCCGCAAAGTCCTTGGCCAGCCTGAAACGCTTACCTCCGGCCTCACCCTCCAGCTCGAGCATGAATCCGTCGCTTTCGCCCCAGGTCACGCTCTCCCTCACCTCTCTGCGCACCGCGTCCGCCTTCCAGAACAACGCCGCCAGCATGGCTTGCATGAGGGTAGATTTGCCGCTTTCGTTAGGACCCTTGACCACGTTTATCCCCTCGCCCAGCTCAAGGCGCCCATCTCGGAAGCGGCGGAAATTACGCAAGGTGAGGGAGGAGATCATCATGACCTGCCACCCCTCCTCCCCAGGTGATCCAGTCCCAAGCGCAGGGCCTCCTCGGCCACGGCGAGATCCTCACCTTCCCGCGACGCCATCTCCTCGGCGGCTATGCGCATGAATCTCCCCATCACCGTGGTCTCCGGATAAGCTCCAAGGTCCAGGACGGGCGCCTCGCCTGCCACCTGCACCAGGGAAAGGTGGAAGAACAGCTGAGCAAGCTCCTCCTCCACGCCCTCGCAATCGCAACCCGACCATTCATCCCCGCGCATCCCCCTGAGCCGCACCTCCAGGGCGAGGTCGCGGTCGGCGAGGCGGCGCAGGTAGGCATAAAGCCCGGCGGGGTCGCCCACTTCCGCGCCCTCGAGCTCGAGGCGCCTGAAGCGGCGCCTCCCCACCGCGATGGGCTTCACCCGCGGCGGCGAACCGTCCTCCATCTCCACCATGAGCACGCAGCCTTCCTCGCCCCCGCCCATCTCCAGAGGCTCCGGCGGGCCACTATAGAAAGCGACCGTCCCGCCCTGGGAGAAATCGCCCCGGGAATGCCAGTGCCCCAAGGCTAGGTAGTGCAGACCCGACGAAGCGATGCTCCGCGCGGATACCAGCATCTCGTCTCTCTCCACCTTTCCCGGCACCAGGAAGGATGCGTGGAGGACGCCCACCTTCCAGCGCTCCTCGCCCTCCGCCCGGAAACCCTCCAGCGCGTCGCGCCCCTCCCGGCTCACCGCGGAGCCGTACACCCGCGCGTCAAGCCCTTCCAGCCGCACCGAGGTCATCTGCGGTTCGAAAAGGACCCGCACGTGAGGGAGGGAAGCGAAGGCCCCCCGTCCCAAGGCGCCGCCCGGCTGCGGGCGGTCGTGTGTGCCGGGGACGATCACCGTCCAGATGCCCTCGGAATCAAGGCGGGCGAGCTGGTACTCCACCTCCGCCACCAGCGCCGCGGGAGGAAACGGCGAGTCGAAGAGGTCGCCCGCGATGATGAGCATATCCACCTGCGAGGTGAGGGCGAGGTCCACCACGCGCGAGAAGGTCGCCTTGAGTTGCTCGCGCTGCTCGCGGCCCCGCGGTCCCAGGAAGCGGAAGGCGGCCCCCAGGTGCACGTCGGCGGTGTGGAGAATCCTCAGACCCGGCATCTTTTCTCCTCGGTCGCAACAAGCCTAGAACATTATAAATCAGGACGGTGACCGGAGTCGGAAGGGGGGCACATATATCCATGGAAAGCGATCTTCAAACTATGCGACCTGGTGGCAACAGGCCTAGAACATCATCAGGCATGACCGGGAGGCGCCCGCCCTCCAGTCACCCGTAGCGCTCCCCGGCTGGTATAATGCTCCCATGCATTCCTGGGTATATTTCGCCTTGGCCTTCGCCTTCGCCGCGTTGCTGGCGGCGGTCCTCGTCTTCAATCGCATGGTCCGTCTGCGCAACCGCGTGCGCCGCGCCTGGAAGGACGTCGACGTGCAGTTGAAGCTGCGCCACGAGCTGGTGCCCGTCCTGGTCTCCACCGCGGCGGGATACGCCGCGCACGAAAACGAGGTGCTGGAGCGGGCCGCGCGCCTGCGGGCGGAGGCACTGGCGGCGGGGGGCGCAAGGGAAAGGGGCGCGCGCGAGGCCGGCCTTGCTTCGGCCTTGAGAGAGGTTTACGCGCTCAAGGAGAGCTACCCCGAGTTGAAGGCCGACGAAGCCTTCGAGAATCTATTCCAGAAAACGGTAAAGGTCGAGGACCACCTCGCGGCGGCTCGAAAATACTACAACGGCTCGGTCCGCGCCTACAACACCTTCATCCAGAGCTTTCCGCAGATGCTCCTGGCGCGCCTCTTCCGCTTCCGGCCCGCGGAATACTTCCAGGAGGAAGAGGGGCCGGGGCAGCCTCCCCCGGCATAGCGCCCCCGTTCACGACGTCGGGCATGCCCGCGCCTCACGCGGTTCCTATGCCCTCCCCCCAGGGCTAACCCCTTCTCCTCGCCTTGCGTTTTTCCTTGCCCAAGGCGATGGACGCCAGGAAGGTGGGCTCCAGGACCAGGGCCGCGAAACAGGCACAGGCCAGCGCGATGGCGGTGATGATGCCGAACCTGCGCAGGGTCGATAGGCTGGATATGGAGAGGATGAGGAAGGCACCGCAAGTGGTCACGGCGGCGGAGATGAGGGCGTTGCCGACATTGCGCACGGTGGAGTTGATGGCCTCCTCGGCGGCGAGCCCTTTCTCCTCCATCTCTTCCCGGAAACGGTGCGACACGTGGATGCCGAAATCTATGCCCGCCCCGATGACCATGGAAGCTATCATCACCGTCATGATGTCAAGCGGCCATCCCATGAGGCGCAGGATGCCCAGCTCCAGGACGATGGCCAGGAAAACCACCGAGGTCGCCGCCAGCCCGTAGAGAAAGGATTGAAAGATGAGCATCACCAGCAGGGCGCAGAGGACCAGGGCAAGGCCGCCCGTCTCCAGTTGGGTGGAGAAGAGCTTTCCCATGGTGTCGGCGACGATGAGGGGCATACCCGTGACCCTGAAGGTCAATCCCGGCTGCGAGGAGACCTCGGCGGCGTCGGAGAGTATCGCCGCCATCTCCTTCTCCCCCAGCTCGTCCACGAAGAGCACGTCGAAAACCACCAGCGAGCGCGTGCCGTCCCCGGTGATGAGGCCGGAGGTGTCGAAACCGTACTCCTCCCCCATCGCCAGAAGCCTTTCCCTGGCCTCCGGCATGGAGGAGGGCAGCTCTCCATAAACGGATCTCAGAAGCCCCGGCAGGCTGGTCACGCGCCCCGCCTTGAAATAGCGCTCCTCCCCTGAAGGAGTCAGATTACGCGGGTCGGCGAGCACTTTTTGGCCGAATTCCTCTATCAGGCGGAGGCTCTCGGGCGAGAGCAGATCCTCGCCCTCCACCAGCGCCACCGCCTTGTCCTGGCCGCCGAAAAAACCCTCTATGCGCCCGAATACCACGTAGGACGGCAGGTCCGCCGGCACGAAGGTGCGAAAGTCGGCGGAGGTGGAGAGGCCGGGGGCCAACGCCAGGCAGCCCGCCACCAGTATCATCGTCCCAGCCCAGACCGCTTTGCGGCGCTTCTCCGCCAGGAGCGAGAGGTTCGCCAGCCCGCGGTCCAGCCATTCCATGAGGCGGTGGGACTCCACCCTCCTGCGATCGACCGGCTTGCGGCGTCGATCCCTGATCACCAGGGCGGCGGGGAGGAGGGTGACCGAGAGCGCGAACCCGAAAAACACCCCCAGCAAGCACAGCAACCCGAAATCGACCATGGGAGGGAGATCGGAGATGGAGAAGGAAAGGAAACCGAACATGGTGGTCGCGGCGGCGAGGAAAACGGCCACCCCCACCGTGCTCACCGAGCCCACGGCGCATTCCCGCGCTCCCGTGCCCTTCTCCCGCTCCTCGTAGTAACGCGTGAGGATATGAATGGAATAGGCGATATCTATGCCCAGAAGAAGCGGTATAAGCGCAATTCCCATGATGGTGAAGGGTATCCCCGCGAAGCCCATGAGGCCGAAGACCCAGAGGGTCGAAAGCAGCACCACGGCAAGCGTCAGCATGATATCCAACGCCTTGCGAAAGGTGAGGAAGAGCACCAGGATGATGAAGGCGAGAGCGATGCAACCCAAGACTAAGGCGTCACGCATGGAGATGTCCTGTATGTCCCCGACGATGAGGGTTTCGCCGCTCATCTCCGCCGTAAGCCCCGAGGCGGAGAAGAAATCCGCCGTGAAATCCCGCAGCCGCTCGGCATATTCCAGCGCCTGGGCCTGGGGCAGATCGGGTTTCACCTGCATATCGACGAGAGCGGCGTCCTTCTTCGCGGTCACGGTCTTGCCGAGGACGAAAGCCCCGCCGGGTGAGGCGAGGTACTGCGCCACCGCCTCCTCCACCGCCGCGCCCAAGGCGGTTTCCAGGGTCCCCTTTAGCGCCGTGGAGGGCGTGTCGCCCGCGCGCTCCAGCAGTTCGAAGAGCGGTCCCGCCTGCGGGTTTTCGCGCAAGGACACCGCCCCCGGAGAGGACAGGAATGCGGTCGCGGCGAAGGCGAGGTCTTCCCCGTTCCGGCTAGAAACCACCCCGGAATAGAGCTCCAGCAGGGCTTTCGCCTGGGGATTGCGCGCCAGGTTGCTTATATAGGTGTCCACGCGCCGGATATAATCCCCGCCCAGGGCGGGGTCGTCGCTGGTGGTCAATGCGCGCTCATACTCGTATATAGCCAACACGCTCCGCGCCGACGCGAGGTCGTCACCGGTCAGGAGCACCTTGGCGTACTGGATACCTCCGAAGGTCTTCTCCACCTCGGTGATGGTCTGCACCGAAGGGTATCCCTTGGGCAATAAGGACCTTTGGCTGAACTCGAGATCCACGCGCAGCGACCCCACCGCCGCCGTCACGCTTATGGCGGCGATGACGGCCAGCACCGCCCAGGGATGAGCCGCCGCGGGCTTTGCAAGCCGCGAGAAAAACCTCTTCGCTCCGCGTTCCCGCTTCATGCCTTACCGCCTTTCGTCGCGCTGCCGCTTCCCGTGTCCTCTCGCGAAGCCGCCGCCTCACAGCCGAGCCCCTCCATGCTATATGGCACCTCCCGCCTCCTTGCGCCGGGATGCCGCTCCGGGTCGTGATGCTCGTACCCGCCTCACCGCTCCTCTTGCGAACAGGAATATAGTTGCGTCCTAAAATATTTGCATAATACAAACATTCTTGTCCACAAGGATATTACTACGCCGGGTCAAGTGAGTCAACGAATCGGATTTCAAGTAGATTCTCTATTGACGCAACGGGCGGATCGCACTACGTGTACGTTTGTTCTCGATACATCACGCGAATCACGCTGCGGGCATGATCATCTGCGATATTTATCGGCGGCTGGACGGGAGCAAAAGCAATCTTCGGAGAGGCTGGGCCGTCACTCGCTCTCGTCCGCGGCCACCTTCCTCGCCGTCAGGTACAATAGGGCTTGGTTTATCTGCTCTATCACGCGGTAAACGAATTCCCGTTTCTCCTCCTCCAGTCCGTCGGCGAGCCCGGCCAGCACCTCGGCTGGCTGTCGCAGCATGCCCGCGATCTTGCGTTTTCCCGCCGGCGATAGCCTTACCAGCACCTTGCGCCGGTCGGACTTGTCACGGGTGCTCTCCAGCCATCCCTTCTCCTCCAGGGCGTAAACCATGCGGCTGACGGTGGAGGGGTTGACGAAAAGCATTCTCGCCAGGTCGCCCTCGCTTAGGCTCCCGTACATGTAAACGGAGATGATGGCCGCGTATTGCGAGTAGTTGATCTCGTATTTCTGGAGCACGGCGTTGAATTCGCCGTAGTATTCATGGATGAACATGAATACCGCTTTTACCAGGTTTTCGAAGATCTCGACGCCCCCCTGGCCGCCCCCGGAAGCTCTTGCGCTTTTCACGTTTTTCATACTTCAAACATTGTAGATTGCTCCCCTGTCCCCGTCAAATAACAGTATTAATCGATCATCATG
>JACVJD010000090.1 GCA_015711825.1 Candidatus Solincola daggyaiensis
AGGCCCGCGTCCGCCGCCGCCCCGGGGTCGAAGGCGGCCGAGATCTCCTTCTGCCAGCGGTTGAAGTGGCCGGCCAGGGGGCTCAAGGCCTTGCGCACCTCGGGGTTGAGCACCGAGAGGGGGGTCATGCAGCGCTCCATGGCCTCCAGGGTGGAGAGAAAGGAGATGGGCTTGAGGGCGCGCAGGCTCTTCTCCTCGTGCACGCTGTACATGTGCACCACCTCGCAGTGGGCCCAGGTGTTGTTCTCGTAGGGCACGAAGTAGGGGTTCTCCCCGCCGTCGTCCAGTATGGCCCCGCTCTCGATCCAGGGCCGCTTGACCTCCGCGACGGCGTCCGCCCAGTCCATCTGGGAGTCCAGGGCGTCGTTCTCGTCCAGGTTGGTGCAGAAGGTCCCACCCAGGCGGAAGGCGGCGGGGATGAGGCTGGCGCGGATGAGGTTGAGGGGCAGCATGGGCGCCACGGGGGAGAGCTGCATGTCCAGGACCATCCCCCCGTGGCCGCCCACGATCTCCTTGAGCACCGCCTCCTGGTAGAGCAGCTCCTGCATGGAATCTCCCGCCAGGAGCACGGTGAGAGGATATCTCAGGGCCTCGTAGATGACACTCCTGATGGCGGGGGCGCGCATGATCTTGCGGTAGAGCTTGGGAGCCATGGCCATGGGGAAGGAGCCCAGGGTTATGCGCAGGCAGAGGTAACCGATCTCCGCCTCCCCCAGCTTGTACACCGCGTCCGCGAAATCGCGCGCGCGGTGAAAGACGCAGCCGTAGAAGCGCATGTTCTCGGGCCTTTCCACCACGGAGTCGAAGACGGTGCCCTCGGCCTCCATGACCGGGGGTCCCGGCCAGTTGAAGAGCTTGAGGGCGCACTTGGTAAATATACCCAAACCACCGAAGGCCCCCGATGCCCCGCGCATGATGCCCCGCAGGGAGGGCCCGGGGCCGTCCCCCGTGAACCATCCCGCCCCCGAGCCCGGCGAGCCGAGGCGAAGCAGGTGGCCGTCGGGGAGCACCCATTCCACCCCCAGCAGGTTGCGGGGGCTGTAACTCATGTAGATGCCGTCATGGCCCACGCCGTGCATGGAGGTGGCGCTGGCCAAAGGCGAGCACACCGGTCCCGCCCCGATGAGGTGGGTGTTGAGCCCGCGTTTCATGGCCTCGGCCTGGAGCTGCGCTCCGCTGACGTAGGGCTCCACCACCGCGAACATGTTCTTCTCGTCTATCTCCAGGATGCGGTCCATGCGCCGCAGGTCCACCTGGACCACCCCCTCGCAGGTGGGTCCGGCGTGCACCCCCCACCCCGTGCACAGGGCCTTGAACTTGAGGCCGTGGCGGTTGCATGCCCTGACCACCGCCTGCACTTCCTCCGTGGAGGCGGGAAGCGCCACCGCCTCGGGGCGCGCCGTCCACAGGGCCGGGTCCTCGTTGAGGAAGGGTTGCCAGGCGTAGGAGTCCAGCACCGCCGGCTCGCGGGAGACGTTATCCTCTCCCACCGCCTCCTGCAGCTCGCGGTAAGCCTCGTGGCTTATCATCCGTCGCCTCCTTTCTCGCCCCTCCTGAGCATGATTCTACCCCATCCGCGTCGTTCGGCGCGGCGCGAGGGGATCGCCCATCGCGGCGTGACCTGTTGCCGCCGAGGCGGCATGCATGTCTGGTCCCATCCCGCGAGGAGGAAAAGCGCAAAGAGGGCGAGAACGTGCCGGCGCGCCCGGTCCCAGGCGGGAAAGGAGTCGAAGGCGCGGCTCCCTTCGAGCTAAGCGAGCAGGAGCTCGCGCACCTCGGGGAGGAGTGAGAAGGCTCTCTCCACCGTGGCGGTGAGGTCGGGGTTGACCAGGCAGCAGGTGGCCGGGGTGAGCAGCGACCTCTGCTCGATGAGCGCACGATCCATCCCCTCTGATGCCACTTTTTCCCATAGCCACGACAGCCTTTCCGCCAGGCCGGCGGCCGTCTCCGCCTCCAGCAGGTGGGTGTGGGTGGGGACGGCCCCCCAGGCCATGCACCCTCCCCGCCGCAGGAGGCGCGCGATGCCGGAGCGGTATCCCGCCAGGATGTCGCGGTTGTTGTAGGCGTCCAGGGAGATGAGGTCCACCTCCGACTGCAGGAGGAAATCCCAGTCGGGGTTGCCGCAGAGGTGCACTCCCCGCGGCCCCTCCAGCAGGGAGAGGAACAAGGCCAGGTCGGAGCGGGCGCTCTCGGAGGTGTAGCCGGTGATGCCGGTGAAGAGGAACTCCAGCCCCGGCTCGTCCACCCAAACGAAGGCGCGCGGGTTGAGCCGGCGCAGGTCCGCCAGGTGGCGGTTCACCTTGGCGGCGACGTGGCGGATGGCCACCTCGCGGGCGTCGTCGCGGTAGATGATGGGCTTCCTCTCCGGGTCCTTGACCATGAGGCATAGGGAGATGGGCCCCATGAACTGGCCGCGCAGGGCGGCGTGTTCGCCTCCGGAGGCCCGCTCCAGGAAGCCGGCATAGGTGGCGGACTCCGGGGGCGAAACGGCGAAATGATCGTCCCCGGGGGGCAGGGAGAGGTAGTCCTCGAGCTCGGCGTAGAAGCGATCCTCGAAAAAGTCGATCTTCAGGCCTTGGTGATCCACCTCCACCCCCGGCATCCCCCGCACCGTCTGCACGTAGGTGTCCTCCGAGTAGGAGAGATTGGGGAGCTGGGGCCAGAAGGGGATGTCGAGGGAGAAGGCGAGGTCCAGGGCGCGTTCCGGGTCCAGGTGGGGCAGGATCCCCATGGCGGTGGTGAGAAGGGGCGCCGCGAACTCCAGCCCGTGACCCGCGGGCGAAAAGTCCATGACCATTTCCAGGAGCGATCCCTGCGCCGTCCCCGCGGGTTGCGCTCAGGGCGAGGACAGAGCCCCCGCGTCGGAAAGGGCCTTACGGTAGGTCTCGCGGTCGAAGCCCACGATGACGGTGTTCCCGACCTCCATCACCGGCACGCCCATCTGGCCGCTTTTATCCACCATCTCCTGCGCCGCCTTGACGTCCTCGGAGACGTCGATGACCGAGAAGGTCACTCCCTCCTTCTCGAGGAAATCCTTGGCCATACGGCAGTAGGGGCAGGTGGGGGTGGAATAAAGCTTGACCTCGGGCATTTTACGGTCCTCCTCATCAAGATTCTATACGGCAAATGGTCGAGACGACGCTCATTTCCCCATCCTAGCCGTTTGCTCTCGCCGCGCCATGACCTCCATCAGCCGGGCGGCGGGTCTGCTCGCCCGCCGAGGGTCCGTCAAGGCTGCCGGCAGCCCTCGCTGACCATCTCCTCCAGGTGTTTGCGGTCGCGGAGGATGATCTTGCCCTTCTCCGTGTCCACCAGGCCCATCTTCTTGAAGTTGGAGAGCACGCGTATGGTGGTCTCCACCGTGGTGGCGGCCATGTCCGCGATGTCCTGGCGCGTCAGGGGGAGGTCTATGCTCACGCCGTCCGCCTCCATCACCCCCGCCTTGCGCGAGAGCATGAGGAGCACGCGCGCGATGCGCCATTCCACCCGCTCCATGGCCAGGGCGCGGATGGTGTTCTGCGCCTCGCGCAACCTGGCGCCCAGCTCGGTGATGATCTCCAGGGCGAGGTCGGGGTTGTCGCGCAGGAAGGAGAAGAAATCGCCGCGCGAGATGGAGAGGAGTTCCACGTCGTCCAGGGCCTGGGCGGTCATGGGGTAGGGCTGTCCGTCGAATATCGCCTCCTCGCCGAAGATCTCCCCCGGGTAGGCCATCTCCACGATGGTCTCCCGGCCGTCCTCGGTCTGCTTGAGCAGCTTCACCTCGCCCTTGACCACCACGTAGAGGTTGCGGGGCTGGTCGCATTCCAGGAAGATGTAATCCCCCTTGGCGAAACGCTCCGTGGTGCAGAGGGAATAAAGGCGGTCGAGCTCCTCCGCCTCCAGGAACTCGAACATGGGTATTTTCCAGAAGATGTTAACCCGTGAAGCATCGCCCTTTTCAGCTTCCATGACCCACCCCCCGTAATCAAAAAGGGGAGCCCGGGCTCCCCTGCTGGAAATCTCCCCGGATCACTCCATGGAGATGGCTTCGGAAGGGCACTCCTCGGCACAGGTGCCGCAACCGTCGCAATCCTCGGGCCTGGCGAGGAAGGCCACATCGTCATCGTTGAGGTCGATGCAGTCGTTGGGGCACTCGTCAACGCACAGCCCACAACCGGTGCACTCGTCCGCGTCGAAAACGGGCCTCTTGTCGCTTGGCTCTCCCATTCGGAATCCTCCTTTTCTAAGGCTTGCTCTATGGGGGCTACCTGAATCCCCAACTATCTATAACACAGAGATCAGGTCCAGGCAATGGGGAAGAGGTCCGCGGCGGTCTGGGGCGAAAACCGCCCCTCCCTTGACGAAGGATTGCCCCATCCCGGCGGCTCCGGCTGGGCGGTTGAAGCGCCCAGACGTGAGGGGGCGCGCAGCAGCCGGAATGAGCCCCTGCCGCCCCTCAGCCCGCCAGCTCCTCCGGCAGGCGCCGGAGGTCGAAGCCGGGGTCGAAGAGGCGGTCGCGCCACCCCGAGAGGTCGGCCTTTTTCTTGATGAGCGTCTCCGCGGCCTGCGCCTCCCTGACCTCTCCGATGAAGGTGGCGCCCACCAGGGCGCCTTCGCGCAGCACCAGCTTGCGGTACTTGCCGTCACGGGGGAAGTCGCCGGTGAGGACCTCGTAGCCGGCGTCCGCCGGGGGCAGGTCCAGGCCGATGCAGGCCACCGGCAGGCCGTAGATGACGATGACGTTATAGGGTATCACCGCCTCCAGGGAGGAATCGCCCCCGCTCATGTTGATCCCCGCCGTCTCGCCCTGGCGCTGGGCGTTGAGCCACGAGGTGACCAGGCGGTGCTCGCCGCTGCCGACATCCAGCGCCTGGGCGATGTCCCCCGCCGCGTAGATATCGGGAAGGGAGGCGCGCAGCCCCTCGTCCACCAGCACGCCGCGGTCGGTCTCCAGGCCGCTGCCCTCCAGGAACTCCAGGTTGGACGCCACGCCGACGGCAATGCCCACCATGTCCGCGGGCAGCTCGGCTCCCGAAGTGGTGCGCACCCCTGCCACCCTTCCGTCCTTGCCCAGGATCTCCTCGATGCCCTCCTCTTTGCGCAGCTCGATGCCTTTTTCCTCCAGCACCTTCTCCACCAGGGAGGAGCCCGCCGCGTCGAGCATCTGGGGCCAGAAGCGGTCCTCGCGTATGAGGTACGCGGTTGCGAGGCCCATCTCGTTGAAGGCCCGCGCCATCTCCACTCCCAGCAGGCCTCCCCCCAGGGCCACCGCGGCCTTCGCTTCCCGGCCCCGCCTGATGATGTCGTCGGCCTGGTCCAGGGTGCGCAGGTAAACCACGCCGTCCAAGCCGCCCCCCGGGCATGCCAGCTCACGGGGACGGGCGCCCGCCGCGATGAGCAGGCGGTGGTAGGGAAGATCGCGGCGGCCGTCGAGGCGGACCACGCGGCTTTCGGGGTCTATGCCCGTCACCTCCACCCCGCGCAGGAACTCCATGCGGTTGTCTTCGTAAAAGGAATCGTCCACCAGGAAAACGGACTCTCTTTTCCTCCACCCGCTGATGTAATCGGGCAGCCGCATGCGGTAGTAGCAGGGATAAGTCTCCCGGTCCACGATGGCGATATCGCCCTCCAGGTCCCTGGCGCGTATGGCCTGGGCGGCGCGCACCCCCGCCCCGCCGTTCCCGATGATCACGTAACGCATAGGTGTATCTCCTTGCCCGTCATGCAAGCTCCTCTCGGCTTAACGCGCCTATAGGGCGGGTCTGAGCCGAGGCCGCCACGTTCTCCAGACATTCTACCCAAAGCGGGCCGTATGCCTCCAATCCCCGGTGAGAGGCCGCTCCCCGGCCGTCCTTTACCCTGCCTGACGGTTGAAGCTGGAGCGGTCCCCGCCGCTCTTGCCTCCCCTTTTACCCGTCCGCGCGCGGCGTGAGCAAGCGGATGCTCTCGCCGCTTGATGGACCTCCCGGTGGCGGCAAGCGCGTGGACGTCCTGGGGGCGGCCGGCATGTGGTCGCGGGTTCGGCGCTCAAGGGGGCGGGAAGAAGGGAGACGGCGTCCCCGTAGGGGCGGGCGGGTCAGCGAGGAGAGGGAAGACGCCGGCGCGGCGAGAGCCTGGGGCGCTTGCCCTCGCGCAGCACCATGTCCAGGGCGGCGCGGTGGGCCGCATCCTCCAGCGCGTCGTCCAGCGGCGGCAGCGCCTCGAGCTGGTACCGCCTGCGCAAGGCGCGCAGTATCAACCAGTCGGCGAGGCGGGGGTTCTTGGGCAGGAGGGAGCCGTGAAGGTAGGTGCCGATGGCGTGGCGATAGACGCATCCCTCGCCGCCGTCCTCGCCGTTGTTGCCGTAACCCCTGATCACCCTGCCGAGGGGCCTGCAGCCGGGACCGAGCCGGGTGCGCCCGGAGTGGTTCTCGAAGCCCACCAGCGTGCTTTCCGCACCCTCCAGGCGGCAATCCACGGCCACGTTGCCGATAAAGCGCGTGTCCCCACCCACCGTCTCCGCGTCGAAGAGGGACACGCCGGGGAGGTTCTCGCCCGTACAGGTGAGAAAGCGCTTTCCCAGCAATTGGTAGCCTCCGCATATGGAGAGCAGCGCCGCCCCGTCCTCCACCGCCGCGCGCAGGGCCTCCCCCTTCTCGCCCGCGAGGTCCTCGCATACCATCATCTGCTCACGGTCCTGTCCTCCCCCGATGAAGAAGAGGTCGTGACGCGAGGGGTCTATGGGCTCACCCAGGCTCAGGCGCGTCACCCTGGCTTCCCACCCGCGTCGGCGACAGCGCCAGACCAGGGCGATGACGTTGCCGCGATCCCCGTAGATGTTCATGAGCTCGGGGTAGAGGTGGCAGATGCGCAGCTCCGGAAGGCCCAATTTCAACCCTCCTCCCAGAGCCCGGGGGCGGCCCCCAGGCGGGTGAGCAGCCGACGCAGCTCCAGGGTGGCGGTGTAGGTGGTGAGGGCGTACACCGTCTCTCCTTCCTCCGCGGCGGCGAGGGCGGCGCGCAGAGCCTCCCGCAGGTCTCCGCGCACCTCCAGGCGCGAGGTGTCCAGCCCCGCGTACTTCATGCGCAAGGCCATGTCCCAGGCGCGCGTGCCCGCGGCCACCAGGCGGCGGGGCAGGGGCGCGAGCTCCTCGAAATCCACGTCCCAGATCCAGGATACGTCCCGCCCGTCGGCGATGCGGTCGTTGAGCGCCGCCAGGACCACCAGGCCCTCGCCTTCTCCCCGCAGGGTGCGGATGACCTCGTTGAACCCGGTGGGGTTCTTTGAGAGCACCAGGAAAAGGGTGCGCCCGTCTATGGGGATGCGCTCGCCGCGCCCGAACGCGGTGCTGTAACCCTCCACCCCTCCGCGCACCGCTTCCTCGCCCAGGCCGAGGAGCTGGGCGCCGCCCAGGGCCGCCAGGAGGTTGTGGACGTTGTAAAGGCCCGGCAGACCCAGGAAGAGATCGGCGCTCCAACCCGGGGTGACCACGGTAACGCGCGAGCCCGCGGTCCCGCGGAGCTCCACGCGCGAGGCGGCGAACTCGGGCGCGGGACGGGAGCGTCCGCATCCCGGGCACGAGTACCTCCCCATGTGCGCGAAGTAATGGGCGTCGAAGGCGAGCGGCGAGCCGCATTCCCGGCAGTGCTTGGAGTCGGCGGCGTGGCGGAGCGCCTTTTCGGTGTCCCGCGCGCCCTCTATACCGTAATAGTGTACCGTGGCCCTGGTATCCCTTCCCAGGGAGGACACCAGGGGGTCGTCGGCGTTGAGGAGCACGTCGGCCCCGGGGTTCAACCCGGCCAGCGCCGCGTCCATCCTGCGGGCGAGGGATTCCAGCTCCCCGTAGCGGTCGAGCTGGTCCCGGAAGAGATTGGTGACTATGACCAGGCGGGGCCTCAGCCGCTCCACCGCCGCGGGAAGGGTCGCCTCGTCCACCTCGAAGAGGCCGATGTCCCCGCGCGGCGCGCCCCGCAGGTCCGAGGCCTGGGCGAGGGCGGCGGTGATGCCGGTGATGAGGTTGGCGCCCACGCGGTTATGCACCGGGAGCCTGCCGCCGGCGCGCAGCATGCCCGACAGCAGGTTGGAGGTGGTGGTCTTCCCGTTGGTGCCGCTGACCAGCACGCAGCCCCCGGGAAGGCGCGAGGCCATGGCCTGCGGCGCGTCCGCGTGCAGGCGCAGTATGACCTTGCCGGGGAAATTGGAGCCGGCTCCCGCCCCCAGCCGCCTCGAGAGCCAGGTTACCGCCTTGCCCGCCGCTACCGCCGCCGCCAGCCTCATGTCCATGCGTATATTGTAATCGCTGGGGCGGCTTTTCACGCCCCTTTGTCTTCTCGCCCCGGAAAGGACGCGATGGGGGTGTGGCGCGCTCCTTGAGGGCGGAAAGAGACGAGGAGCCGCCTCGCGGCCCCGGGAAAAAGCGCGGTCCGTGTGGGAATGGGAGCGATCTCCCGTGTTTGCGGTATGGTGGGCATGATGGCGCCTCCTGTTCACAAGCGAAAAAGCGCCTCGAGAGGCGATGTCTTGGCTATCTGCTAGAATCCGTTTTGGAGGTGAACATTGTGGCTTCGACCATCAAGGCGGTGTTCTTCGACGCGGGCAACACCCTTCTGCTGCCCCATCCCTCGGTGGAGGAGGTATGTGCGCAGGTGTTGGAGGCGTGGGGCTACCGCGTTTCCCTCCCCGAGCTGAGGCGCGGCCTGGAGCTGGCGGAGCGTTATTACGAGCGACGCTACTGGAGCGACGACACCTTCTGGGCCTCGGAGGAGGAGGCTGCCGCCATGTGGAGCGAGATGTACGCCCTGGCGGTGGCGGAGGCCGGGGTGGAGGATCCGGCCTCCCGGGCACTGGGAAGAGCGCTCTACGACGAGTTCGGCAGAGGCGACCGCTGGGCGCTTTACCCGGATGTCCTTCCGGCCATGGAGAGGCTCATGGAGATGGGGATGCGCATGGGCATCATCTCCAACTGGGATGTGCGGCTCCCCGGCCTGTGTCACCACCTTGGCCTGAGCCCTTACCTGGAGTTCGTCATCAGCTCCGCCAATCTGGGGCGCATAAAACCCGAGGCCTCCATCTTCCGCATCGCCCTGGAGCGCGTGGGGGCGGCCCCCGAGGAAGCGGTACACGTGGGGGACCATTATTACGCCGACGTGCTGGGCGCGAGGGCGGCGGGCATACGTCCCGTTCTCCTCGACCGCTGGGAGCTCGCGGCCAGCCCCGATTGCGCCGTGATCACTAGCCTGGAGCAGCTGCCTGGGCTGGTGGCTTCCGGCACCCTGGTTTACTGACGCATGCCGTGTGCATCTTGAGGGTTTCAGCGGCCCCGGCCGTGGTTTTGGGGGGTTCTTTTTGGGGCGGGGCGGCTCGCGCTTGTCGCCCCCGGCATAAAAGAGAGGTGGATCGGACATGAGGGTAGGCGCGGTTCAGATGCAGGCCCGGCTTGGGGACGTTGCCGCCAACCTTGCAAGGGCGGAAGAGCTTCTTTCAGAGGCCTTCTCGCGGGGGTGTGAGATGGTCATCCTGCCGGAGTTCTTCACCTCCGCCGTGGCCTTTCACCCCGCTATGCTTTCGGCCGCTCTCCCCTTCGACGGGCCCGCTTTGGAGATGATGCGCGGCGCGGCACGCCGCTACAACGGCTATGTGGGAGGGTCCTTCATCGCCTCCCGGGAGGGGGAGAACTACAATGCCTTCGCGCTGGCCTTTCCAGACGGCGATTACGGCATACATGAAAAGGACCACCCCACCATGTGGGAGAACTGCTATTACCTCGGGGGCAAAGACGAAGGCATTATCGAGACGCCCGTGGGGCTGGTTGGGGTGGCTTTGTGCTGGGAGCTGGTGCGCTCGCGCACCGTTCACCGCCTGCGTGGAAAGGTGGACCTCCTGGTAGGCGGATCGTGCTGGTGGACGGTGCCGGACCGCGCCATTCCCATACCCGGCAAAAAGGAGGTGCACCGCCGCAACCTCGAGATCATGCGCGAGACGCCGGTGCGCATGGCGCGCATGCTGGGGGTGCCGGTGGTGCATGCCGCCCATGCCGGGGTTTTCGAGTGCCGTATGCCGTTGCTTCCCGGGTTACCGTACCGTTCCTTTTTCCTGGGGGAGACCATGATCGTGGACGCCGCCGGCGAGGTGCTGGCGAGGCTGTCGCGCGAGGACGGGGAAGGGGTGGCGGTGGCGGACATCGAGCTTGGCAGGATAGCCCCCAGCGAGGACCCCCCGGAAAGGTTCTGGATACCCGACCTGCCATGGCTCATCCGCCTGGTGTGGGGATACCAGAACCTGCACGGACGGTGGTACTACCGCCGGGCCCGTGGATCGGGCAAGCTCAGGATCGCGGGGTGACCGTATGCCGGGAGCGCTCACCGGTAGGTCACGGCTATCTCCTCGTTGACGAGGTGTATCCAGGTCTGGCCCGGGTTAAGGGGTACGGGGTCGCCGTTCTCGTCCACGAAGACGGTGGGTGGCCTCCGTTCGCCGTTCCGGGTCCGCACGCTCACCGGTAGGTCACGGCTATCTCCTCGTTGACGAGGTGTATCCAGGTCTGGCCCGGTTTAAGGGGTACGGGGTCGCCGTTCTCGTCCACGAAGACGGTGGGTGAGTTGCGGTTGTTTTTCCTCCAGGTGGCGTGGTAGACCTTCCCGTCCGTGAAAACCAGGCACTTGCCGCTCCCGATGACGCGCGACTCGGGGACGAAGGCCCCGGTGGTGTCCCGCAGGCCGCTGTCGGTCACCGTCACGTACTGCACGATGACGTTGCTGGGAGCGACCTGCTTGCCGGTGGCGGCGTCGGTGTGGGGCGCTTTCTGGATGTAGTGGAGGTAAGTGCGGGACGAGGCGTCGTACTGGTAAGAGGCGGCGCATATGGTGGCCTTGTAGGCGATGTCGATGGATGTCGCCGCCGAGACCATGGCGCTGCCCGGGGCCGTTTCACCCCCTTGCCCGC
>JACVJD010000091.1 GCA_015711825.1 Candidatus Solincola daggyaiensis
TGGGGCCGAAGGCCACGTCGTCGAAGACGGTGGGTGAGAAGAGCTGGTCGTCGGGGTCCTGGAAGACCAGCCCCACCCTGCGCCTGATCTCGCGCAGGTTCTTCTTCTCCACCGGGAGGCCGAAGATGCGCACCTCCCCCGCTCCGCTGAGGATGCCGTTGAGGTGGAGGAGAAGGGTGGATTTGCCCGCCCCGTTAGGGCCCACTATGCCCACCGACTCGCCCTCCTCGATGAGCAGGTCCACCCCTCGCAGGGCAACCGTGCCGTCGGGGTAGGCGTAGCGGAGGTTTTTTATCTCCACCGCCGGCCTATGGTGCACTTCCCCTCCTTGCCCGGCCCAGTCTTTTCACGCGCGGCATGGCTTCGTGAGCGCGCTGCGCCACCCGTTACCCTTATTTCCTAAAACCCGCTGCTCGCATTCATTTCTTCTCTCCCGGTCAGCGGAGCCATCGCAAGTAGGCCCCACCGGTGATGGGAGAAATGCCGCATCCAACATACCATGACCCGGAGTGGGAGGAATATGACCTGAACCTCCTACTCTCACGGTCGTAGAGCCTCCGTTTGAACATCATCTCGACCTCAAGGGCGAGGAAAACGGCTTAGCCGTTCCCGTGCCCTACGATATCAATCGTGCCGCCAGGGGGAAGAGCGCCAGCATGGAGACGAACCCCGCCTCCATGATGCCAAAATCGTAAAGGTAGATGGCGCGCGCGTTCCCTTCATACCCCCTGGCGAGCATGGCCGCGTAAACCCTCTCCCCCCGCTCGTAGGAGCGCAGGAAGAGGGCGGCGATCATGTGCCCGATCACCTTGCCCTGCCAGAACCACTTCCCGCTCCATCCCCGCGAGTCGCGGGCGCGGCGCATGCGCTGCAACTCGTCCATGAGCACGAAGACGTAGCGGTACATGAAGCTGAGGATGGTGGTGAGGAGCACCGGCACTTTGAGCTTTTCCATCCCCTTCAGCAGCTCGGGGAAAGGGGTGGTGGAGGAGAGCAGGATAACCGCCAGCACGCTCACCGTGGACTTGGCGGCCACGTTCCACAGCACCAGCAGGCCGTGGGCGGATACCGTCAGCGGCCCCAGGTTGTAGCTGCCGCCTCCCTTGCCGAAGAAGGGAAGGAAGGCCGCGACCACCAGGATAAAGGGCAGCACCACCAGCAGGCGCTTGAGCACGTGCCTCCAGGGAAGGCGCGAGATCAGCACCAAGACCAGCTCCAGCCCCAGGTAGGCTGCGAAGGCGGCGTAGCGATCAGGGGGCGTGGACACGCAGATGATGATGAACGCGACCAAGCCCACCAGCTTGGCACGGGGGTCAAGCTGGTGGACGGGACTGCTAAGGTCGCTGTACTCGTCAAGGAAGACGTGCTTCATACTTCGTTCGCGGCGGGCCCGCTTGAGGATCCCGCCTCCGTCTCGCCCTTCCTCTTCTTAAGGACCAGGGCTAAGCCCCAGGCGATGAGGAAGACGGCCACCGTTCCCACCAGGCCGGCGATGGCGGTGGCCAGCCGCGTGGGCTCCTCCACCTCCTCGCCCGTCTCCTCATCTACCGCCTTTTTGGTAAAGCCGGGAAAGGCGTAATCCGGGATGGGAGAACTCCTCCACGCCGGTTCCGTCTCCTCCGCCTTCTCCAGGAAGCCCTTGTCCTCCGCCACTTTCTCCAGGCCGTCGGGCGACGAGGAGGCCCAGGGAGATACGATAAGCGCCAGGGTCACCGCTAAGGCAAGCCCCGCGAGGGTGAAAACCATTATGCTCTTGCTGCGTGTTCGCATCAGCGGCTCACCTCCGCTTCCCCATAATCTGCCAATAATGGCCGGTAATCATAGGTCCCGACCAGGTCGGGGCGCACCGCCAGCACCACCCCGATGACCAGGACGGTTATCGCCGCCTCCACCATGCCGATGAGGGCGTGGACGCCGAGCATGGCCGGCAGGGCCACGCCCAGGGGCGAGGTGCCGGAGACGGCCAGCTCTATGGCGCATGCCCCCGAGGCGAGGAACACCGACAGCCATGCCGTCACCCCGGCCGCGGCAAGGAAATAGGCCCTGCTCTTCGGCAACATCGACTTGAGGCCGTAGAAGAAATAATAGGCGAGTATGGTTCCGATCAGGGCCATGTTGAATATGTTGGCGCCCAAGGCGGTGAGCCCGCCGTCCGCGAAGCCCAGGCACTGCACCAGCAGCACCAGGGCTATCACCAGGCCGCCCAGCCAGGGCCCGAGCAGCACCGCGGCCAGCGCTCCCCCCAGGAAGTGGCCGCTGGTGCCTCCCGCGATGGGGAAGTTGAGCATCTGTGCCGCGAAGACGAAGGCGGCGCAGAGGGCCAGCATGGGCACGGATTTCTCGTCGAGCTCCTCCCTGGCCTTGTAAAGGCCGTAGCCCACGGCGCCGGCCGCCGCCACGCCCGTGACCACGCTCACACCGGTGTTGAGGAAGCCGTCCGGAATATGCATCTCTCCTGACCTCCTGAGTCCGTCGCGGGAAGAAAATAAAGACCACGGTGCCAAGCGGCTTCGCGCCGCTCGAGCCTCCGTGGCTCCCCGCGCCCGTCACGCCTGGGCCTTCGTGGCCTGGTGCCTATTTTTTCCCTTGCTCAAACAATTTAAACGCCACGAAACCCCGCGGCTTCGCGCCGCTCGATCCTCCGTGGCATATCGACCCTATGTCAACCGCCTCGGCCTTCGTGGCCGGGACGTGATGTCACGCCTTCCTGTCACGCCTTCCGATCATCATCCTTAGCGGGATTTTCATTTAATAATATATTGGCTGCCTTTAAGCAGCGTCAATGACGCCGCTTTTACCGTAACCTTTCCATGAGCGCTTTGCGGGTCGATAAGATCGAGGGATCACCTTATCCTCCTGTCGATACGAGCCGCCAAGCGGGTTTGAAGGCGCCCGGCGTGGGGGCTATAATGCTTGGTTGTGGGCGCCTTTACTGTGCGCTCGCTGAAGGACGGGCCCCTGTAGCTCAGCGGACAGAGCAAAGGATTCCTAATCCTTGTGTCGCCGGTTCGATTCCGGCCAGGGGCTCCAATGAAATACCGGTTAAAGGCCCCTTTTGCGAGGGGCCTTGACCTTGGGCTGATTTTCGCGCCGTGAATACGCCGTGTATGTGGTGCTGAGAGGTCCGGCAGTGTCATGCGTGCCCACCGCCTCTTTACGCCTAGACGGGTTTATGGGATTGTCGACCATCCCCACATCGGCCTGGCCATAGCCGATGTGGGGATGTACTCCTCGACCATATCCGTCAGCACGCGTTCCCTTTGCGGCCGCGGCATAAACATGATACGGCAAAGGGCGGGAGGAGGGGAGGAATTGATCTTCGGAAAATATCTCGAGGGGCCGCTGTCGGCCTACGATTGCCCCGCCGGCGGGGTCGTCGATCGGGGCTTCGATCCCGGCCCGGACGGCGGCCCGCCCGAGCCGGAGCGCTCCATCCACGGCTCCCCGCAGTAAAGGTGATCATCGCCTCTTTTCTTGTGCCATGAGCCATCACGGCGCCCGGCACCGGAGTTGCGAAGCCGGGGATGTGCCTGCCTTGCGGGTTGACCCGTCAGCTCCTCATGCATAGAATAAGACATATAATATCGTAATTTACGACATGGGAGTTCATAAATGGATTATATCCCCAGGGAGCTGGCGGCGACGCTGGATCGGGCGCTGGGAGTCATGCCGGTCGTGGTCCTCACCGGGATGCGCCAGGTCGGCAAGAGCACCATGCTCCGGAACGAAGCGGCCTTTCGCTCCCGCTCTTATGTAAGCCTTGACGACTACGCGACCATGAGGTCAATGCAGGAAAACCCGGGTGCCGTCCTGGATACGGAGGATGAACTGACCATTGATGAAGCGCAGAGGGTAAGGGAGGTCTTCCAGGAGTTGAAAAGGGTGGTGGATAAGGAGCGCAGGCCTGGAAGATTCCTTATCTCCGGCTCGGCGAACCCCGCTCTGCTGCGGGGGGTGTCGGAGAGCCTGGCCGGGAGAGCGATATATTTCGAGCTGCCCCCCATGAGCAGGAGAGAGATATCGGGCATGACCGGGAAGCCGCCCTTCCTCATCTCTTTCCTTAGAGAGCCAAGTACTCCCAAGAAGAAAAACGTAAAGCTCCTAAACGATGCGGAGGTGTTGACGGGCGGCCTGCCCCCGGTGTCCCTCGGCGAGGCGGCCGACCCTCGTATCTGGTTCACGGGCTACGAGCAGACCTACCTCGAGAGGGACCTGCGCGATATCGCCAGCGTCGACAACATACTGGGCTTCAGGGACCTCATGAAGCTGGCCGCGCTGCGTACCGCGCAGCTCCTCAACGTCGCCGGCCTGGCGCGGGACGCGCGCCTGGAGGCGAAGACGGCGGCGAGATACCTGGGGTGGATGGAGGCGACGTATATCATCCGCAGGGTACAGCCCTTTCTGAGGAACAAGGCCAGCCGCGTGAAGAAATCCCCCAAGCTCTTTATCTCCGACTCCGGGTTGGCGTGCCATCTCGCGGATTGCCGCGACCTCTCCGACGATCCCATGAAGGGCGCCCTTTACGAGACCTACGTGCTCCAGAACATCATCTCCATCGTCGAGAGGGAGATCCCTCCCGGGCGCGTCTATTACTGGCAGACTCAGCAGGGGCGCGAGGTCGATTTCGTCGTCGAGCTGGGGAAAGACCTGCTGGCTATAGAGGTGAAGTCGGGTGAGAAGTGGTCCAGAAGAGATCTGGCCGGGCTCTCCGAGTTCCTCTCGGTCACGCCTCGATGCAAGGCGGCTATCATCGCCTACAACGGGGAGGAGGCGGTGAAGCTCGGGGACAGGATGTGGGCGATACCGCTGGGTGTCCTGTTGTCCTGAGCGCGCGCGGGGCGCCGGGCACCATTGCGGTGCCCGGCGCCGCAGTTGAAACGGAGCTTCTAGAGGCCCAGCTTCTTGCGCTTGGTCTCGATGTGGGCGAGCATGTTCTCCGCCGCCTCGGCCGCGTCCTTCTCCAGGCGCATCACCCCGCCGGTCACCTCCGCGCAGTCCTCGGTGAGCAGCTTGACCAGCCTGGGCCCGCCGGTGACCGTGGGCACGGGGTTGACGTAGGTGTATAGCCCCAGGGCGAGGGCGAAGACGGCGTCCATGGTCGCCTTCTGCTCCATGTATTCCGGGGCCGCGGCCACCACCGGCAGGTCGGGGATGGGCACGTCGCCCAGGGCCCCCGAGACCGCGGCCAACAGGTCGGCGATGCGCCCGGTGTCGGTGCAGGTGCCGTAGGAGAGCACCGGCGGCACCCCCAGCTTCTCGCACACCCCCCGCAGGCCGGCGCCGGCCATCTGCGCCGCCTCCGGCCTGCACAGCCCCGCCACCTGCATGGCGCCGTTGCCGCAGCCCATGGAGAGGATGAGGATATCCCGCGCGATGAGCTCTTTCGCCACCGCCACGCTGTGCACGTCCTGCCCGGAATCCCTCAGGGTGGTGCAGGAAACCAGCCCCGCGATGCCCCGGATGGCCCCCGACTTCACGGCGTCGAGGAGGGGGTCCAGGCTACCTCCCAGGGCCTCCAGGATGCTCTCGGTGGAGAAGCCCACCACCGCCTCGCCGTGGGGCAGGCCGACCAGGGGCTCCACGGAGGCGCGACGCTCCTTGAAGTTTGCTACGGCCATCTCCAGCAGCTTCGCCGCCTGCGCCTCCGCCTCCTCCGGCAGGTAGTCGAGGCGCTCGGCCACCCCCTCGAAGGCCACCAGGTCGCTCACGGGGATGAGCTTGAAGCGGTAGCGCTCGGCGTAGGCGGGGTCGATGGGCATGGAGCAGTTCATGTCGCAGGCGAAGAGGTCCACGCAGCCCGAGGCGAGCACCGCCTCCTGCATGATCCAGTTGCCGGTGAAGCCGTAGAAGGCGTCGTCCGACTCCCAGCGCTGGATCATCTCCTGCCCGGTCTCGATGTTGGCGATCACCCGCAGTCCCTTGGCCCCTGCGGCCTTCGCCTTCTCCTGCCACTCCGGCCGGCGCGCGAGCTGCACCATGGCGAAGCCCAGGAAGGGCTCGTGCCCGTTGGGGAGCGCGTTGACGTAGTCGGGGTCGAGCACCCCCAGGTCCACGCGCATGGGATGGGGGCGCGGGATGCCGTAGAGGATGTCCATGCAGTACTCGTTGACGATCTGGCTCTGGTAGGCCATGGCTATGCCCATGCGCATGGCCTTCAGCGCCAGGCTCTGGTAGTAGCCGTCCACGTTGGTGAGGCAGGAGGCGGTCACGCGCATCATCTCCCCGTACACGCCGCCGGGGAAGATGTCCAGCTTCTTCCAGGTCTCCTTGCGCTCCGGGGTGGCCAGGGCCTCCACGATGAGGCTGGGCTGATCCGCCTTGCGGTTGAAGTCGGCCTCGGCGAAGTCGCACAGCCGCAGGGCCACCTCGGCGTCGGTGCCCGAGACGTCCACCCCCAGGCGGGAGGCGAAATCGCGCAGCTTGCCCGGCTCCCTGATCTCGAAAAGCGTCTTGCCCTCCGCCGTGGCGCGCAGGGTCTTTATGGTCTGTTCGGTATGGTAATGGTAGGTGGAAGTGCCCATGACGTTGCGCAGGGCCATCATGCGCATGGCCATGCCGTCGGCGGTGATGCCGCACACCCCCCGCTTGTCCTTCTCCGCGTCGGCGCGGCAGGGCCCGTTGGAGCAGAGGTCGCACCGCACCCCCGCCTGGCAGAAGGGGCACCTCTTGTCGGGGTCGTCCTTGGAAAGCCCCTGGGCCTCGTAGCGGTCCCAGATGTTGGTCATGCCGTCTTCCTTGATGCGGCGGTAGGCGCGCCGCACCGACTCGTGGTAGGAAATGCGCTCGTCTTCCATCCCACTACCTCCTCTCACGATCTATCTATCCCGCCGTTTTCTTTTCGGATCCCAACAAGATTTGGGTACTTGTCGTTCGCGAAACGGCTTTCCGTCGTCGTTCCCCACGCGGCCTTCTTTGCCTCACCCACGGCCTATCTTACCCATGGTCAGTATGATTCCCCCCTATGGAGGCCGTAAACATCTCGGGCGAGGGTGGGCGGGTGCATCGGTCGTCGAAGCGGAGCCCGGGGTTAACCTCCATCTTGGTCGAGGGTTAAGCCCAGCACCATCATCGCGGTAAGTGAAAGGACATCATCATGGCCCGGCGCGTTCTCTTCGCCAGGGAATCGTCATTTCACGCCTCGATATATGCGGAAGCGACATGGCCATGTCCTAGCGCGTTCTTTTTGCGGGAAGGAGATATAACCAGCCTCGGTCCCGTGATGTGTCCCGAGGGCCGCGCACCACCATATACCGCACCCCCCACAGGGGATGCCGCTCTACAAGGCGTTTTCATAGCAAGCGGGTCTCCTCCGTGGGTCTGGGTGCCTTCACCACCAACACGCGGAAATCGCGCTCTCCCTCGTTGCTCCAGCGGTGGGGTATCCTCGCCGGGCTCTCCACCAGGGTATCCGGACCCACCGTGGCCCGCTCGTCCCCGATCTCCACCACGCCCTCTCCCTCAAGGACGTAAAAGAAAACGTCCACGGGGGTGATGTGTCTTCTCAGGCTCTCACCCGGTTTCAGCAGGATGTGCACTGCCTGGGCATGCTCGCTGTCATAGATCCTGCCGGCGTGGACGCCGTGGGGGTTGGGGCTTGCCTCGGCGGATGTCGCGTCCACCATCTTCATGGTCGTCGACCCCCTTCCTCTCCGTAACCGTCGCTCCCTCACGCGGTAGAAGGCATGAAAACGCAACCACAGCCCCTCGGGCCTTGCCCGCCGCCCGTCCTCCCCGTCGCGCCTTCTCGCCTTGAAAATATGTTTCCATTATATATATGTCAATAACATATGTTATATGATATGGATTATGGCAAGGGCGATCGCTGGAGCGAAGAAGAAGTCCGCGGAGACAGAGCCCAGGCAAGGGGTCGATTTCTACGTGCGTGAGGGCCCGGGCAAGCGCTTTATCGAGCCGCGCATCCTCTTCCTGCTCCTGGACGGTCCAGCGCACGGATATGACCTTCTGTCGCGCATGCAGGAGGTACCGCTGCCGGGCCCGGTGCCCGACACCGGCGCCGTTTACCGCAAGCTGCGCGAGATGGAGGAGAAGGGGCTCGTGGTTTCCGCCTGGGACGATGTCGGAAGCGGCCCGCGTCGCAGGGTATACCGTCTCACGCCGGAGGGAGGGGAGCGCTTGGGCTTCTGGGTGAAGGCCATGCGCGAGAGGATGTCCCTGCTCCAGCGCTTTCTCGACCTTTGCGAGGGACGAGCCCGTTAGACCCGGCGCCGGTCTTCCGCGGTCAATCCCCGAAGGAGGCGCCCACGCTGCGGGCGAAGCTCACCAGCTCCCCGTCCGCGGGCACCTTTCTCTGTCCCGGGACCACCTCCTCCAGGGGCACCGCATCGATGCGCATGTTGCGCAGGGCCACCATGACCCCGCTCCTGCCCGCCACCGCCAGGTCCACCGCGGCGGTCCCGAAGGCGGTGGCGAGGATGCGGTCGAAGGGCGAGGGGCTGCCGCCCCTCTGCAGGTGGCCGAGCACGGTCACCCGGGTGTCCATGTCGGCCATCTCGCCGATGGCCTCCGCCACTCTCTCCCCCACCCCACCCGGCACCTTCTCGCCGCCGGGCCCGGCGCGATGCACCTTTTCCCCGCTGGGTAGGGGGGCGCCCTCCGCCACCACCACGATGCTGAAGCGCTTGCCGCGCGAGCGCCTTTCCTCGATGCTGCGCACCACCTTCTCGAAGGTGTAGGGGATCTCCGGGATGAGGATGATGTCCCCTCCCCCGGCGATGCCCGCGCAGAGGGCTATCCAACCGGCGTTTCTCCCCATCACCTCCAGGACCATGCCGCGATGGTGGGAAGCCGCCGTGGTGTGCAGTTTGTCCACGGCGTCGGTCGCCGTGTGCAGGGCGGAATCGAAGCCGAAGGAGACGTCGGTCCCGTGCAGGTCGTTGTCGATGGTTTTAGGAAGGCCCACCACCGGCACGCCCTTCTCGTGCAGCTTCCTGGCGATGGACAGGGTGCCGTCGCCACCCGCCACCACCAGGGCCTCTACCCCCATCCCCTCCAGGTTGGCGATGGCGGCGCCGGAGTTGTCCTCGTAGGTGACCGCGCCTTCCGCGGATATGGTGCGGAACATGAAGGGGTTATCGCGGTTGTTGGCCCCCAGGATGGTGCCTCCGCGGGGGAGGATGCCGGAAACGTCCTCATCGCCCAGCAGCCTCCAGTTGTTCTCGATGAGGCCGCCGAAACCCTCGTTGATGCCCACCACCTCCAGCCCGTGCTCGAAGATGGCCGACTTGGTCACCGCGCGGATGACGGCGTTGAGTCCAGGGCAGTCGCCCCCTCCCGTGAGGATGCCTATGCGCCTGACAGATGCCATTTCCATTACCCTCTCTTCTACATCCAGCTCCCGAAAAAGGCGGCGGCTGTGCGCTATGCAGTCCCGACTCCATCATCCCCCGACTTGCCGGCGCCGCGGCGCTTGGGGGCGGGAAAGGCCGCGAGGATGGAGTCCGCCTGCCGCAAGCGCATACCGCGGCCCTGCCGCTCCCCTCAGGAGTGGTCGATGGCCACCCTGGTCTTGTCGCGGGGATCGTATTTGACGAATATATCGCATCCCACCTGGTACTTGGGGACGGAGACCTCGGCGATCACCCCCGTGGCCTGCCCCTGGAAGGGCGGCTCGCCTTCCGGCCGCACTTCCAGGAGGAAGGTCATGGCGGGGTTGTTGCCGTTGACGTTGATGCCCAGGCTCATGGCGTTGATGATCCTCGCTTTGGCCGGCTTGCCCGCGGCCAGGATCTCCTGGTTCCGCTGGTCCTGTTTGGTCAGATACTCGCCGGCCATGCGGATCTTCTCCGTCTCGGCAACATCGGGAGTCATCAAACCGAACCCGGCGGTCGGCGAGGCCCCTTCGGTTCTCGTCCCCGCTTCGCCCTTGCCGATGGCGACGCTGGAGGGGTCGCCGGGGTCGTACATCACCGGAACCACCAGCCCCGGCTGGATCTGCGGCACCGCGAGCCGGTTGACGAGCATCTTCGTCTCCGCCCGGTAGGGCTCGCCATCCGGGGGGCGCACCTCCAGCCGCACCTTGACCAGGGGATAGATCTTGTTTACGGTGACGCCGGTGTCCTCCACCTCCAGGATGGTGGCCTCGGCCCGCCTTCCGCTGCGCATGAGCCTCTTCTGCCTGGCGTAAGGGCCCAGGGTGAGCTTGAAGGCAAAATAGAACCCGAGCAAAAAGACCAGGGTCAGGATGACCACTGCCAGCCTTGCTCCAAGGGAGGACGTCACGACCAGGACGGTGATGACCCCTACAAGCGCTCCGATCATGCCGACGGCCACGCTGACCTGAGCCCAGCGCTTGAGATCTTTAAAAAACTCCCACATGGCAGTCCCCTTCCTTCCGTATGGATTCATTTATAGTATTCCTGCTCCCTCCGGACAACAACCCTCCGCCCAAGCTGACGCCTTATTGTCGGTCGTTCTTAGAGGTGGCCGGGGTTCGTTGGACAGGTTTTCCTGATCCTTAAGTGGTATCCTGCTCATCCTGTTCATCATCATGCTGCCTCTGGCTTCCGGGTGAGCGTAT
>JACVJD010000092.1 GCA_015711825.1 Candidatus Solincola daggyaiensis
CGCACCTGGCGCGGCTGGACATCGCTCGCGGCTACTACGATTACGATCAGTTCCACCGCAATGAACTCTACGAGCATATAGTGCGGGGATAGCGATGCGTTTATCAAAGGCACGCGCATGGAATCGTGGTGAAAAAACGGAGACGTAGAGGTCGGCAGGCCGAAAGAAAGGGCCCCCTCGCGGGGGCCCTCCTTAGCCTCCGTTTGCACGCCGTCAGGCCAGGCGCGAGCGCAGGATCCCCAGGACCAAGGCCGACATTCCCAGCAGGACCAGCATGCCCGATACCAGGAATAGGGGCATGTGGTCAGCGCCGGTGGTCGGGAGCTGGCCCGTGAGCTCCGGCTGCACCTGGGGCGCCACCGGGGGAGTGATCACCTCCGGGGCCACCTCGGGCTCGAGGTAGTTGAGGAAGTAGTTCTCGGGATCGAGCACCACCTCGCTTCCAGAGGTCACCAGCACGGTGACGCTGGTGGGCGCCTTGCTCTTCATCCCTTGCGGAAAGGGCTGCGCCTCCCTCACCGAGTAGATGCCGGGCTCCAGGCCGTCGAAGAAGTACATGCCGCCGTCGTCCTTGATGACGAAGGACTTCACGACCTCGCCTTCTTTTAACAGCTCTATGGTCACGGGGTTGGCGGAGCCGTCCCAGGGCTTTTCGCCCTCGTCCAGGGAGCCGTCGGCGTCGGCGTCAAGATACTTGTAGCCGGTGATGGAGCCGAGCCGGTAGTTGAGGAAGTACTCCTCCTCGAGCACCGTCTCCTGGCCGGAGATCACCGCCACGCCGGCGATGACGGTGGCGGACTTGGTGAGAACGCCGGCGTCGAGCACCTCCTCGATGTCGTAGGCGCCGGGCTCCAGGTCCGCGAAGGAGAAACTGCCGTCCGCGCCGGTCTGGACGGTGTCGATCACCGTTTCGCCCTGCTTGAGGACGATGGTCACGCCCGCGAACCCGGGCTCGCCCTCGTCCAGCTCGCCGTCGGCGTCCAGGTCCTCGTACTTGTAGCCGCTGACGGAGCCGTAGCGGGCATTGAGGAAGTCGAGGCCGGTAAGGCTCCGCCCGCAGGCGAGCTCCACGCTCTCGTGAACCCCGCCCTTCGGGGCAACCGCGAACCACTCCTCGAGCTGCTCCTCGCTGAGCGCTTCCACCACGCGGTAGATGCCCGGCTTGAGCCCGCGGAAGCAGTAAGAGCCGTCCTCCGCCGTGGTGTCCTCGCCCTCGAGCGTCCAGTCGTCGCCGTCAAGGGCAAGGGTTTTGCTCGCCTCGACGCCGTCGCTGCCGGACATACGCCAAAGCTGGATAAGCACCCCTTCCACCGGGGGCTCGTCATCGCCATGCTCGGCGTCGCCGTCGAGGTCCTCCCACTTGGCGCCGCAGATGGAGCCGTAGCGGGCGTTGTGGAAGTCGAGATTCTCGATGTCCTGACCGCAGGCCAACTGCAGGTCCTCGTAGATGCCTCCCTCGGGATAGACGGCGTACCACTCCTCGAGCTGCTCTTCCGTCAACGCCTCCTTGACGGTGTAGGTCCCGGGCAGCAGGTCGCCGAAGGAGTACTCCCCGTTCTCGTCCGTGGTATCCGTCTCCAGGATGGCGTCTCCCTGCCGGAGCTCGATGACCACTCCCGGCACCGGCTCGCCGTGGCAGTCGAGCTTGGCCCCGGAGATGGTGAGGTAGCGGGCGTTGCCGAAGTCCACCCGCTCCGTCTCGCAGCAGCATAGCCACAGCAGCTTCCAGGTTTTGGTGGTGTGGTAATGGCCGGCGGGCACGGTGGAGGCGTCGAGGACGACCTTATAGAGTCCCGGCCAGAGGCCCTCGAAGCGGTAATGGCCGTTCTCGTCCGTCCAGGTCTCCTTCACGCCGCAAATGGACTTGAGCACCACGCGAACGCCGGGGATCCCCTCCTCGCCCTCGTCCATCACCCCGTCACAGTCCTCGTCCAGGAACTTGTAGCCGTGGACGGTGCCCAGCCGCATGTTCCCGAACCTGACCTCTTCCTCCTCGCCGCATTTGACCTTGACCCAAACGGGGTTCGGCGTGGTGGGGTGCCAACCCTCCTCCACCACCTCCCGGAGCTTGTACTTGCCGGGCTTGAGGTCCTCGAAGGCGTAGTCGCCTTTCTCGTCCGTAACCGCGGTGGACAACAGCTCGCCGTCCTTCCACAGCTCGATGGTCACGCCCTCCAGCCTGGGTTCATCCTGGTCCCACCTACCGTCGCAGTCCTGGTCGAAGAACTTGAAACCGAATATCCTCGCCAGGCGGGCGTTGATGAAGTCCATGCCCTCGATGTCCTGGCCTTGCGCCAGAGTCACCGCGTGCGAGCCGGAGAGCGGGTTTTCGGCGTACCAATCCCCGTCCAGGCCGCCCACGGAAAGGTCCTCCAGCACCGTGTAGTCGTCGGCATCGAGGTTACCGAAGGAATACACGCCTCCGTTGGAGGTCTGGACCCGTCCCACCTCGGTGCCCTTGGCGTCCCTGAGGATGATGGTCACGCCGTCGACCGGCTTGTCGCCCTTGCCGTCGCAGTCCTCGTCCTCCCACTTGGTGCCGGAGATGGAACCGCGCTCGTCTTCGCAGGGGCCGAAGCAGAAGGTGACGTGGCTTATGCCGTAGGTGGGGCTGCCCGGCGAGCCCGCGGGCCTGGAGGGGGCGTACAGCCCGCCGTCGCCGTAGGCGCCGCCGTACCTGAAGATGTTGGCGCCCGTGCCGCCCTTGACGATCACGCAGCACACCGGCCATGGGGATGACCAGTCGAAGCGGTAGCCGTCGCTGCCGGAGATGGTGATGGTGTTTCCCACTCCGGTATCGTAGCTTCCGTCCATGCCGTTTTCGCCCCAGTCGTCTATCTTATAGGCGTAGGGGCATCGGCAGCCGGCTTGCTGGCATTCGGATTGCGCGTTGCCGGATTGCCAGGGATCCACCGTCTCCGGCGTTACCGAGGCGTTAGAGGTAAAGGGCGTTACCTCGGGTAACTGTGATCCGCCCTCCGGCGTGGCGACGTCGTCGCCGGCAGCGGGCCCCGGCGTGGACAGGAGTCCGCCGACCGTGCTCGGAGCGATTCCATCCTCTTCCCCATCCCCGTTTGCGTTGGAGTTTTCCCCCGCTTCTCCCTGCGAGGGTTTGCCCTCGTCGTCGCCCTCCTCCAGCGCGCCATCCGGGGGCGCTTCGCTCTCCTCCCCCTCCCGTGGCTCGAGGGATTCCCCCTCGCCCATGGGATCCTCGCCCTCGGGATCCGAGAGGCCCTCACCGAGCCCCTCGACCTGTGCGCCCGAAGCGACCTCGGGCATGATCGTCTGTTCCTCCTCGCCTTTTACCGAGTTCCCGGCGCTTGTGGCCGAGATCAGGCCGGAAAAAAGGGAAAGGAGAAGCAGTACCGTGATGGCGAGGAGAGCCATGCATTTTTTAAAACCCTCCAAGATCTCACCTCCTCTTGCTCCCCATGTCGGTCTTTTTAAGCGGGCGTCCTTCTTCGGCGCGGGCGGCGGGCGCCCGCGAGGACCTTCCCGTCGAGCAGAGGTGATCAGGAGACAAAGAAAGGGGTGAAGTGAATTGATTCCCGCCGACCCTTGCCCGCAGGAAAAGGCAAACGCCGCCTATCTTCACGCCGTGTGGGTTTCGGCCCCGACCGGAAAACCTGCCCGCGTCCCGGTCATGCCGCGTGACGCATCACCCTATCTCCTCAACCGCCTCGGCCCTATATAAAAGCCCGATCATCGGCGATGATCGGGCCGGTTTCACCATTGGCTCCCCGCGTCCCAGGTGACCAGGTCGAGGACGTGGATCACGGCTTCCCGCACGTCGCCTCGCATCATGCTGCGCGCGACACGGTTTTATTATACCCCTTTCAGCGGCTCGTTACACCGCTCTGACCGTCTTCTCCTCGATCTCGTTCACTCCACCTGGTTCCTGGCTAGACGTAATGTCATGGCTATCGAATACCACGGCTACCGGATCGAGTCCCTGGGAGACACCTCCTTCCTTCCGTCGCCGTTGCTTGTTTTTCCGCGCGGTGGCCAAATGCCTCTACATGGCGTATCCTGGGCGCTATGGAAGAGGTTGGTGATAGAGCTTGAAGGCGCTGAGCAGCCGGCTTATCCTCGCGGCTGCCGCCATCCTCGTCGGCGCGCTGGCCTTGACCGTGGCGGGGAGTTCCGCCAACCTGGACGGCTTGCTGAACGCGGGGATCGCCTGCTGGTTCGCGGGCATCGCGCTCCTTTTCCTCTCGCTCGTGGCATGGGTGTGGGCGAGGTCGAGCAGGCGCGGGAACGGGGGTAAGGGTTGAGCTACGGCGGGCATTGCAGCGCCGTGCCGCACGGCCTTTCTGAGGGCACTGCCGACCGTAATGCCCTGTATGTCTTCTGAATCTGTTCCTGAAAACCCGTAAAAACAAGAGCCCCACGGTTTCTCGTGCCGATGGGGTATCCTCCGACCGCTGGCCTTAACAGCAGCCATAAACCCATGCATGAAAGACCGGGGCTTTTCGGGCTTTCGGCCGCCCTCGGGGTATCGACCGATTCGGCCGCCATAAACCCGAAAAGGGAGGAAAGCGACCTCTTCTCATACATACAGGCGGCCACCCCGAACCCCGATCGTCCTAACCGCCGACGACCTGAAAAAGAGGAGAGCATCGCTTTCTCGGGCTGGAGCCGGTTGACGAGAATCCCGGCCGCCTTGCTGCGCCTGCCGCGTGATCGCGTTCATGACCTGCGTCATGGCATGTCGTCTCCGTTACGGTATCCTTTAAACAGAAACTAAATAGAGGACGCTAAATCAAGAGTTTAGATCAGTCAAAATATCCAGAGGGGAAGCTATGAAGGACGATTTATAAACACGGTCACTCGAATCGTTCGGAGCCAATAGTGAGACCGGCCTCTTTGAAATATAAGGCCGGTTTTTGATTGCAAAAGGAGTGATGAAAGATGAACGAGATGTTTAAGAAAACGGTGAGCATGCTGGCGGTCCTGGCCGTAGCCTTTCTGCTGGCCTTTCCCTTCGTCCCGGCCGCCGCCTCCGGCGGGCAAGAGGCGGGGCCGGAGGCGAAAAGCGGCGAGGTGGAAGCGGAAACGTCGGCTGGTGATCCGGCAGATACGGAAGACATGGCTGTGGAGACGGCCATGTCCGGAGATGAAGGGGAAAGCGCGCCGCAAGGGGTTGGCGAAGCCGTAGCGGACGAAGGGGCGCAAGAACCCCCTGAGAAGGAAACCGCATCCGGGGCAGATAGTACCGCCGAGGGCTCGGCCGGCGCCATGACCGTGCATGACGGCGACCATCAACCCTGGGAGGTGACCAGCCTCGATATCCGGAAGGACGTGGATGTGGTCCGGGCGCCGGGCTGGGAGATCGGCCTGGAGAAGACGGCCTCGGAGTCCCACCTGGAGATGCAGGTGGGCGAGAAGAGCGACGTCGCCTTCACCATACACGTTGATGCGAGCGCCGGCGACCGCTACTACATCGCCGGTAATATTTTCGTTGAGAACACCGGCGATTGGCCGGCGGACGTGATCGCGGTCTCCGACACCGTTTGGTACAAGGCGGGCGGTCCCGGCTGGCTGCCGGCCGCATCCAGTATAACCACCAACGTGCCCCTGGGCGACGACGCCATCCCCACCGGAGGGCCGCACGTGTACTCCTATTCCGGGACCTTCACCATCCCGGTGCCGCTCGCCGGCGTGACGGCCATGAGCAACCTCATCGAGATAACCATCAGCAACAAGCCCAAGCCGCCCAAGCCGGGCATGCAGAACTGGACTTTCCATTATCGCAAGAGCTTCGCCAAACCGCAGGATTCAGCGCCGGGCGTGGTTTCCCTCGAGGATATGGAGACCATAGACCCCGCATCCGGGCTGGGTTACCTCATAAAGTCGGCGACCATAAACGGCTCCCCAGCCTCTTCCTTGACCGGCCCATGGAGCCTCGATCTGGCCGAAGCGCCCTTCACTTTGGTTATCGAGAAAGAGCTCAGCGCCGAGGCGGCGGGCTCTTACGTGCTCAACAACAAGGCCAGGATCGGAGACCTCGAGGACGAGGTGGACGTGGTCATAGAGGTAAAGGAAGAGGAAGTGAGGCCGGGCGTCATCACCGGCGCAAAATATGTGGACCTGGATGCCGACGGCGAGCTTGATGAAGGCGAGCCCGGGCTGGAGGGAGTCACCATACGCCTTTTCCGCGTGGACCTTGTCGACGAGGTTGTGGTGGCGGCGACGTCTCTCTCCCACGAAGGCCTGGCCCTGGTTGGGGAGACGGCCACCGACGAGAACGGCGACTTCGCCTTTCATAACCTTCAAGGAGGGCTTTACCTGGTGGAGGAAGAGGTGCCGGAAGGATACTATCCCACCTCCGCCAATCCCATTGAGGTATGGGTGGTCGAGGGACAGGACGTCCAGGTCGCCTTCCTCAACGCCAGAAAGGCCAGGGTAGGCGGCGAGAAGCTGGATTACAGCACCCAGCTTCCCGTGGCGGGGGTGAGGTTCACCCTCGAGGGCGAGGAGTTCTACGCCGAGGCCGTAAGCGATGAGGACGGCGGTTTCGACTTCGGATGGCTGATGCCCGGCTCCTACACCCTCCGCGAGGAGGTGCCCTCGGGATGGATGGCGGTGACCGACACGGAGATAGCCCTGGAGCTGGCGAGCGGGGACGAGTTCCACCAGGTCTTCGTGAACCGCAGGCTCTCCGGCGTCTTCGGGTTCAAATGGCTCGATGCCAACGGTGACGGTATACACCAGGATGGCGAGGCCGCTGTCGAGGGCGTGAAGATAATCCTCCAGGCGGAAGGGGTCCTGGAGGAGAGGATAACCGACGCCGGGGGTTTCTACTCCTTCGAGGGCCTACTTGACGGCCAGTACCTGGTCAAGGAAGAGGTGCCCGAAGGCCATTACGCCACCGCAGCGGTAGAGGTCGGACTCTTTCTGGCCGCGGGGGAGGAGAGGCGCGTGGACTTCATCAATGCCCCCTTGGCCATGGTGGCCGGCACCAAGTGGCTGGACCTCAACGCCAACGGCGGCTTCGACGAGGGCGAGCAGGGTTTGCAGGGCGTGACCGTCCGCCTATATGATGGCGGCGGCGAGCTTCTGGCAGCAACCACCACCGCCTCCGACGGCACCTACGAGTTCCGCGAGCTGAGGGGGGGCGCCTACAGGGTGGAGGAAGTGGTGCCGGAAGGCTACGTGGCCACTTCGCCCGTTTCGGTGAGCTTCGACCTCCTCCCGGGGGAGGAGAAGAGGGTCGATTTCCACAACAACGTGGCGGTGGCCGGGGAGATCGTAACACCTCCTGCGCAGCCCCCGCAGCCCGAACAGCAGGCACAGCAGCAGGGAACGCTGCCCAGGACCGGATTCGACGCCACCTACCTCATGATGGTGTTCGGCGCGCTGATGCTGGCGGGCCTGTTCCTCGTTTCCATCGGGGCGGCGAGGTCTGCGCGCTCGCGCTGAGCCTTGCGGCGAACCTGGGGAGGAGGGCGACGCCCTCCTCCCCTTCGATCGCCCGCTCTTCTCGGGCATCTGCGCATCTTCGCGGCGAAGCGGCGGCATCCTCAGGGTTCAAGCCGTTCCCGCAACATGCGCTTATCATCGCCGCCAAATCCATTGCGTGCGGGAATCTTTTGCGTCTAGGGCGGCATTGCTGCAGGCGGGGTTGAGCGATGTCATCACGGTATGGGGCGGGGGCCGTTATGCTGGGTACATGGAAAAGTCTTTAAAACTTATACAAAGGTACGGGTCCGTAGCCATCGTGGCCCTGCTGTTGCTGGTGGGGTCCTTTTATCTCGCGAACCGGGGAGGGGAGGGAAAAAAAGAGCTCGAGCTACCTGGAGGCGGCACGGCCGAGGTGACGCCCACCGAGAGCTTGCGCGTGCGCACCGCCGAGGGTCAGCCCGACATCGACCCCGCGACCTATAAGCTGGTGGTGAACGGGAAGGTGAAGCGGGTCCTTTCCCTGAGCTACGACGACCTTCTTGCCCTGGAGGCCGAGGAAAGGCTGGTCGACCTGCCTTGCGTCGAGGGGTGGACGGAGACGGCGCTCTGGAAAGGGGTGAGGCTCGCCAGGCTGCTGGAAACGGCGGGGGTCCTGGAGGAAGCGGACAACGTGGTCTTCGCGTCACCCGGGGGCTATACCACCTCCCTCACCCTCGGGGACATCGAGGAGACCGACCCCCTGTTGGCCTACGAGGTGAACGGCGCTCCCCTCCCCAAAGAGCAGGGCTTCCCGGTTCGCCTGGTGGTGCCGGACCGCCTGGGATACAAATGGATAAAATGGCTCACTTCCATCGAGGTCATAACAGGCGAATACGAGGGATACTGGGAGAGCCGCGGCTACTCCAACCAGGCCGACGCCTCTGACCGTTGAAGCGGCGATAAAGCCCTCGCGCCCCCCTCCTGTGCGGAAAAGCCCAGGCTTTCTATGATTTTATGCATGGGGAACCAGGCCGACGCCTCTGACCGTTGAAGCGGCGATAAAGCCCTCGCGCCCCCCTCCTGTGCGGAAAAGCCCAGGCTTTCTATAATTTTATACGTGGCATTTTATGCGTGGCGAAGCAAGGCGGGAGGAGACTATGGGTTTTTCCGGGCGGCATGGGCATGAAGAGGTGGTCCTGAACGTGGGCCCGGACCGTTGCGCCGAGACGGCGGCGAAAAGGGAGTACGGCATGCTGGCGGAGGAATATCTGCGAGGCCCGCGAGACCTCGAGGAGTGGCAGTACGAATACCGCCTCGAACTGCTGAGGGAATTCCTGCAAAGCACCGACTTCGCCGCGCTGAGGGCGGAATGCGAGCGCATGCTGCGCGAAGCGGATCGGCTGCAGCTCACATTGCGCAGAAGCCGCGAGGGGGCGCTCTCCATCGCCATAGAGACGCGAAAAAAGGAAGGGGGAAAAGGCCCGCAGGCGGATTAGGCGCGGATGGGCGCTTCCATGCTAAGCCTGGGCTCGGCTAGAAGCGCCCGAAACCGGCGGGCCCCCGCTGTTGATCAGGCGCCAAAACGGAGAGGCGCAAATCCGGGAACGCGCAACCCGGCCGAGTTGACAGTCGGGGTTAGGGCAGCAAGAGGTGAAAGGTGGTGCCGCTGCCCGGCTCCGATTCCACCTCCACCTCGATGCCCAAAAGGTCGGCGGCCATGCGCACCAGGTAAAGCCCCAAACCGGTGCCGATATGATGCTTGTCCAGCTCCTCCAGGCGGGTAAAGGGCTGAAAGATGTATTGCACGTCCCCCTTTTCGATGCCTGAACCCCTGTCGCGCACCGACAACCTTATCCCGTGAGCGGTCCTCTCGGCCGTCAGGGTCACCGGCTTCTCGTCAGGGCTGAAGCGCAGGGCGTTTTCCACCAGGTTGTTCAGGATGAGGAGCAGAAAGGATCTATCGGTGGTGGTGGCCGGGCAGGCGTGGTGCACCTCTACCTCTATACGCCTGCGCTTGTCCTCCGCGAAGGCCGACCTCAGCTCCTCCAGCAGGGTTTTCAAATCGACCGTCTGCGTGGATAGGTGAATGTCGCCGCGCTGGAAATCGGACACCGTGAGGAACTGGTCCAGGATGTCGTTGAGGCGCCGGCAGGAGGAGGCGATATATTCCAGGCAGCGCTTGCGTTCCTCCTCGCTGAAGTGCCCGTGCCGCTCTCGCAGCATGGCGGCGTAACCGTTGAGTATGGTCAAAGGGGTGCGCAGCTCATGGGAGGTGATGTTGATGACCTCGGTCTTGAAATCGTCGGACTCTTTGAGCCTTTTATGCAAACGGGAAAGCTCCTCGAATTGGGAAAGAAGGTACGAGGAGAGCAGGTAATTATCGATGAAGACGGCCGCCCTCTCGGCGAACTGGGCCAGGAAGTCGAGGTCGTAGGGATCGAGCGCCCCCTGGGTTTTTCTCGCTCCGGCGAGGAGGACAGCTATATTTCCCGCCGGGTTTCGCACCGGCAGGCAGGCGAAAAGCCCGCGCTCGCGCATCTCCGCGCGTTCGTTCTCATGCTCGCCGCCCGACGTCATCCCGTTGTCGGCGAGGAGGGTTTCATGGAGTTGAAAGAGGGGTGAGTCAGGGGCCCTCATATCCCAACAGCCTCCGCCTGCCGCCTCGCGCTCATCGTATCCTATGACCCAGTTACCCTTGCCGCGGGTCGAATCGTCCGGGATGGCCACCAGCAGCCGGGACAGTCCGAGGCGGGAGCATGCCAGCCTGGTGGCCGATATCAGGCCTTCCTTGACGTCGGCGGTGGAGGTGAACACCGTCGATACCTCATGCAGAAGCTCCACCTCGTCGTAAAGGCCGGGGAACTGGATCTTCGCCGCCAGGCGGCCGGAAAAACCGAGGGCGGCGGGGGAGAAGGCGGCGGCGAGGGCGAGCAGGGTCAGCGAGGCGGCTAACTCCAGGTCGGGATGGGAACGGAGGAAAAATCGGAAAGCGAGGTAAAGCGCCAGGAGGGGAACCCCGAAGAGCAGCAAGGTCAACAAGTAGGCGAAACTGCGCCGTACCGCCAATCGCACGTCCAGGAGGCGGTGGCGCAGCATGGCGTAGGCGGTGAAAAGGA
>JACVJD010000093.1 GCA_015711825.1 Candidatus Solincola daggyaiensis
GGGGCCAGCACACCCTGGTGGTGGAGGCCTCCGGCATCCCGGGAGCCGGCGGCCTGGACTTCGTCAACTTCGATTACGCCGAGGTGCGCTGAGCCGTGGCCATGGCCACAAGGGCCTGATCCCCGTCTCGCGTCGTCGCCCATGGGCTATGCGCCAGGGGGTGAACTGAGAGGCCGCATCCCGGCGCCATGGTTAAACGACCCCTTCGTCTCACCGTTGATGGGCATGGTCCCCCACCGGCATGGCCCAGAATAAGCGGGCCGGACCCGTCTCGCGGTCAAGTTTCCCGCGCTTTCCCCGATGAATTACATGGGGCGACATGGGGCGCGTGGTGGGCGCCGCGCCTCGGACGGCGGCAGGGTTAGGTCTCCGCGGGTTACGGGCTGGATAGACGGTTGATGAGGGATATACGACGCGGGGTTGAGGAGCGTTTATAATACGAGCTGGCGTTTACTGGAGGGGAAAAGGGATTGACCATGGCGGCGACGGAGCGATGATGGGCAACAGGCGCTTTCTCAAAGGAAAAGCTGGAGGCGGCAAGAGGACGGGATTCACGGGGTTGCGCGCCGCCCTTTTTATCCTTTACGCCTTTCTCGGAGTCATGGTGGCGGCGAGCTTCTTGTTCTACCTCTCGAGGCTTGCGGGGGCTCCCAGTGCCGGCCAGGGGAGTTCCTCGCGCGAGGACACCTTCTCGCGTGAGAAAGAGGCGCTGGCGGCGCCCGAGAACGTGAGGGTGACGGTGGGTAAAGGCGCGACCATACGCTGGGACGCCAGGGAGGACATCCGCATCATAGGGTACAACGTCTATCGCTACAAGGCGGGGGGCGATCCGGGCACCAGGGTGAATCCCGCCATCGTCTCCGACAACGTCTATCACGACGACGAGGGGACCATGTTCAACACCTACGCGGTGGCTCCGGTGGACACCAACGGCAGGGAGGGCACGGTGTCCATACCGGTGGCGGGGGAGGTGGAGCCGGTATCCCTGATCGGCCTCACGCCCACCCAGGAACCGGAGGTCATCGAGGACACCACCATCTCCACCCCCCCGGCAAAGCCCCTGCCTCCCACCCTGGTGGGCTGCGATTCCCAGGGCATGACCTATCACGGGGTTTGGTACAAGGAGCATTACGCGGAGGTGACCGGAGGGGTGATCATGACCACACCCTACGGCGGGGACTTCTGCACCTATACCTTCACCGGCGACAGCGTGGCGGTGGTGAGCACTCGCCACTGGAATTACGGCATCATGCAGGTTTACGTCGACGGGGAGCTGAGGGCGGAGGTGGACCTCTACTCGCCGCAGGTGAAGGTGAGCGATACCGTGTTCACCGCCTCGGGACTGGGACCGGGCGCGCATACCGTAAAACTGGTCTGCGCGGGGCGCAAGAACCAGGACGCCAACTTCACCTTCATCAACCTGGAGGCGCTCCAAGTCCGCTAGACCAAGGGGCCTCGGGCCGGGGGAGCCTCTATCCCACCCCGGTTTCGCGTCGCGGGCGTTTCTCGACGCTTCCATATCCCTGCTGGCGGCGCCGGAGTATCGGCGGCGTTATACGAGCGCGCGACTTCCCGCACCATCTTACGCGCGCATACCCTCGGCGACGACGTCGGGTATCGGCGTCCCTCAACGGTTGCGCCATTGCGAGCTTGTTCCGCGATGATCCCGGCGAAAGGCGGTCGGTATCGACTATTCCTGAGGCGGAAACGCACCCGCCGACCCAGGCGACTCGGTTTTCCCGGAATAGCCTTCGGTCCTCATCTGCTCCTGGGGCGGAAAAGCCTGCGGTGAGGCGCTTCCTCCTCCGGGAGAGGAGCGTAATAGTAGTACTGGTAATAGCCGTAGCGCGTGGCAGGCGAGATGTTGTTGATCACCAGCCCTACCATGCGGGCGTTGACCTTGCGCAGCAGCTCCACGGTGTGCTTGGCGCTGTGGCGGTCCGCTTTCCCGTACGCGGCCACCAGCACCACCCCTCCCACTCTGGTGGCCAGGGCCATGGCGTCCGATGCGGCCAGCACCGGGGGAGCGTCCACGAGCACGTAATCCGCGAAGCGCCCCACCCTTTCCAGCACCTTACCCATGCCCTCGGATGCCACCAGCTCCGCGGGGTTGGGGGGCTTTATCCCCGCCAGGAGGACGTAGAGGTTGGGGTATTCCGTGGGCTGCACCGCCTCCTCCAGGGTCGCGGTGCCGGCGAGCACGGCGCTGATGCCTTTGCCGGGGGAGACCTTGAAGTACCTGTCGAGCACCGGCTTGCGCAGGTCGGCTTCCACCAGCAACACTTTCTTGCCCATCTCCGAGAGGGCTGCCCCCAGGTTCAATATGACGGTCGATTTTCCCTCCTCCGGTCCCGCGGAGGTGAAGAGGATGGTCCTGCCGCCTTCCTCCAGTTCCAGGAACTGTAAATTGGTGCGAAGGGTGCGGTAGCCCTCTATGGCGGGATGCTGGGGCCTCGCGAAATAAAGGATGGCGTTGCGCGGCAGGTCCTCCAGCGGCAGTTGCGGGATCTCCCCGATGATGGCGGTGTCGTAGTGCCTCTCGAAGTCCTCGCGGGTGCGCAGGGAATCATCGAGGTAGTCCACCAGGAAGGCCGCGCCCACGCCCAGGATCAACCCCAGGAAAAGGGCGAGAACGCCGTTGCGGGTGGGGCGCGGGCTGGTTTTCACGCCGACCTTGGCGGGCTGCACGATCTCCAATCCCCGCTGCTCCAGGGATTCCGCTATGCGCAGGGTGATGTATTTCTCGTACAGGGATACCCAGAGGTTGACCGCCCGCGCCGCCTCGTTCTGCAGCTCGGCGGGCACGTTGCCGGAATACTTCTTAGCCTCCTCGGCGACCTGGCGGATCTCCTCTTCCACCTCCTGGATGCGGTTCCATACCTCGCGTCTGGCCTCGCTTATCTGGCGGATGGCGGCGAGCTGGCGGCTGGCGATATATTCCTCCGCGTAGGTCTGGGCCACGTCGCGTGAGAGCAGGGGGTCGCCGCAGGTGATCACGATGTCGAAGATGTTGGTGCGCTGCACCTGTTCCACGCCCACCATGGACGCAAGTTCCTGGGCGCCGGGGATGCTCTCGGGTATGTACACGTCCTCCCCGGCCTCGCGCAGCTTTTGGTTCTCCTCGTATTTTATCCTCAGGGCCGTCTCCACCGCTTGGGCCATGGTGTCGGTCTTGATTATCTCCGTCTGGGTCTGGATATAGCGGTCGGGGTCGAAGAGGGCGGAGGTGAAAAAGCTTCCCAGCACCGACTCGCTGGCCGAGCTCACCTCGCTGAGTATCTCCACCTTGGACTGGTACACGGGCGCCTGGATGAAGGTGAAGATCAGGGCCAGGGCGATGATCGCCGCCGCCGTGCCGGCGATTATCCACCTGCGGTGGAGAAGCACGTTTATGTAGTCCCTCAGCTCCAAGCCTTCGCCTTTCCCCGTCCCATGTTCAGGGTATCGGCCCGCGCCGCTCTCGGTTTAATGGTAATCGCCGCCTGCGCTTTTAACAATGCGAGATACACCCGGGCGCATGGAGGGGCAGGATGAGGAACAGTAATCCCCGCCCGCGTTTTAAACCAATACCCCGACCTGCAGGCGCTATGGCCGGCCGCGCACGCCGATGGTCGCGTGGCCGAGGTTGCGCTCGCCCCAGTACATGGCGCGCTCGCATATCACCGGGCGGTCCGCCAGCACGGACACCGACACGTCGCTTTCCGGCACCACGTCGTTGGCGCGCAGGGAGAAACGCGCGTAGCCCGGCACCGGGAAGGAGACGAACTGCGTGTCTCCGTCGGGCTTCATGAAGGTGAAGGAGACCGTCGCCGCCTCCGGGTTGGGGTTCTGCACCAGCACGTACTCCTCGAACCCCCAGGCGGTGGTGCCCTCGGCCAGGTACCATGAGGTGGAGGGAAAGGGGGTGCCGATGGTGTCGTGCCCTCCCATGGATGAGGCTCCACTCCAGTACATGGCGCGCTCGCAGATCACCGGGCGGTCGGAGGTCACGAAGGTGGAGAGGTCGGTGCCCCCTAAGCCCGGGACCTCGTTGAGGTGCACGGTGTAACGGGAGCGCCCCGGCACCAGGATGGCGTAGGGCACGGTGCCTCCGCCGGGCAGCATGAACTGCATGCCCACCGCCGCCTCCTCGGGGTTGGGGTTCTGCACCAGCACGTAGGTGTCGAACCCCCAGGCGGTGGTGCCCTCCGCCAGGTACCACTCGCGGCTGGGGGAGGGGGTGCCGATGGAGTCGTGCCCGAGGTCGCGGCCATAGCGGTACATGGAGCGCTCGCAGATCACCGGGGCGCTCGCCTCCACCAGGGTGGAGAGGTCGCTGTCCGCCACCACCTGGTTGACGTTGACGGTGTGCCGCGCGCGCCCGGGTATGGCGAAGTCGATGGCATGGGTCCCCCCTCCCGGTTTCATAAAGGTCATGGTCACGTCAACCGCATCGGGGTTGGGGTTCTGCACCAGCACGTACTCCTCGAACCCCCAGGCGGTGGTGCCCTCCGCCAGGTACCAGGTGGGGGAAGGCTCGGCGACCCCGATGGAGGCGTGCCCTCCCGCGCGCCCGTTCCAGTACATGGCCCGCTCGCAGATTATGGGCAGGTCCGCCTCCACCTTGGTGGAGACGTCGCTCTCCTCCACGATGGAGTTCACGAATATGGTGAAGCGCGAGTTCCCGGGCACGGGAAAGGATTCCTCCCGCACCTCGCCGCCCGGCTTCATGAAGGTGAAGGCGACCTCGACGGCCTCCGGGTTGGGGTTCTGCACCAGCACGTACTCCTCGAAGCCCCAGGCGGTGGTTCCCTCCGCCAGGTACCAGTTCCTGGAAAGGGGTGGCACGGTGTTGTTGGTTTTCACCCTGCGCGCGTCGGCGGCGCTCAGGCCATGGGTGTCGTACGCGCGCGCCTCCAGTTCGTAGGTCGCGCCGTCGGGATATCGCCGCGTGTCCCAGTCCCAGCGGTAGGGCGCGGTGCGGTCGGTGTGGGCAAGCGCTCCGTCCACCCGGAATTCCACCCGGTCGATGCCGTGCTCGTCCGCCGCCTCCACCTCCACGCCCACCGTGCCCGCCAGCACCGATCCCTCCACCACGTTGGCCACGGAGCAGGTGGGAGGGGTGAAATCATGTCCAAGGAACAGGTAATGCTCGCCGCAGTCGGTGCGCGTTCCCCCCGGGCCGTCCCCGTTGACGTCGCTTATCACCAGGTCGTCAAAGCCGTGAGGATCGCCGTTGAGGTCGGCGCCGGTCAGGCAGAACCCGAAGGCGTCGCCGCTCTTCGCGCCGTAAAAAGTCATGCATGCCTGGGAGGCGAGGTCCACCTGGTCGGGCCAGGAAGAAGGCCCTCGCACCAGCCATGCCGCGCCGCAGTTCGGTCTCTCCGTGCCCTTGCCCGCGCCGGTGCTCGCCGTGGCGAGGTCGGGGCGGCCGTCGGCGTCGAAATCCAGCACCGCTATAGAGCGTCCCGCCGCCGCCCCGGCGTAGGGGCCGTAGAGGGTGATGTCGGGGGGGCGAGACGCCAGGTCGATGGTCTTGGGCAGAGAACCCCCATATATTACCATCACTTCCCCGCAGCCCGTGCGCGTCTCACCGGGCCCGTCGGCCCAGATGGAGGAGAGGATGACGTCGTCGTAACGGTCGCCGTTGACGCGGGCCAGCGGCCTGCTCGTGGAGGTGGGGATGCGGTCGAGCACCGAGGCGCCGTAGATGGTGCAGTCCGCCTGCGTGGCCAGATCCACGAAATAGGGGAAGGCGCCCTTGTTCCTGCCGTACACCACGTAAGCCTCTCCGGCGCCGTTGCGCGCGTTCGCGGGACCGTTGGCCTCCGCGGCGCCGATGAGGATGTCCGCCATGGGGTCGCCGTTCAGGTTCCCCAGGCTCACCGGGAACCCGCATGAATCCAGGCTGTCCACCCCGTTGATCACCTTGTTTGGCCGGATGGGATTCGCGTGATCCCATGCCGGCCATCCGCTGTTGCGCCCCCAGACGATATACGCGCGCCCGGTGCCGGCATCGCCCACCGCCCACACGTGGGCGGCGTCGGCGGCGTCCACCGCGTGCTTGCGCTGGGTGAAGAGCACCGCCTGCTTGCTCCATCCGCCCGCCCCCCCGGTGGCCGTCTCCAGGATGGTCCCCCCGTCTCCCACCGCCCACACATGGGAAGCGTCCGCCGCGGCCACTCCTCGCAACGCCGCCGTGGTGCCGCTGGACTGGGCCGACCACCCCGAGCCGTCGTAATGCAGGATGGTCCCCCCGTCTCCCACCGCCCACACCTCGCTGGAGGTCAGGGGGGCCACGTCACGCAGGTCTGAGGCGGTGAGGCCGCTTCCCTGCACCTGCCAGGCCCTGGAGTTGTTGTAGTCGTTGTTGAAGATGATAAGCCCACCCGCGCCCACCGCCCAGGTATGGGTGGCGTCCAGAGCCGCCACGCCGAAGAAGCTGCGCTTGAACTGGTGAAAAGCGGTATCGGCGCTCCATGAATTGCCGTTATATCTGTAAAGGGTGTCATAGGCGGAAACGTAGCGCCCCACCGCCCATCCGCGCGTGCCGTCGATCATGGAGAGGTCGTAAAGGCTGTCGGCGTTGGCGTTTCCCTGCGCCGCCCAGGAGGAGCCGTCGCCGAAATGCACTCCGCCGTTTCCCAGGTGGGCGCCGAAGAGGATATCGTCAAAGCCGTCGCCGTCGATGTCCCCCGCCGCCACGCTCATGCCGCACATCTCGCCCCCGCTGGCGCTGGAGATGTACAGGTCGGGCGGCTTGGCGTCGAAGTCCCAGTTCGCGGGAAGGGAGTGGCTCCCCAGGACCACCGAGACCGACCCCGCGTACGAGGGCCCGACTCCCAGGCCCCCCGGCGTGTCCAGGTAAGCCCCCATGACGATGTCGTCGATGCCGTCGCCGTTCACGTCCCCGCAGGCCACGCTGCATCCCGTGCTGAGGGAGAAAGCGTGCCCGCTGATGGTCACGTCCGCCTGGGTGCCGAGGTCGATGTCATGGGCCGGCTCACCGCGACCGTAATAGACGTAAACCTTTCCGGTGTAGAAATAGGGGGGCTCGGTGCCCCCCTGGTCGTGCCCCATTACCAGGTCGTCGATGCCGTCGCCGTTCACGTCCCCTGTGGCGGTATCGGCGAATACCAGCACCTCCTCTTGGTTCGCGCCGTAAAGATAGGAGTCCGCCTCTCCCGCGGTGACATCCTTCTCCACCGCGGCCGCGGCGTAAGCCGGAGGCAATGGGGTTGCGATACGCGGCGCCTGTGAGGCCGCGGCCGCAGGAGCCTCGTGCGCGGTCGCCGGCGATAGCGTGGGCATGAAAAAGGAAAAAAACAAAACCGCCGCTGCGAGGGAAATGGCGACCATGCCTACGGTCAAAGTCGCGTTGCGCCATCCGGCTCGCATCAAACCCTTCTCCCTCCGCTCCCAGCTATTACCATGCGCTCCGAGACCGACATCCGCAAAAGCCGCCCCTGCTTTTATCGGCATAAAGGTCACCATCATTTTATACCGCTCTTGCTTCGCCGTGAAAAAGCGTTCGTGCGGAGGCAAGGAGAGCTTATGGCCGTCTTCGAGATTTCGCCATGCCCCTATGGCGATTGCTCGCCACTGTGCATACGATGGCGGGCCTGCGGCTGAGATCCTCCTGGCAGTTATGGTGGTGGTACTGCGGCCGAAATCCTCCTACCGGTAGCGCAGCCACTGCACGTTCACGAAGTGCATCCAGGGTTGCCGTCCGGAAAAGCTTGGAACAGGTACCCCGTGATGAGGAAGGAAGGGCGATGAGAAGCTCTGTCCCTTTCGTTTTTCTTCGCGGGGCGGCCAGGTGTCCATGACGAGGAGGGAAGGGCGACGAGGAAGCGGTGGATTCAGCCGCGACCCTTTCCGCCGCCGGCGAAGAGGCGCCGCTTGCCGCGCTCCGCATCCCCGCCGTAGGAGTAATAGTAGTAGGGCGCGTAGTAGCCGTAGCCGTAGCGGCCGGTCATCTCCACGTTGTTGATGACCACGCCCAGCACCCGCGTCTCCACCTTGGAGAGCAGCTCCATGGTGCGGCGCGCGCCGTCGCGGTTGGCGATGCCGTGGCTGGCCACCACCAGCACCCCGTCCATCATGGAGGCCATGGCAATGGCGTCGCTCACCGCCAGCACGGGAGGCGCGTCCACGATCACGTAGTCGTATTCCTCACGCAGTCTTTGCAACAGCTTCTGCATGGCCTGGGAGGAGACCAGCTCCGCCGGGTTGGGGGGTTTGGGCCCCGATGTGAGCACGTGGAAATTCCCATTCCCGGTGTCGATAATGCATTCACCAAGTTCCGCCGCTCCCATGATCACGCTGGTGAGGCCCTTATCCCGCTTCTCCACCAGGAACTTGTCCAGGACGGGGCGGCGCAGGTCGGCTTCCACCACCAGGACGCTGTTCCCCATCTCGGAAAGCGCCGCGCCGAGGTTGGCGGAGACGGAGGTCTTGCCCTCCTCGGGGCCGGAAGAGGTGACCATGATGAGGCGGGTGCTTCCGTCCAGGTTGATGAACTGCAGGTTGGTGCGCAGGTTGCGGTATCCCTCCGCCGCCGTGCTTTCGGGCTGGGTAAAATAGACCACCTCGCGTTCCTCGTCGCCCGTGAAAGCGGCCTTGGCGATCTCGCCGATGATGGAGGCCCCGTATGCGCGCTCGAAGTCCTCGCGTGTCTTCAGGGTGTCGTCCAGATAGTCCACCAGGAACGCCAGTCCCACTCCCAGGATAAGGCCCAGGAACAACGACAGGATGCCGTTGCGGGTGGTGCGGGGACTCACCTTGACCCCCGTTTCCGCCGGCTCGATTATCTCCAGGCCGCGTTGCTGAAGGGCCTCGGCGATACGCAGGCTCATGTATTTCTCATAGAGGGTGGCCCAGAGGCTCACCGCCTGGCTCGCTTCCGCCTCCAGCTCGGGGGGGATGTTCTCGCGCGTGTATTGCTTGGCTTCCTGAGCTATGTCCGCTATCTGGGTCTCCAGCTCGGTGATGCGGTTCCATACCTCCTTGCGCGCGTCGCTTATCTGCTTGATGGCGGAGAGCTGGCGGTTGAGGATGTACTCCTCGGCGTAGGCCTGGGCAATGTCCCTCGCCAGCAAGGGGTCTCCGTTGCTCACGGCGATCTCGAAGACGTTGGTGTTCTGGGCGCGCTCCACCTTGACGCTGTCCCTCAGCTCCTCGGGCGACGGCAGGGAGGCGGGGATATAGACCTCCTTACCTTCCTCGCGCTCATAGCGCGCCTCCTCATAGTCGTACTCAAGGCTGTCGTGTACCGCCTGGGCCATGGTCCTGGTGCCGATGATCTCCGCCTGGGTCTGGATGAAGAGGTTGGGGTCGTTGAAGGCGAAGGAGATGAGGCTGTCGGAGGCGGATTCCCCCGCGCGGTTGATGTCCGCGAGGATCATCACCCGGGACTCGTACACGGGATCCTGCAGGAGGGAGAAGAGGAGCGCCGCGAAAACCACCAGCGCCGTGACCCCTATGATCACCCACTTGCGCGCGAGTATGACGTTTATATAGTCCCTTAGTTCCATTGCTTCCTAATTATACAGGCTAGGCACGGTTATTCCAGCGGCGGCGCTTTCCGGATGCCGGCCAAATCGGATGTCAAGGGAAAGGGGCACCCCTCTCGGGGCACCCCTTGCTTGCTTTTCCCTTAGGCTTTTGCTCTCCGATCCCCTGGAGAGAAGCGCCTTTTAAAGCACCTTGGGCACCTTGGGCACGCCGATGGAGTCGTGCCCGCCCTGCTTGCCGTCGTAGGTGAAATAGACGGCGCGCTCCGCCACCACCGGGTAGTCGTTTCCGTACTGGTCGGTGGCCTTCACCAGCGTGGATACCTGCGCGTCCGCCAGGCCGGGCAGCTCGTCCAGGTGGATAGATTTCCTCTTTCCGCCCGGGAGGTCGAAGGTGTAATCGGCGGCTGTTCCCTCGACGAGCTGGAAGGAAAGGGTAACCCTGGCTGTCTGCTGTCCCGGGTTCTGCACCAGCACCCAGGTGTCGAAGTCGCCGCCGGTGTAGCCCTCGGCGAGGTACCAGGCGGGGCCAGGAGCGTTGGTGCCGATGGAGTCGTGCCCGCCCTTCTTCCCGTCATAGGTGAAATAGACGGCGCGCTCCGCCACCACCGGTACGTTGGAGCTCACCTTGGT
>JACVJD010000094.1 GCA_015711825.1 Candidatus Solincola daggyaiensis
CGGGAGATCCAGGCCCCGCGGGTGAAGTCCACCTGCCCTCCCGTGGCGGTGTACTGGATGGGCCCGAAGGACTCCGAGGCGCACTGCCCGGTGATGTCTATCTCCAGGGTGGTGTTGATGGACACCAGCTTGTCGTTTTTCCCCACTATCCACGGGTCGTTGTTGTAGCTGATGGGCGAGAGGTAGATCATGGGGTTGTCGTTCACCCAGTCGTAGAGCTCCTGTGAGCCCAGCACGAAATGGCACAGCATCTGGTGAGGGTGGAAGTTCTTCCTGGTGTTGTCCAGCACCCCTTCCTCGAAGAGCTTCATGTAGGCGTCCCCCAGCATCTCGGTATGGCACCCCAGGTGCTTTTTGCGCACCAGCAGCTCGCCGATGGCGTTGGTGGTGCCCCCGATGCCCAGCTGGATGGTGGAGCCGTCCTCGATGAGGTCGATGATGTTCTCGGCGATGGCCCGGTCCCTATCGGTGACGGGATCGGGGGGCAGCGCGAACACGGGATGGTGGTTCTCCGTCAGCTTGTCCACCTGGGATATGTGTATCCAGTTGGGGCCGTGCACGATGGGCTGTTGCTCGTTCACCTCGATGTACAGCGCGTCCAGCTCGTCCACCACGTCGATGTAATTGGCAAATAAACCCAGGTTCAAGTAGCCCTGCTTGTCCATGGGCCCCGCCTGCACGATGAGCTTGCGGTAGCCGGAGTCGTCCACCGCCTGGCGCGTGACGCGGTGGAAGTGATAGGGGGTATGGGTCATGAGGCCCTCCGCCAGGGCCTTGCGGTCCAGGGGGGAGGCGTAGTAGTTGTCGACGAGGATGTTGCGCTGCAGCTCCGGCTTGAGCACCTTGAAGACGTTGGCCAGCATGATGAAGCTCCCCAGCTGCACCTCCTCGATCTCCCCCGCGACGGCGCGGTCGAAAAGGGCCTCGAGGATGGCCACCGGGGTGGAGGAGGCTCCGCTGGCGAAGACGTGCTCCCCGCTCTTTATCTCCGCGGCGATGTCCTCCGGGGCTGTGAGCTTGGCCTTGTACATGTCCTCCCACTTGCCCATTTTCTACCTCCCTGTTTGTCCGATGTTTCTACTTCGGGGTGGCTCAATCCGCCCCGGGATACTATTCCCTACCGGCACCTTATCATTATTTACCGCCGTTAGTCATATCTGCACGGCGACTGTCGCGTGTCCCGATTTGAACAAGAAAGGTCGATCCCGACTTCGGCAGGTTTCAAAACGATGACGTGGGGCATGCCGTCTCGCCACCATCGAGCAAGGTATGTTATATTTGCTATAAGGTCGTTTGAGGTTTGCTCGAAGAAAGCAGCGTGAGGCCCAAGCCCGAAAGGCCTGGGCCTTTTGTTTCTGCCGTTTGAGAGCGGAAAGGAGCGATGTCATGCAGGTGGGTTTGGGGAAGACGGTGACCTTTCATTACCGGCTTTACGACGAGGCGGGGACGCTCATCGACGCCAGCGCGGAGAACGATCCCATGAGCTTCGTTTTCGGCGAGGGAAGCATAATCCCGGGTCTGGAGAGGGAAATGGAGGGCATGGAGCCGGGAGAGAGCAAGGAGGTATTGGTCAAGCCCGAGGACGCATACGGGCTGCGGGATCCCGGCTTGGTGCACAACGTCCCCCGCGAGCGTTTCGAGGGCTCCGCCGACCTCGAGGTGGGCATGACCTATATGGGCAGGACGGATTCCGGAGGCCTGATAAACTTCAAGATCCTCTCCATGGACGAGGACAACGTGGAGATCGACCTGAACCATCCCCTGGCGGGCGTGAACCTGCGCTTCGAGGTGACCATCCAGGACGTCACCTGAACGCCGATTAGACCGGCCTGGGACTTGGCATAAAACCGCGGGAGATCGCCCGGAAGGCGAAGACGTGAACCCTCCATAGCCCGCTCCACCAGCGCGGAAAGAGGAGTTTGAAACCCCGTTCGTTATGACCCGCGCGCGGATTCAGAACCGGCCTGGATCTCGGCTGATACGCCTCGCGATTCATCCATGACTCGAGACGATCCCTTCAGGCATCGAGCGGGTCACCCCGGCCCCGAAGATTCAACTGGCATTAAGCGACGCCTCTGTGTTGACATTATCTTTGTGGAGGTTTACGAACTCGTCGCAGTCGCTTCGCAGCCGTCGTCCGCACGGGAGGGGAAGGATGGAGAAGAACTTCAAGCGCTGGCCCAAAGGTGTCGCCCGCAGCCTCGATTACCCCGAGGCGCCCGTTCACCACATCCTGCGATCCGCTGCCCTGCAGTGGCCGGAGCGCAACGCCCTCGTCTTCGCGGGCATGGAGATGACCTACCGCGAGCTGGATGATCTTTCCGACCGTTTCGCTGCCGCACTCGCGGCTTTGGGAGTAGGAAAGGGGGACCGGGTCGCGCTGCACCTGGTCAACTCGCCCCAGTTCGCCGTGGCCTATTACGGCCTGCTCAAGGCGGGAGCCGTGTTCGTGCCCGTGAGCCCGCTGCTCTCGGAGCGTGAGCTGGCCTTCCAGCTCAATGACGCGGGGGTGGAGACCTTCATCGGCCTGGACCTCTTCTGGGCCGTCTCCAGCGGCGTGCTTCCGCAGACGGGAGTGAAAAGGGCCATCGAGGTCAGCCTCGCCGATTGTTACCCGCCCTTGAGCGCCCCTGTCAAGCAGCTCACCAAGGGCTCATTCGACGAGGGGGTCATCGATTTCACCGCCCTGGTAGCCGACCATCCCGCGGAGCCGCCCGAGATCGCGTTCGAGGTGAAGGAGGACCTCGCCCACATCTCCTACACCGGGGGCACCACCGGCACCCCCAAGGGTATCATGGTCACCCACTACAACGCCATGGTCAACTCCTGTCAGCTCTCCTACTGGTTCTCCGGCGGGCAGGTGACCTACGAGGACGGGATCATCGGTCTGCGTCGCGAGGACGGGGACCGCGACGAGGACCACCCCTTCCGCCGCGGCGTGGAGGTTTCCCTGGTGGTGCCGCCCTGGTTCCACGCCATGGGCGCCTTCGGTTACCTCAATATGCAGCTCATGGCGGGCAACACCCTGGTGGTTTTCCCGCGTTTCGACCCGGTGGAGTTCCTGAGGGCAATCAACAAGTACCGCGTCACCCTCTTCGGGGGCGCGCCGCAGCTCTTCGTGCCCATGGTGGACCATCCTCTCTACGCGGGGACGGACATGTCCGATATACGCTTGGTGGCCTCGGGCGGGGCGCCCATACCGTTGAGCCTCATGCAGAGGCTGTTGGATAAATTTCCCGGGGTGGTGTGCGAGGCTTACGGGCTGTCCGAGGCCACGGCCATCGTGACCATCACTCCGCCGGAGAGAGGCGCCCTCAAGGTGGGGTCGGTGGGGCTGCCGGTGGCGGATACGGAGGTAAGGATAGCGGACCCCGAAGACCATACCCGGGAAATGGAGCTCGGGGAGGTGGGGGAGGTATGCGTGCGGGGGCCCCAGGTCACCAAGGGCTTCTGGAACAACCCCGGGGAGACGGCGCTCATGTTCAAGGAGGACGGCTGGCTGCTCACCGGGGACATGGGAAAGATGGACGAGGACGGCTACCTGTACATCGTGGACCGCAAGAAGGACATGCTCATCTACAAGGGCTATAACGTTTATCCCCGCGACCTGGAGGAGGTGCTCAACGCCCATCCCCAGGTGGCGCAGTCGGCGGTGGTGGGAAAAAGGGACGACCGTTACGGGGAGCTGCCGGTGGCCTTCGTGCAGCTGGTGCCGGGCGGCACGGTGAGCGAGGCTGAGCTGCTGGAATACGCCAACGCCGAGCTGGCGGCGTACAAGAAGATAAGGGCGCTGCGCATAGTGGAGGCGGTGCCCGCCAGCCAGGCCGGCAAGGTGCTCAGGCGCGAGTTGCGGGACCTGGCCCAGGAGATGGAGATCTGAGCGGCGTGATGCTCCGGCGGAGTCTCAGCTCGCCTTCAGCACCATGCCGGCCTGGACGTCGAGGTTGCAGACCCCGTTCTCAAATACCGACTTGCCGTTGATCAACACGCACTCGATGCCGGAGGGGTAGCGCCTAGGTTCCTGAAAGGTGGAGTTGTCGCGTATGGCCTCAGGGTCGAAGACCACCAGGTCCGCGCAGGCGCCCTTCCTGATCACCCCGCGATCCGCCAGGCCGAAACGCGAGGCGGCGAGGCCGGTGCAGCGGTGAACCGCGTTCTCCAGGGTATAAAGGCCGAGTTCCCTCACGTAATGCTGGAAGATGCGCGGGAAGGTGCCGTAGGCGGTCTGGGGAGGTGCGCCCTTTTCCGGGAAGAGGACGTCCGCTCCCACCGAGAGCTGGGGATGGTCCTGCCCCTGCAGGAAGACCTTTTCCGACCAGGGCTCGGGGGGCATCCCCATGACGAAGACCACCGCTCCTTCCTCCTCTATGGTGAGGTCGGCCAGGAAGTCGAAGGGATGCTTGCCCACCTCCTTGGCGAGGTCGATGACCCGCCTCCCCTCCATGCCGCGGTTTTTCTCGCTGCCCACGGAGAGGATGGAGAGCATCTTGTAACTCAGGCATTTGAGATAGTTGGTGGCCCACGAGCCCGGCTCCCACTGCGGCCAGCGGTCCTTCACCGTCTCCACGTCACGTCTGATCCTGGCGCGCTCCCCGGGATCCGCGAGGCGGCGCAGCAGGGCCTCCGTGCCGCCCCTGAGCGCCCAGGGCGGGTAGAGCTGGGTCACGGTGGTGTTGCCCATGACGTAGGGGATGAAGTCGAGCCCCACGTCCAGCCCCTCCTCCAGGGCGCGGTCCACCGCCCGGTAACCCTTCTTCAGCTGCGCGTTGGGGATGCCCGGAAGGGGGATTATGCGGTTGACCTTTTCCAGCGCCCCCACGATCTCGTAGAGGATGTCCCCGAGACGTCCCAGGTCGGGCACGGCCATGAAGTGGCTGACCTGCAGGGAGGAGCCGCTGCGGCGGGCTATCTCCACCGCCTCCTCCACGGTGCGCGCGAAGGCGGCGGTAAGGCTGCGCACGTGGGTGACGTAGCGGCCCCCGTGCTCGCTGGAAACCTTCGCCAGTTCCACGATCTCGTCGGTGTGGGCGTACATGCCCGGGAAATACGTCAAGCCGGTGGAGAAACCGCGGCATCCGTCCTCCATATCCCTGCGCACCATTTCCTTCATCCTCGCCAGCTCTTCCTCGCTGCAGAAGCGGGCGTTCTCGCCCATCACCGCGATGCGGATGGGGCCGTGGGCCGAGAGGGGCACGAAGTTGATGGGAAGTCCGCGTCTTTCGAGCCAGGAAAAGAACTCGCCCGAGGTCTCCCATTGGGGATGGAATTCCCTGCAAACACCCATGGTCTGCAGGGTGGAGTGGAAAAGCTCCCCGTTCTCGCGCGGCCAGGGGGCGGGAGACCAGCCGCAGTTGGAGACCACGCTGGTGGTGATGCCCTGGCGTATGTAGGGCTCGAAGAGCTGCCGGTAATCGTCGCGGATGACGTAGAGGTCGTTGTGGGAGTGGATGTCGATGAAACCCGGCGAGACCACCTTGCCCTCGGCGTCTATGGTCCTGGACGCCTGCGCTTCAGGCAGGTCTCCTACCTCCAGTATCCTGCCGCCCTCGACCGCCACGTCCGCCTTTCTCGCCGCGACCCCGGTGCCGTCGATCACCCTTCCGCCTTTGATGAGCACGTCCAGCATAGCCCCTCCTCATATTGCTTAAAAAACGCAATCCACGCCGGCGCGCGCGGCCTGCTTGCGATGAAGGCGATGCGCGCGATAGCATGTGCCGGCCGCCGCCCTCCTCACCATGATTCTAACATTTGCCTTAAGGGGGGCGACCAAAACCCTCGCCGAGCGGCAGGGATTTCCGCCCCCGCTCCCGGATACGAGCGGGGTCTTGTCACCATATCTGCGAGGTATCGCAAGACGCGCCGCCTGCGCTTGGGCGGCCGCGGGCGGTGCGCCTGCGCTGTTCGTGTGCTCGGCCCCGCGCGGTTAGAGGTTTTCCTTCACGAACTCGATGAGGGGGCGGATGACCTCGTTCTCCCGGCGCTGCGGCGCGCTGGCGCAGGCGGTGAGGACGTCCATGTGGTTATATCCCTTGATGAGCTCCCGCTCGCCCGGGATGGGCAGGAACATGAAGGTGCCGCCGCTCAGCACCCCCTGTTCGGCGATGAACTCGATCTTGGGCATCCCCTCCAGCCTGTCGCCGTGGAGGAAGTTTATGCCGTAATCCCTCCCGAAGGGGAAGAGGGCGGCCACGATGTCCGCCATCAAGCGAGTGGAGAAGTACCATTCCGTGAGGTTGAGGGGACCCTTAAAGATGGCCCTGGCCACGTCGCGGACGTCGCTCACCTCGTTTTCCGCGGTGGTGTAGGTGAGGGCGCCTCCCTTATCCTGGTATAGAGGGTCGCTTTCGCCGCCCACCTCGTCGAAGTTCACCCAGCGGTAGAGGGGGCCCTGGCCCAACTTAAAAGGAGAGGGGCCCGCGTCGTTGGCGATGTAGTACGGGCCCTGGCCGAGCATGGAGCCCACCAGGTCGGAGAGCAGGGGTATGCTCATGAGGAGGTCGCTCTTAGGGAAGTCCTTCTTCACCACCGTCCCCCCCTCCAGGAAGCCCATGCTGTTCTGGATCATCCCCAGGGGGGCGAAGTTGTCGTCGAAGACGATACCCAGCATGGCCTCGTTGGTATAGCGGAAATCGGTGATCTGGGGCACCCCGTCCATGAAGGTCTGGAAATCTCTGGAATGCAGGAAGCGCAGGAGGATATGGGCGGAGTCCGAGAAGGGAACCTCGCGCATCACCGTGCACTCGGAGTCGGGGTCGTAGTATGCCAGCATGGCCACCGCCTCCAGCAGGCTCATGGCCTCGGCGTCGATCATGGGGAAGGGAAGGATGCGGTTGGAGTTGGGGTCCTCGCGCAGCGCCTTCACCAGGGTGCCGTAGACGCCCGCCGACATGTTGCTTAGCATATCCTGGATACACTGGGGAAGCTGTTTCAGGATGGGATCCACCATGGCGCTAACCGGGGTCACGGTGGTGTCGAACCCGAAGAGGCCTGCGCAGTTGTTGTAGCCGGCGTCGTCCAGGGTGGTGGGGTCGCCGTCGCGGTCCCAGCCCGCGAACATGGAGGTCATGACGCCCCCCAGGGAATGGCCGCCCACGAAGACCTTCTTTTTTCTCACTGCGGGGTCGGGGACCATGGTTTCGATGACCTTGAAGACGTCCTCGGTGTCCAGGGCCAGCCCGAACTCGGCCAGGAAGGGCACGTCGGGGTCCTTGAGCCAGCCCTGGAAGACGCGCCCGTTGACCTCCTCGCCCAGGTAATAATAATCGATGGCCTTGCGCGCCGCCTCCATGGCGCCGATGTTGCCTGCGTCCAGCTCGCCCTCGAGATAATTGGCCACCGAGAGGTCTTCCAGGGTATTGGGGCGGCGTTCCACCGCCCATATCTCCAGGTTCAAGCCGTCCTGCACTCGTGCCATGTACACCATCTGGCGCCCGAGGTACTCGAAACCGTTGGCTCCCTCCAGGATGCCCGGCAGCATCACCAGCATGGCGTCGGTGGTATCCGGGTTAACCTTCCCGGGGTCTTCGGGATCGAGCGTGGAGCCGTCGGCGGGGCGGAATCGCAGGAAGCGTAGGTGATCGCAGACGTCGGGCGCGCCCCATTCCTCAGGCAGGGGAGCGCTGATGACCTGATCCTCCATCACCACCACCGCGTCCACCTCTTCCTGTGTCCAGGCTCGCGGCGCGCCGGGATGCGCTCCCTCCGGCACCGGCCCCCCCGGCCGGTAACAACCCGCCAGCGGGATGAGCACAAGGAGCGAGGCCAGGCATACGGCGGTGGTGAAAAAGACGGTAAGTTTCTCGCGGCGCAGGCGCATAGCAATCCCCCCTGTCATTTCCTCTCTTCCCCCATGAAGCGGGAAAACATCAAAAGCGGCCGCCGCGGCGATGCGGCAAAGCTTCTTGACCAGACGCTTTCACCGACTTTGTATGCCAATACTATAATCAGCCCCAACCCTTTCGTCAAAGACAATGTTTAGGGCAATGCTCCCGTCAATGCGCCCGTGTGGACGCGACCGCTTTTCCCGTGGTTCCAACAAGAAGGTCCATGGGAGAGATCCATGGGAGCCGGAAACGCCGCACGGCCTTTTTTTGACACGGAAGAACGGCCCTCCCCGGATGAGTTTTGCCGAAAGCGCGCATAGAACCGGGATGATCTATGCGCCATGGTCGTCAGCACGTTCCCCGAGGCCGGCGCCCTATCCCGCACCGTCCAGGGCGGCGAGGATATCCTCGTCGGGCGGGTACTCCGTCTGGATGCTGGCGATGAAGATGTACCTGATCGTTCCCTCGCCGTCGAGGACGAAGTTGGCGGGGCGGGCGATGTGCACGGACTCGAAATTGACCCTTACGTATACCCCGTAATCCTTGACCACCCTGCGGCCCGCGTCGGAGAGCACGGGGAAGGGATAAGCATGCTTATCGAGATAGCCTTTGATGCGCTCGAGCTTCTCGGGCAGGATCACCACCGCGCCCGCGCCCCGCTTTTCCAGCTCCGGATATAATTTGTCCCGTATATGACCCATATACTCCCGACAGTGCGGTCACCAGGTACCCCGGCCGAAGTAGATCATCAAGGGACGGCCGAGGAGGCTGGAAAGGGTTACCTCTTCGCCCGAGGCGGCGTCCGGGAGACTGAACTCCGGAGCTCGGTCTCCCACCCCGAGGATTTTGCTTGTTCTCGACATGGTCCACTTCCCCTTTCGATTTCATCGGCAACGCAACGCTCAGGTTCTAAAAACCATTATTCCCCGCCGTTCCGCCGCTAACCCTCGTGTGGGGAAAACGCCGCCATGGGGCTGCATGCCTGGTATGGAAATACCAGGAAGCTTTCACCACGCGGCCCAGGCGGCGAAGAAATCCCGCAGCACCCGCTCGTACCAGGCGTTATCGACCGCCATGAAGGCGCAGTGACCGCCGCGCGGTAGTATCCATACCCGGAAATGCGCATTGTCCCCTGCGGCGTCGCGGTTCATCTCCGCCTCGCGCACCGGCACGATGGGGTCGTCCTCGGCATGTATATGCACGGTGGGGATGCGGATGGCGGCCACGTAGCTTCCCGGGGAGGCCTTGCGGTAAGCCTCGTCCTCGTCCACGCGGTAATAATCGCGGCAGGCGGCGGAGAACATGGAGGTGAAGTCCCTTATGTGCTCGTATCCCTCCCAGCCGGACAGCTTTAGGACCAGGCAGGCCTTGAAGAGGGGGTAGGCGATAAAGAAGGGCTGCCAGGGCCTGGGCGGCCTGGATATGAACTCGATCATCCCGCGAGTATCGGAGGTGCCGTTCCATGCCAACACGCCGCCGGTGATATGCTCGCCGCCGTCCATGCCCGCGGCGATCATGGAGGCGGCCGCTCCCATGCTGTAGCCGGAGACCCCCACCGTGGTGACCTGCGCGAAGCTGCCCAGGAAACGGGCTGCGGCCACCACGTCCTCTCCCTCCTTCCAGCCTCCGGTGACCATGGCGTCGCTGAGGTAGCGGCTTTCCCCGAAGCCGCGCGTGTCCAGCGCCAGGACGTTATAGCCCCAGTCCCGGTGCGCCTTCACCGCCACGCTTCTTATATAGTTCTGGTTCTTGCTTCCGAACACCCCGTGGCAAAAGACCAACCCCGGCCTCGCTTTCCCGTCGGGGTGAATCGCCAGCCTTCCCGCCAGCGGCGTGCCGTCGAGGGAGGGGAAGGTGACGGAGCGGAAGCGGCGGGGATAAGGGTAGAGCCTGCACGCGGTCACGCGCCTGGTATCGAGGAGCATGGGGAGAGCGTCGGCGGCGAATCCTAAAGAGGTGCTGGCGCGGCCCCCAAAAGGTCTGGGGCGGAAGGGAATACCTTCCAGGCACCGCATTACCTCGGACAGACTCGCTTGGCTGCCTCGAACCGACATCTCGCACCTCCCTCTTCGCGCCATGCGCGGTGGCATGGGTTACCGCGGATATATCCTG
>JACVJD010000095.1 GCA_015711825.1 Candidatus Solincola daggyaiensis
CCTCAAGCTTCTCCTTTTCCCGCATGGAGGAGAGAAAGGCCTCGGTCTCCGCCTCGAAGGCCTGGTACTGGGGGATGAACTCCTGCCACAGCCTGGCCTCCTCCGCCGACTGCGGCAGGGGCTCGTATATCTTCCAGTTCTCGTCGATGCGCGAGAAGCCGCTGCCCTGATACTGTCCGGCGCCGGCGATGTAGTCGAACTGCGCCTGGCGCACCGCCTTGTCGGCGAACATGCGCCTGTTCACCAGCCCGCGCGTCCCCACCAGCACCTCGTTCATGCCCATGTCCATCTGGTTCAAGGCCTCCACGCTGGGAAGCCTCACGTCCCCGATCTCCTTGATCCCCCCCTTGGTGGAGGTCATGCCGATCACGCCCACCAACCCCACCACCACCAGCAGGGCCAGGCAGATCCCGAAGGAGAGGATGAGCTTGGGGCCCAGCCTCAGGTTCTTGAGCATTTTTCACCACTTCCTTTCGTGCGTTCAGCCGCGGTCATCGCGCCGTAACGCTCTCCTCACTCCTAATCGCCGCCTTCGTCCACGCCTTCGTGGGGAGGCCGTTCCGCCCCCGCGATGGCCGCCACCTCCTCGCCGGTGAGCACCTTGCCGATGTCCAGGAGCATCACCACGCGGTCTCCCGCCTTGCCCATGCCCATGATGAAGGCGGTGTCCACCGCGGCCCCGAACTCGGGGGTCTCCTCGACCTCCCCGGCGGCGATGTCCAGCACCTCGGACACGCGGTCCACCACCACTCCCATGTTGGTGCCCTCGAGATCCACCACGATGATGCAGGTCTCACGGGTGTCGTCCACCGCCCGCATGCCGAACTTAAGGCGCAGGTCGATGACGGGGATGATCTTGCCCCGCAGGTTGATCACCCCGCGCACGAACTCGGGCATGCGCGGCACGTGGGTGATCTCCATGAGGCCGATGATCTCGCGCACCTTGAGGATCTCCAGGCCGTACTCCTCGTCGCCCAGGGTGAAGGTGAGGTACTTATCAAGACCCGTCGTCTCCCCGGGCCGGCTCTTGGTCTCCGCGCTCGTACCCATACATTCCCTCCTTTCCATGCGCTTCAGCGGCGCGCTCCCGTTGGTGACGGGAACGGCCGCGGCTCTGACGCCCGCGGCTCGACAAGGCATATATGGTCAGGATGCCTTCGCGGGCGAACGGTATATGCGATCCGGCCACGCCGCCTCCCGTGGGCGACGGAAGACGCCTGCCGGCATATTCCCTTCCTGCCAACGGTGCGGAACGCGCGCGTGCGGTAAGGCGCATCATCCTCCACCGCGCAAGGGACGGAAAAAAGCTCGAAAAAGGACGAGTCTTCCCCGGCTTTACCGCTCAAGCACCGCTGCATCATGGTCATTACCGCCTCCCGTGCGCGAGGTTTATCAGCCCCGGGGGATCCAGTATCAAGGCCACCTTGCCCGAGCCCATGATGGCCCCCCCCGAGACCCCGGGCAGGCGGGAGAACATCTCCCCCAGGGATTTGATGACCACCTGCTGCTGCCCCACGATGTCGTCCACCATCACCGCGCAGCGGTCGCCGTTGGATCCCATGATCAGGGCCAGGGCGTCCCAGGGGTCCTGCCTCGCTCCCTCCAGCCCGAAGAGGCGGTGGAGGCGGAAGAGGGGGATCACCTCCCCGCGCAAAGAGATCACCTCGCCCTTGCCGGTGACGGTGGAGACCTGCTCGCGCCGGGGCCGGAAGGAGGAGTGGATGGAGATGGAGGGGACGACGTACTCCTCCTGCGCCACCTTCACCACCATGCCGTCGATGATGGCCAGGGTGAGGGGCAGGCGGATGGTGAAGACGGTGCCCCTGCCGGGCTTGGAAGCTATGTCCACTCGCCCCCGCAGCGCCTCGATGGTCCTTTTCACCACGTCCATACCCACCCCGCGCCCGGAGATATCCGTGACCTCGCGGGCGGTGGAGAGGCCCTCGTGGAAGACGAGGCGGTAGATCTCCTCGTCGCCGAGTCGGGAGGCCTCCTCCCTGGAAATTATCCCCAGGCTCACCGCTTTCTCCGCGATGGCGCCGGCGTCCAGCCCCCGCCCGTCGTCGGAGAGCTCGATGACCACGTTGCCGCCCTCATGGTAACCGCGCAGCTCCACGCGCCCGCGCTCCGGCTTGCCGCCGCTTTTTCTCTCCTCCGGGGACTCCAGGCCATGGTCGACGGCGTTGCGCACCATGTGCACCAGAGGGCTGTTTATCTCCTCCACCAGGTTGCGGTCTATCTCGGTGTCCTCTCCGCTGTACACGAAATCGAGCGGGACCCCGGACTTGGCGGAGAGGTCCCTGGCGAGACGTGCCATTTTCTGGAAGGTATTCTTCAGCGATACCATGCGCATGCCCATGGCCAGCTCCTGCAACTCCCGCGTTATCTTGCTCAGTTGGGAGAGGTTGCGCGCCAGGCGCGCGTTCGCGGTCTCCGCCATCTCCCTCTCCTGCATGACCATGGAGTGGGCGATCACCAGCTCGCCCACGGCGTCGATCAAGGCGTCGAGGCGGTTGGTGCTCACCCTCACCAGGCTGTCCGCCTTGCGGCCTTGGGAGGTCGCCTCCTCGACCGGCCGCTCGGCGGAGCGTAACCCTTCGGGGGAGGTCCCCTCCCCCTCGACGTGCACAACGGCCTTTGGCGCGGGAGGGCTTTGGTCAACGGGCTTGGCAACGCCTTGGGGGGCTTTTTTCGCCCTGGCCTTCGGAGGCGCTGCCGCCTCCCCCGAGGCGGCACGACGCAGCCGGTCCACGAGGTCATCGAGGCCGTCCGGAAGGGGCCATTGCGCTCCGGAACTCGCGGCCTCCACCCCGCCCAGCAGGCTCTTCAAGGCGTCGAGGGCATGAAAGGCGAGGTCGGCGAGGGCGCCGGTAAGGGGGAGCCTGCCCTCGCGGGCCTCGGCGAGAAGGGACTCGGCGGCGTGAGACACCTCCACGATCTCCGCCAGCTTGAGGAAACCGGCGCTGCCCTTGAGGTTATGGAAACCGCGAAAGGCCTCGTGGAGATGCTCCGCGTCGCCGGGATCTCGCTCCAGCTCCAGCAAAGCGCTCTCGATCATCTGGATGTATTCCGGCGCCTCGGCAAGGAAATCGGCGATCTCTTCCGCTTCCGCCTGCAGGACGAGAAAGGGTGCGGCGTCGGCAGGCGGCTTACCGCCGAGGTCTTTTGCGCCGCGGGCCTTTTTTCTCCCCTTATCCTTAAGGTGGCGGAGCGATTTCGCGAGCTCGCACGCTTTAGCCCCGATGGCTTTTGTCTCTCCCGCGTGTTCCTGATCGAGGAGGGAGGCGAAATGCGATTCCAGGAGGTCTTTAAGCTCCAGCAGGGTCCCCACCGACTCGCGCGGAATGCCTGAGGAGAGCTGCTCGGCGGCGGCGATGAGCCCCCGGAGGTCGTCGCCGCAGGGGGAGAGAGCCACCGCGTCGTGCTCGCGCGCCAGGTCGCTGATGAACGAGATCACGGAGGGGGAGCCGCCCTCCCCGCCCTCTCCCGACTCCAGGGAGAGCAACGCGCACTCCCATTCCTCCAACCTTTGCAGGAAGGACTCCACGCGGTCCGCGTCGAACGGCGCAGCGGCGATATCGCCGAAACCGCCTTGCGACGCGGCGTGGCCGCCAGCCTCATCCAACAGGCGCGAGAACACGCTCTCCGCCACCTCGAGGGCGGAAAGCGCCTCGCCGAGGTCGGGAGCCGTAACACTTCCCGCCGCCATGTCGCCCGCGAGCTCGGAGAGGTAATGGAGGGACGCTCGCAGGGGAGGGGGAAGCTCCCCCGAAAGAAGCCTATCGAGTATCTGCGCCATAAAAGAGCCCGTCACCCCGGCGTCGTCTCCCCCCTCCTCGGCAAGGCCTCGCAGCACCGCGAGATCCATGGACAGCTCTTCGGGGTTCAAGCACAGGGGTTCGGCCGGCCGCTCTTGATCCTTGGATGCGGTTTCGACGGCCCGCACCGCTTCCTCCACGCGGGCGCTGAGAAGGTCGTAAGCCTGCTCGAAGGGCTGCTCGCCCCGGCGCAGCGCAAGCACGGCGCTCGCCATATGCATTACCTCGGGGACGGCGCTCAGCGGCGCCTGCACGGCTGTATGCATGCAATCATGCGAGAGCTTAAGGAGCGCCGAACGATCTCCGTCATCCATGGAAGCGGCTTCGGCGGCAATGGAGTTCAACGCTTCCGCGGCGGATTTCTTGGCGCTCTTCTTTTTTCGAGGCATAGCACCTTTACCCCCGTTTCCCTCCGACGTGTCATGAGATACATCGACGGCCCACAGACCTTTGCCGGCATGCCGTCCTCGGGGATCCATGCCTGGTTTGCGGGCGACTTGATCCTTATCTCAATCCCTGGATATCGTATTGCGCTCGGGAAGGCCCTCAATCATACGGATGGGCCATAGAAAAGGGGAAAAAGTATTGAAAAGGCGCCTTAAAAAAGCCGCCATGGGCCCGGGGACCTGATTCGAGAGACGGTTCCCCTTGTCTGTCGAATACGCTATTAAGGGTTGGCGAAGAGCCGGGTTTTGAGTTTCCATAGGCGGCGAGAACCCCCTTCTGCCGCGGAGAAACGCTGATGAACTAATAATAATCAACGAAGAAGGATTCGAGCGCATGTGCGGCGATACCCTCTTCGTCCCTACCCGGTCCCAGGGGCGGGATCTCGGCAACCTCGACCCCAAAAAGGACGCGAGGGAGTCTTAACCTGAATGGCATGAGGGCAAGAAACGGTTATGGTTCGCGAAATGGCAAGATAGAGAGATGAAGGGGCGGGGGAAAGCGGACACCCTTTAGATGAAAGAGGTCAGGGGCGGAGAGAAAGGCACGACAACAACGTTCACGCCTCAAAGAACATAAAGGGAGGTTGGGTGGGATGAGCAGGAAACCGCTCCTCATTCCTTAACAACAGCGTTGAATTTTAAAGCCATTTAACTTTAATTTTAAAACAGCATTCAAGTCAACAAGCAAAAAACTTTGTACAGACTTATATTAATGTATAGTAGAGCTATAGGTATTATAGTTATGATATGCAGGCAGTCAAGCGATTCTTGAAGCTTAAAAAGGAAAAGCCGGCGAAGGTTATCGCATTGCGGAGTCGTTTTCGGCCATACCGAGTTTATAGCGATAAATCCTCTATGTACTCTTGCCGTAACGAAATATAAAGGGCCGCTCCGTATTGGAATCATAGTAAAACTCTACTTTTACTTTAGATATACTATCAGCCTCGCAAATACCTCGTTTGAAAAGGCGCAGGCCCTGTGTGAAGGGGGCATAGCGGCATCGCTAACTGATACGGAAAGTCTTTAATAATATTGAAATGCATGTGAAAAATATTAAAATTAAACAAATGCAATGGGCGTTATGGCCCGGCAAACGCCCTCGAAGCGCTTGGCGAGAACGCTTGAATGGGAAGCCCTTTAGGCGAAAAGGGGTGCGGATTGACGCCGGTATGCGCCTTCCGGCGCGTTCAGGCTTTCCTGGTGGTGAGAAAGAGCAAGACATGAACACCAACGAGGGAAACGAGGATAAGGATATGACGCGCGAGCTCCAGATGCTGGCAAGCGAGCTTAAGGAGGCGGTGGATGTTTTGGAGCTGGCCTCGGCGTGCAATGGAAGCCATGCGCAAAGGGACCACGGGGAAAAAGCTCTCCGGAGCGTTGAGGAGATCCTGCGTGAAATAAACTCGGCCGCCAGGGCGAAGACGATGGGAGGACGGCCGGGGGACCGGGGATGGATGCGCGGGAAGCAGGCGGAGGGGAGCGGCAGTACATACGGGGCATGGGAACGCGCCGAAACAACGCTCTCCTTGCTATGGGCTCAATGCGAGAGGGCGGAGAAAGCCATAAACGCGGTGGGATGGGGGGAGGAGGCGGAGCCGTTCAGGCGCCGGGCGGCGGAGCTGCACCGCTTTCTCGAGGCCATGGCCCTGGCGAGGGATTTGAGGGAGGCGCGCACGGCGCTGGGCCTGACGCAATCGGCCGCCGCCGAGCGCATGGACATCTCCCCCGCCTACTTGTCCAGACTGGAGCACGCCGCCTGTAACCCGCCCTCCGCGAGGACGAGACGGAGGGTCGATGCTTTCCTCGCGCTCGCAGCCGAGAGAGCGGGCGACTTTGCCGTGCACGAGGCGGGAGAGAGACCCGGTTTCGGGCTTCCGGACGGGAACGCCCTTGATGCCGAAAGGTCCGGTAAGGCCGCTGACGCGGTCGGTGAGGGGGATCGAGCCCTAAGGGGCAGCGGGACAAGGCGGGTGAAAGCGGAGGCGGGGAGCAAAGGGAAGGAAAAGGATGACGCAGGTCGCGAGGATGGCGAAAAGCTCGCTCGCATGCCCGCCCACGCCGTGAGCGGAGACTCACTCTCGGGCGTGACGGCCGGGCCGTCGAGGGAGGCCTGCGACGAAAGGGACCGCCCTCGCCTTCTGCGTCACTTCATTTTTCTTCTCCCTTCTCTCCTACGGCGGGAGGCCTGCGACGAAAGGGACCGCCCTCGCCTTCTGCGTCACTTCATTTTTCTTCTCCCTTCTCTCCTACGGCGGGAGGCCTGCGACGAAAGGGACCGCCCTCGCCTTCTGCGTACCCTACTGGACCTGTCACTGCGGCTCGAAGAGGCGGACCTCGAGGTGCTTGTGGAGCTGGCGCGCCAGCTCCTCGGGGCGAAGGGGAGATCTTGAGTGAAGCATCCCCCGACCATGATGTGCCCCGGATATGCGGAACACGCACATTGGACGGGTGCCCATGGCCGAGACGGCGCGGATGAGCGGCGCCGTTTCCCGTGAGGCCATGGAGTCCGCCGTGCGCAGCGGGTTTACGGAACGGGATGCCTGCCGCTGGGCCGTCTCGGCCCGGAGGCGAAACGGGTTTTCAGAGCGTGAACCGAGTCGCGGTGCGGGGATTTGGGACGCTGGATTGCGGACTGGAGGAGGGACGAGCCGTCCGAACGTAAATCAACCGTTTGGACGATTTGTTGCCGCGAGATAATTATTGTAGATTGTTGTAGAAATCTCGTTGCCCCCGCGGGGCGTGGCCGCCGAGGCGGCCAGGGGGAGCGAATTGGAGAAAGGCGGCAGTGCGCGCCTTTCGATGTTTGAGCGAAAGAGACGAGGTATCCCGTGCGCAATGCTTCAAAGCCGTTGAAGACGCGGCGCGTTCGGGTCCGTGTTCGTGCTTTCTCCCAGGGGGCTTGATGCCGGACATAGAATTCCAGCCCGGGATCGAGGAGCGGGGAGCGGGCGCCGAGAAAAAGACGCCCGGTTATGGGCCCATGATCGACTCTCCGCACGGTGAGGGCGCGATTTCCGGAGCGGGGGCGGAGGTGGGACCCGCGCTCACCGCCCTGCTCTCGGGCGCAGACGGCGGATCCCCCCTCGAGGCGCTGCAGGAAATGTTGAGGTCGCTTACCCTGCATCTGGGGTTCGACGGCGCCTGGGTGGCCCTGGGGGGAGCGGCCCTGCGCGAGGCCTTCGCCGGCCACGGCGGAGTTTTCCCCCACCAGGCCTCCCGCGAGGTGGAGGAATTCACGGCCTGCCTTCTCGAGGAGGGGGTAAGGGATTGCCTGGTGGTCAAGGAAGCGGAGGGGTTGCCGGAGGAGCTGCGCGGCAGGGAGACGGTGATCCTGCCGGTGCGGCTGGGCAAGGTGGGGTCGGGATGCGCCAGGGTGAGCTGCCGCTTCCGCGCCTGGAGCGACGGAAACGGGATGCCCGGCTCCTGCCCCGAGAGCGGTTTCTACGCCGGGGAATGCTGTTTCAAACGCGACGTCGCCCATCCTGCGCCTGTGGAGGTGTGCGTGCAGTGCCCCCTGTTTCCGTTCGCCTTCGTGATCGTGTCGTGCAAGGAAAGAATCACCCAGGGAGACCTGTTGAGCATCGAGCTCCTGAGGCAGAGGTCGAGCTTGATGGCGCAGGAGCTCTACAACGACTTCATCATCGACCGCTACAACAAGATGTCGCTGGCCCTCTCCAGGGTCACCATGAAGATGGGCGAGCTGCTCGATTTCAAGAAACGTATGGACCTGCTTCTGGGCACGGCGATGGCCATGATGGGCGCCGACCGCGGCTCCATATTCATCTACGACGAGAGCCGCGAGGAACTCAAGTACGTGGCCTGGCGAAACATGCCGGAGCATATCGAGTTCGAGGAGCCCAGGCGCGCGGACACCGGGATAGCCGCCTGGGTGGCCAGGAACGGCAAGTCCCTTCTTCTCCAGGATAACGTGCAGAACGAGTTCTACCGCGGCATCGACCCCACGGTGAAAAGCGCCGTATCCGTGCCCCTGTTCAGCAAGGGCGAGGTCTTCGGGGTGCTCAACCTCAGCGTCACCAGCCCGGGGAGACGGCTATGCGAGACGGACCTGCGCATGGTGGAGAGCCTGGCATATTTCGGGACGGCGGGCATCGAGAACGCCTTCCTCTATCACCGCATGGAGGAGAGGGAAAGGCTCTACCGTAAACTGCTGGCCAAGATGATCAGCGCCCAGGAGGACGAGCGGAAAAAGATCGCCTCCGAGATCCATGACGACACCATCCAGTCCCTTATTAGCAGTTATTACCAGATGGAGACGGTGGAGATGCTTATCGACGACGGGCGCCTCGAGGAGGCGCTGCATGAGATGAGGGACATAAAGAGCGGGTTGCAGAGGAACATCGGATGCATGCGCCGTCTCCTTTTCGACCTCAGGCCCTCCATATTGGACGACGCGGGATTGGTGCCGGCGCTGGAAAACTATCTCGACCGTATGGACGACGAGCACGGCATCAGGGGCATCCTCTACGTCGAGGAGGGGATGCAGCGCCTCAAGCCGCAGGTGGAGGTGACCCTCTACCGTTTCGCCCAGGAAATACTCACCAACGTGAAGAAGCACGCCTGCGCGGCGGAGGTCGCCATCCAGTTGAGAAAGCTGCGCAACCGCGTGGAGATGCGCATACGCGACGACGGCGTGGGCTTCGACCTCCAACGCCTCTTGGAGGCGGGCGGCTTCGGGGAGCACTTCGGCATCAAGAGCCTCATGGAGAGGGTGGAGCTGGTAAACGGGGAGATGGCCATCCATACCGCGCCTGGCGCGGGCACGGAAGTGCTCATCCAGGTGCCCGACGACCTGTTGTGAGGGAGCGGAGCTTGAGGGAAAGCGCGCCCATACGGCTCCTGGTGGCGGAGGACCACCATGGCGTGAGACAGGCCCTGGTGAGGATGCTCGGCCTCCAGGAGGATATGGAGGTGGTGGGGGAGGCGAGCGACGGGACGGAGGCGGTGCGCCTCGCCATCGCCCTGGCCCCGGACGTCATGCTGCTGGACGTGCGCATGCCGGGGATGGACGGCATAAAGGTCATCGAGGAGCTGCGCCGGGCGAAATGCGGCGTCAAGATCATCGTCCTCAGCGCCCACGAGGACGAGAGCTATATTTCCGACGCGGTGAGGAGCGGGGCGGACAGCTATCTTCTCAAGGGCATGCCCATGCGCTCGGTGATAGATGCCGTGCGGAGCGTGGTGCAGGGGACCGCGGTGCTTCCGCCGGGCGTAGCGGAGCCCCTGGCGCGCAAGTACCGCGAGCAGGACGAGACCGTAAAGGCCTTCCAGGCTCTGCTGGAGGCGGGAGCGAGGAGGGGCGCGGTCCTCGAGGTGGCGTGCCGGTGCCTGCGGGATATGCTGGACGCGGAGTGCGCGTGCGTTTTCGCCCTCGGCGTGGACGGCTGGGAGGTTCGGCCGGAGTTGTTGGCGAGCTGCCGGGGCGGTGGGCAGGTGGAGGAGGGTCGCGGCTGTGAGTCGCTGAGCGCGGCGGAGCTGCGCTCGCTGGTGGCGCTGGCGGAGGAGGAGAGGGTGGCGGTGTGCAACAACTTCCTCGCGCCCTGCGAGGAGGGGGCGCCGCCCGACAACCTTCACGCGGTGGTGATATCCTTGTCTTTGCGC
>JACVJD010000096.1 GCA_015711825.1 Candidatus Solincola daggyaiensis
CTTCGTGCAGGAGCGCGCTGCGGAGCTGGTGCGCAGGGCGGCCTCGGGGGAGCCGCAGCTCTTCGAGTGGCATGCCCGGCGCAAGGACGGGAGCCTGTTCTGGGTGGAGGTCAACCTCAAGCGCGGAACCATCGCGGGGGAGGAACGCGTCCTGGCCATAGTGCGAGACGTCACGGAGAGGAAGCGGATGGAGCAGGCCTTGCGCGAGAGCGAGGAGTGGTACCGCGCCACCTTCGAGGCCACCGGCACGGCCATGTTCCTGGTGGACAGGAAGGGTTTGATCGCCGACGCCAACCGCGAGATGGAGAGCGTGTTCGGCTATTCACGCCACGAGGTGGTGGGCAGGATGCGCTATATGGACCTCATCATGCCCGAGGATCTGGAGAGGGTCAAGCGCTACTCGCGCCTGCTGCTTAAGGGGGATATAAAGGGCCCGGTGCAGTTCGAGATCAAGGCCCGGCACAAAAGCGGCAGGGCCATCGACGCCCTCATCAGCGTGAACATGCTCCCCGAGATCGAGCGCAGCGTCATCTCGCTCATGGACATCACCGACAAAAAGATCTACGAGCGCGAGCTGGAGGCGCGGGCCGAGCAGCTGCGGGACTTCCTGGACATCGCCGCCCACGAGCTGCGCCACCCGGCCACCCTGCTCAAGGGCTACGCCATGACCGTCTCCCGGCACGGCAAGAGCATGGACGAGGAGGCCTGGCGGGAATCCCTGAAGGCCATCGAGGCGGGAGCCGACCGCCTGGTGTACGTGGTGGAGGAGCTCCTGGACGTCTCACGCCTGCAGCGGGGGCTGTTCACCCTCAACGAGCGCGAGGCCCCGGTGGTGGAGGCGGTGGAGCTGGCGGCGCAGGAGATGCGGGCGCGGGCGGGAGATAGAAAGATCGTGGTGGCGGCTGAGGGGGACCTGGGGACGGCGCGCCTCGACCACGAGCGCATCGTCCGCCTGCTCATCATCCTCCTGGACAACGCGGTGAAGTATTCGCCTCCGGACTCGCCGGTGGAGCTGCGCGCCGAGCGCACCCCCGAGGGGCTGGAGTTCTCCGTCCTGGACCGGGGCGTGGGGGTGCCGGAGGAGAAAAGCGAGGGCATCTTCGAGCGCTTTGTGCAGGTGGGAGACGTCCTCCATCACAGCGGGCCGGGGCTGGGCCTCGGGCTCTATATCGCCAGGCGCATCGTCACCGCGCACGGCGGTCGCATCTGGCACCAGCCGCGCGAGGGCGGCGGCTCCGTCTTCCGCTTCACCATCCCCACCTAACGGGATCGGCCTGGAACTGGGCCATAAAAGCCCCGCACATTGCGTTTCACATTGCGTTTCCGGTCGAACCGCTCCCCCGCAACGTCTCAAAACGGTTCCGGTGGTAGATCAAGCGCCGCGCCATCCCCATGAAACCGTGCCGATACCTATCGGACATTTGACATACCCGCATATGTCAATCCATCCAAAAGGGACTCCGGCGCCTGCCCCGCCGATATCCGAAAACCCGTCATTCTCCCAGCGTTCCCACCACCGGAAAGCGCTTGAGGTACTCCCGCATGCGCGCCGGCGCCTGGTTCAGTTCCTCGGAGAGATCGCGCCCCGCCATGGCCCCCAGGTTGCAGGGCGTATGCTTCCCCTCCGGCCATATCGCGCTACCCGATAGGTCGTAGACGACGCCGTCCACGGCTATATACGCGGGCCTTCCATCCTTGCCGTCGAATTGCGCCAGCTCATCCAAGGTTATGACCCTGCCCTCTCCCCCGGCCTCGTCGCCGGGAGCCACGCTCGTCGTCCCGTCAGCCTGCTCCGAAGACGTGGATTTTCCGCATCCCGCCAGCGCCAATGCGGCCAACGCGATGAGAGCGGTGATCAAAAGCGCCTTTTTCAAAACCTAACCCCCTTTCTTCACGACCGCATCCCCGCCGCCTTCGCGCGGTGAAGCGAATCTCCCCGCCACGGACGCCGACGCATATCTTCTTCCCTCAAGACCGCATCCCCGCGGCCTTCGCGCGGCTCCGGCTTTTGGGGTGGGCGGGAATCGCCTCCCTGCCATTATCTCCTCAAGACGATGCTCAATAGAAGCGGCTTATGCGGCATGTCGCTGCGCGTAAAAATCTCGGCTCGCGCACTACAAAGCCATTCTTCCCTCGAAAACGGTCCTTAAACGGGACGCGGCGCCGCTCCGCCCGGGCCGCCGCGGTGCCGGTCATCCGTCCTCCACGAGAGCCGGTGGCTTGAAAACACCGGCTCGTAAAAGCGATGCCGGAATAGATGCTCACTAGGAACGATAGGATAGATTCCCGGGCGGCAAGCGGCGGCGGAGACATGGGCGATATGGCGTAATGGAGGGCCGCCGTGACTCGAAGGCGATGAATGTCGGGGCGGATTTGCGGGCGCCGGCGCGCCGCTACGGAGATATCGGCGAGGGCCGGCTCTTGGATTAGCCGCAACCCGGAAGGGATAAGGGCAACGCCTGGTTGAGCCAACCGGGCGATCGCATATCCCCGAGGAAGGCCGCAACCCGGAAGGGATTGAGGAGGCGGGCGTGGAAGAAAGAGATATCGAACGGTTGACAGCGAGGGGGGAGACGCCATGTGCCTGATGGGGGATGGCCTGCGATGTGTTGACTGCCTATACGTCACCTGCAACAACCATCCGTATTTTTTCCTCGCCAGGGAATGCGCCAGGTTGCGGCAGCGCGAGCGCGCGAGAGCGGGCAACCAAGGGCAGGGTCGCCCAACGGCGCCTTCTTAGGCAAGCTCGCTGTCTCTGGTGAGGCGAAATCCTCTGTCCCGCCCCTTTCCCGACCAGCGCCCGCATCCGGGAGCCGGAAAAGCGGCGGGAAAAACCCTTTGACCCATCCCCCTTCACCCGCGGGCGTGCCGTAGCTTTCGCCCTGAACATGAGGAGTAATATCGCATATCGCCGCCGCTGCATAATGCGCCCGTTTATGCGCAACGGTAAGGGGTAGAATCTAAGCAGGATCAAGGCGTATTGAGCCGCATGGTGTTACGCTGTCGCTTCATGGAGGTGATGCATTGAACGATATGGCGGCCGGCAACGATTTGGTTTTGGAGCTGCGCGACCTGCATGTCGAGGTGGAGGGGAGGGAGATCCTGCGGGGAGTGAACCTTTCCGTCAGGAGCGGCGAGACCCACGTGCTCTTCGGGCCCAACGGCTCGGGAAAGACCACCCTGCTCATGGCGATAATGGGTTTCCCCCGCTACCGCGTCACCAGGGGCGGCGTCTTCCTGGAGGGAGAGGACATAACCGCTCTTCCCCCCCACGAGAGGGCCCGGCGCGGCATAGGGATGATGTTCCAGCGGCCGCCCACGGTGCGCGGGGTCTCCCTGGAACAGATGGCGTCCATATGCTCACGCGACGACGTGGACGTCGGCGCGGTCGCCGGGGAGTTGAACCTGACGGACTTCCTGGCGCGGGACGTGAACCACGGTTTCTCCGGGGGGGAGATAAAGCGCTCCGAGCTTTTGCAGCTCATGGCGCAGAACCCCGACGTGGTGTTACTGGACGAACCCGAATCGGGGGTGGACATGGAGAACCTGCAGCTGGTGGGCAAGGCCATCCGCATCCTTTTACAGAAGGATTTGCGCAGGAGGCGCCGGAAATGCGGCCTCATCATCACCCACACCGGCTACATCCTGGACTACGTGGAGGCCGACCAGGGGCACGTGCTCTGCGAGGGGGCCGTCGTGTGCACCGGCAACCCGCGGGAGCAGCTTGAGGGCATAAGAAAGTACGGATTCGAGGAGTGCGCGAAATGCACGCGCTAGAGGAGATCAGGGAACGGGCGAGGGCGGCGGCGCAGAAGCCGGCCGCCTTCGGCGGCGACCTGGACCTGTGCGAGTACACCGCCCAGCCGGGAGAGTGCGCCTACGTGGAGTCCCTGGAGGAGCTCGAGGACCTGGGCGAGGAGGAGCTTGCCCGCGCCGGGGTGGAGAAAAGCGGCAGCCAGAGGTCCGGGTCCTTCGTGCAGATCGACGGCACGGTGGTTCACCGCAAGGCGCTGGAAAAAGGGCTGGAGATCCTCGGGACCCGCGAGGCCCTGGAAAGATATGACTGGCTGTGGGACCACTACTGGAAGGCGGTGGCGGTGGACGCCGACAAGTTCACCGCCGACGTGGAGCTCAACCCCTTCGAGGGCTACTTCATGCGCGCCATGCCGGGTTCGCGCACCGCCTACCCGCTCCAGGCGTGCCTCTATATCCGCGAGCCGCGTTTCGTGCAGCGGGTGCACAACATCATCATCGCCGAGGAAGGCTCGGAGCTGCACATCATCACCGGCTGCGCCAGCCGCCACGAGATAGAGATGGGTCTCCACCTGGGGGTATCCGAGTTCTACGTCAAGAAGAACGCCCGCGTGACCTTCACCATGGTGCACAACTGGGCGGAGGGCATGGACGTGAGGCCGCGCACCGGCGTGGTGGTGGAGGAGGGCGGGCTGTTCATGTCCAACTACATCTGCATGGAGGCGGTGCGCAGTCTGCAGGCCTATCCCACGGCGCGCCTGGTGGGCGCGGGGGCCACGGCGCGCTTCAACTCCATCGTGGTGGGTCAGCCGGGCAGCGAGATCGACCTGGGGTCACGGGTGGTCTTGTCGGCTCCCGGGTGCAGCGCGGAGATAATCTCCCGCGCCGTGACCAAGGGAGGGAGGATCGTGGCCCGCGGGCACCTCAAGGGGGAGACGGGGGGGATAAAGGCGCACCTGGAATGCCACGGTCTCATCCTCGAGGAGGGCGGCCTCATCTACGCCGTGCCGGAGCTGGAGGGCAACCATCCGGATGTGGACATGTCCCATGAGGCGGCGGTGGGCAAGGTCGCCCAGGAGGAGGTGGAGTACCTCATGGCGCGGGGCCTGAGCGAGGAGGAGGCCACGGCGGTCATCGTGCGCGGGTTCCTCAACGTGAAGATCGAAGGCCTCCCGCCCCTGCTGGAGCGCGAGATGCGCAAGATGATGGAGCTCTCCGAGAGCAAGGCCCTGTAGGGCAGGGAAAGAAAACCTGGCGCGGCCATGGAGTCCCGGAACGGAGATGGGGAAGGACAGATAAGGGCATTGCTCAAACGCTTAAGGGCCTCGCTCTCGAGGCGGTGCCGCCTCTCGGTGGTCTTCACGGGGAGCAGGGCGGAAGCCGAGTTGGTGATGCGCATCCTCAAGGAGGAGGGCTTCCATCCCCTGGAATGGGCGGACACCCCTGCGCCCTCCTATACCGGACCCATCGGCATGGCGCGCGTCGTCGTCCCGCCCCACGAGGCCGAGGCCGCCAGGTCTCTCATCGCCTCCCTGGAGGAGAGCGGCCGCGAGGGTGGGAGCGAAAGGCAAGCCTGATCCTCGATATCACGCGAGCCGGCGGCGGTTTGCGCTGCATTGCCGCCCCCCTTCTTCCTCGCCATGGTGATGCTTGCGTTATTTGGGTAATCTCAGCGGGGGTTGCTGTCGATATACTCTATGGCGGAGCATATCAGCCCTCCTTTCGGGCGGCTGTGGTATATTTCTGCTGAGCCGTGAGGCATCTCGGGAGGCGAGGACGAGGGAGACGAAGGGAAGGGACGCGCGAAGGTTGAAAAAGGCGATCATCATCGTCGTGGCGGTAATGCTCTGCGCGGGCGGAGCGGTTGCGGTCGCCTGGAGGATCTCCGGAGAGGGGGGCGGCGAAGGGGCGGTCGCTTCCGGCGACGAGGTGGCAAGCGCATCTTTCCAGCACGAACTCTCCGAGACGTTGTCCTCCGAGGAGTCGGCCGCGGGCGCGATGAGCGGGGCGGAGGAGGGCGAGGTGGCGGTCTCCGGTGCGGAGAGCGCGGCAAGCGAGGGCATGACGGGAGAGGATTTCGCCTACACCAGCCCCGACCAGCGCTACGTCACCGAGACCCAGCGCCACCAGAACTTTTTCCGCGCCGTGGGGGAGGGAAGGGTGTTGCGCCTGGAGGTGGTGAGCGCCGATGTGCGTCCCGTGGGCGACCCCGACACCTCCTACATCAAATTCGTTCTCACCACCTTCGGCGGCGGTTCCGCGGGCGGCACCATGGTGATGAAATACGACGCCGGCATGTGGAGAATAGCGGCCTTCAGCCAGCTTACCGGCGATCTTCAGGGTGGGACCAATTACCAGGTGCCGCGCAGCTTCGAGGACGTGCTGGCGCGCGAGATAGCGGAGCTCCAGCCCTTCCTCACCAAGATAGCGGAGGGGAAGTTCGCCTACATGGAGGTGCACGGGGTCAGCCGCCCCAGCGAGAACGAGACCGTGCTCACGGGGGTGGTGGCGGGGAAGAGCGGCAAGACGGTGCCGGCGGAGATGCACCTGCGCAGGGATTACGGCATCTGGCACCTCACCTATATCACCAATCCGCCGTGATCCCTCTCTTCAAGGCGCCGGTGGAGGGGGAATGAAAAAAAGCGCGAGATGCGCGGGCAAGGCGAAGGCCGGGATGCGCGTGGCGCTCGCAACTGCGCTCCTGGCTTTTCTGATTGCGCCCGCCGCGGTTTTTCCCGCGGGAGGGTCTGTTTCGGCTTCTCAGGCTGCCCGCGCGCAAAGCGGCGCGCAGAGCGACGTCTCCTTTCAGGAAAAGGCGTTCGCTTCAGGGGGCGGGATGCCGTCGTCCTGGGAGGGGCTTTCCGGGCGGGCTTACGCCGATCCGCTGGGACGCCTCCCCGCCACCCCCGAGGAGGCGCACGGCAGGCTGCAGGATAGCCGGGCCGGGTGGCCGACGCCGGGGGGCGGGGGCGCGGAGGGAGGGGATGCGAGCGCGGCCTCGGTGCGGCCGGGCATCAATATCTCCATTCCCTTCAACACCGTGGAAGGATATACCACCCACGCCGGAGCGGGCGTGAGGGTGGAGCTGTGGCGTGGAGGCGAGAAGATCTCCACCATAGACACCGTCACCAACGGCGCCAAGTGGTTCTCCGCCGACTTCGACGACCAAGGCAAGGATATCGTCTCCGGCGACACCGTCAAGGTGAGCGACCTGGCGGGCGGCGCCCAGGTGTCCGTGAACTGCACCCTCACCGGCGCGGTGAACGTCACCAGCGAGAGGGTATCCGGGAACGCGCCCACCGGGAACGCCGTCGACGTTTACCTGAAGATCCCCTCCACCTACTACGGAGACATCCCGCCGGGGGCGGTTCATCGCCAGACCACCGCCGCGGGCGGAAGCTATTCCGCCTCCTTCGCCGGGTTCAACATCCGCAACGGGGACGTGGCCTACATATATTCGACCGATGCCTCCGGCCACGTGGTGATGAACATCGCCAGGACGGGCGCGGCCATGGCGGTCTATCCCCAGTACGACGAGGTCATGGGCTTTTACAACCCCGGCGTCAACCTCACCATCAAGGCCGGCACCGCCACCAAGAACGTGGGCACGGGGGTGGACGGCTTCTTCGACGCCTGGTTCTCGCACCACAACATAGCTCCCGAAGAGAAGGTGATCTGCAACCTGGGCTCGGAGCATTCCCTGACCGTGGCCGATATCGCCTCCAGCGCCGATCCCGTGACCGACACCGTGACCGGATATACCGTACCCAGCCGCTCCATGCGCGTGACCATGAACACCTACCGCGACCCCGTGGTGGTGGAGACGGTCAGCGACGCCTCGGGCGCCTTCAGGGTCGATTTCAGCGGGCTGTACGACATCACCGGCATGGAGGTCTATAACGTCGCCTGGTACGGGGACGACGGCGACTGCGTGGTCTACGAGTTCTTCACCTACAGCTGGTTCATGCCCGAGGGGTACACGGGGGTGGGCTTCGACGAGTGGGTACTGGTGATGAATCCCAGCGATAAGATGGTGCAGGTACGGGTGGTTTTCCAGACCCTGGAAGAGCAGGTGGAGGGGCCCCTGCTGGCGGCGCAGCCGGGCTCGCGCGTGACCGTGCACGTCAACGAGTGGGTCCCCGACCGTCACGTCTCCACCATGGTCACCGCCGTGGACGGCGGCAAGATCATGGCAGAACGCGCCATGTACATGTTCGGAACCCCGGACGCCAAGTGGGGAGCGCACGATTCCATCGGCATCATGGTCCCCAGCCCCGTCTGGTATCTCCCCGAGGGGGCGACCTATTACGGCTTCGACCAGTGGGTGCTCATCCAGAACCCCAACGGCGCCCCCGTCAAGACCCGGGTGCAGTTCCTGGGCCGCGGGGGGGTGCTGAAGGAGTTGGTCACCGAGGTGGGGGCGGGCAGGCGATACTCGGTGCACGTAAACGAGCACGTTCCCGACACCGAGATCGCCACCAGGGTGGAATCCCTCACCTCGGAGGGAGGCGAGACCCTGCCGGTGTTCGCGGAGCGCGCCATGTACATGGCCACCCTGGACGGCAAACGCGGCGCCCACGATTCCATCGCTCTCTCCACCCCCTCGCCAGAATGGTACCTTCCCGAGGGCACGACGCGAGCGGGCTTCGACGAGTGGGTGTTGGTGATGAACCCCAACGATGCCGGAACCGATGTGCGCGCCGCTTTCCTTACTCCGGACGGGATCGGGAGAACCTACGATTTCCACATGGACCCCAACTCGCGTTTTTCCATCCACGTCAACGACTTCATCCCCGACAAGGACGTGTCCACGGTGGTTACCTCGCTGGACGGCGTGGGGATCCTGGCGGAGCGCGCCATGTACATGAACACCCCCGACGGCAAGCGCGGCGCCCACTGCTCCATAGGGTCCTCGACGACCGATCTTTACTGGTACCTGCCTGAGGGCACCACCCGCCCCGGCTTCGACCAGTGGGTGCTCATCCAGAACCCCAACTCCAGCGCGGCGGAGGTGAGGGTGGTCTTCCTGGGGCCGGAGGGGGAGGCCAACCGCATCACCTTCACCATGCAGCCCGACAGCCGCTACTCCGTGCACGTCAACGAGTTCGTCAAGGACCTCGACGTCTCCACGGTGGTGGAGTCCACGGGCATCAACCCCGTGGGCATCCTGGCGGAGCGCGCCATGTACATGTGGACCGCCGACCACAAACAGGGCTCCCACTGCTCCATCGGCATCCCCACCTTCTAACCCCCAGACATAGGGGTCACGCCTCATTTCATGTCCGACATAGGGGTCGAGCCTCGTTCGATGTCTGGAGCGTCGGGGGAGAAAACCGCCTGGTCGATATGCAAACAGAAGGTTTGCCAGGAGCCCTAAGCGTTTACAGACCTCCTGCGATCCGGGCCGTCGTATCGCTTGTCGGGTGTGTCTTTCCGGAGCGGCGGGATCGGGTACTTGCTTCGCTGACGGCATCCGCGAGAGTGTAAGACGAAAGGCCGCGAAAACGGGCTTATCCTGTCAAAATGCCGCATAAAAGGCGCCTGGCCGCGGCGGTTCCCGGTCTCATTGAGACGGACCCGGTCTTGGCAGATTGCGGTTGCGGTGATATGGCCTTGGCTGGGCGGGAGGCAAGCTTTTCATGTTCGACGATTCGGTGAGCTATGACGAGTTGCAGTGATATAGCCTTGGCTGGGCGGGAGGCAAGAGGCCAGGCGACCTACCAGCACGGGCCCTTTATTCGCAATGAAATGGCATTGGCGGGGAGGAAAGGAAATGGGTTCCCAGGTAACCTACCGCCACCCGACTTCCAGCTACGACGAAAAGGATTTCTCCCAGAGGATCGGGTGGAAAGACGATGGGGATAGAATCGCGGCCGGAAAAAAGCTGGTGGTTTAAGTATGAGCGATATCCACAAGGTCTCGTCACGGTAGGAAAACCCGCATTCGACGGCGAAAAGCCCATTGAAACGACCTTGGCTGGGCGGGAAGGGAGTAGGCGGCAAGGAAACCTACAGACGCGAGTCCTCTAGTCACGATGAAACGACCTTGGCTGGGCGGGAAGGGAGTAGGCGGCAAGGAAACCTACAGACGCGAGTCCTCTAGTCACG
>JACVJD010000097.1 GCA_015711825.1 Candidatus Solincola daggyaiensis
AGAGCCTGCGGCAGAGGGCCCAGGCGCTCATCGGCATCGCCCATCCCGATTTCCGGCGCGAGCTCAGCAACTACGCCAAGGAGGTCCGGTACTTCATCCTGCCCGAGCACGACCCCCTGGCCTGAGGGAGGAACGCCGTCGCATATCCCTTCTCCGTCGCGGGCATGGCGGCTATGGCGAGAGCCACGGGTGCTTGATCCGCCCGAGCACGACCCCCTGGCCTGAGGGAGGAACGGTACGCCGGAGTTGCGGGAAACGGACTTGATTCCTCGTTTTCATGCACCGAGAGAATGACCGGCATGAGCTCTTTGTTTACCTGCCTTCGACATTTACTCCTGGTAGATTATGACTACCAGCGTTCAATCATGATAAGGTCTCCTCAGGTACGTGTCACACACAGCAACCCATGCACCAGCATCGTAGTGAAGACATTGAAACAGGGAGGTAGAAGATGAGCAAGTGGGAGGACATGTACAAGGCCAAGCTCACAGCCCCGCAGGACATCGCCGCGGAGATAAAAAGCGGTGACCATGTATTCGCAAGCGGTGCCGCATCCACCCCGGTGGCCATTCTGGACGCTCTTTTCGACCGCGCCGTCGCGGGGGAGATCGAGGAGGTGCAGCTGGGCAACTTCATCATGCTGGCCAACGTCTTCAAGGTGCTCAAGCCGGAGCTGCAGCGCAACATCCTCATCGACAACTACTACGCCTCCCCCCTGGACCGCAAGGCCCTGGCGGAGGGCCTTATGACTCATACCCCCTATCATTTTCATTCCATGACCAGGCAGGCCGTGGAAGCGACGGGCTACCGCAAACTCATCGTGCAGGCGGGGCCTATGGACAAGCAGGGCTACATGAACCTGGGGCTGATGTCCAACGTTCTGGACGTGCTTGACGACGTGGAAAAGGTTTACGTGGAGGTGAACGAGCAACAGCCCATCGTGCACGGCCCCAACTGGATACACATATCCCAGGTGGACAAGCTGACGGAGAACCACCATCCCCTCTTCTCCCTTCCCCCCGACCCCGCTACCGATAGGGATCGGGCCATCGCCGAGAACATCATCGACCTCATCGAGGACGGCTCCACCATCCAGCTGGGCATCGGGGGCACCACCAACGCCATCGGCGAGCTGCTGGTGCGCAAAAAGCACCTGGGGTGCCATACCGAGATGATCGGGGACGCTTACATGAAGCTCTTCGAGGAAGGGGTGCTGGACAACACCAGGAAGAACTTCCACCCTCACCAGATGCTTTGTTATTTCGTCTTCGGATCGCAGCAACTATATGACTGGGTGAACGACAACCCCATGATCTACCTCTCGCCCATCAGCTACAACAACGACCCTTGGGTCATCGGAAGAAACGACAACCTCATATCCATCAATACGACCATCGAGATAGACATCACCGGGCAGTGCGCCTCGGAGTCCTTCGGGCCCATCCAGTACACCGCCACGGGAGGGCAGGTGGACTTCACCCGCGGGGCCTGGATCTCCCGGGGCGGAAAGGCCTTCATCGTCACCCACTCCGCGGTGGAGGACAAGGAGACGGGCGAGCTGGTCTCCAAGATCGTGCCCCAGCTCAGGCCGGGAGCCGTGGTCACCCTCACCCGCACCGACGTCATGTACGTGGCCACCGAATACGGGGTGGTGAACCTGCGCGGCAAGAGCCTGCGGCAGAGGGCCCAGGCGCTCATCGGCATCGCCCATCCCGATTTCCGGCGCGAGCTCAGCAACTACGCCAAGGAGGTCCGGTACTTCATCCTGCCCGAGCACGACCCCCTGGCCTGAGGATCAGGTCACGGCTTTGACCGAAAAGCACGCGCGGCAAGGGCATGACTGCAAGGGCGAGGGGACGGGCACACCGACACCCTTACCGTATTAGGCGGTCGATACGGATCCTTTTTCAAAATGCCGACGAAACGAAAAGAACCGGGCACAGCATGGATTGCATATAGCCATTACCGCTGATTATCTGCCATGTGCTGGGTTTATGGGCAGGTCCAGCACCAACGCTTGCTGGAGAGAAACCCCATAGCGTAGTGCGTCTTCGCATATGCTCATTCGAGGCCGAGGGCACCTTCAGGTATGCGGGTGGTCCTTAAGGTGGGTTATGAGCTTCAAGGTCTCGAACCATATCACGGACAAAAAGCCCGCTCCTACGCATATCGCGACGTCCAGTAAGTCCAGGTAGGCCAGCTTGAAGAGCAGACGCATATAGGGAGTATAGAGGACTAAGGCCGTCAGCGCAGCCGCCCCAAGTACCACCCACCAAAGCACCGGGTTGGGACGGCTTCTCACATGCCAGAAGGTATGTTCCCAGGATCGGTTGACAAGGATCAGCCCCAGGTTCGCCGTCACCAGGGTGAGGAAGGTGACCGCCCTCACCTCCATCTCCGCCATGCCCCTTAAGTGGGCAAGGGAGAACATCAGGACCACGAAGCCCAGCACGCTCAAACCCTGCAACAAGCTGACGACGACGTTGCCGCGGTTGAAGATGCGCCCTTTTAGGCGGCGCGGTGGCCTAAGCATGATGCCTTCCTCTTCGGGCTCGGCCTCGAAGGCCAGAGAACACGCGGGGTCGATGATGATCTCCAAGAAGGCGATGAGCATGGGAGAGAAGACCAGGGGCATCTTCAAAAGGACGGGGATGACGGACATACCGGCGATGGGCACGTGGATGGCGATGATGTAGGATGTGGCCTTTTTCAGGTTGTCGTATATACGCCTCCCTGATCTCGTGGCGGCGACGATGGAGGAGAAATCATCGTCCAGCAGCACCAAGTCGGCCGACTCGCGCGCCACGTCGGTCCCCCTGCCGCCCATGGCCACCCCGATATCGGCCGCTTTCAGCGCGGGGGCATCGTTGACGCCGTCTCCGGTCATGGCCACCACCTCGCCGTCGGCCTTGAGCGCCCTCACGATGCGCAGTTTCTGCTCCGGCACCGCGCGAGCGAAAACGTTCACCTCGCGGATGCGCTCCCTCAGCTCCCTGTCGTCCATGCCGTCAAGCTCAGGGCCGGTGATGACGCCGCCCTCCGTTTGCAGGCCGATATCGCGTGCCACGTGCAGGGCGGTCCCCGGGTGGTCGCCGGTGATCATGATCACCCTGATCCCCGCCTCATAGCATTCGCGGATGGAGGCGGGCACGGCGGGTCGCACCGGGTCCTCGAGAGCGATGAGGCCCAGGAACTCGAAGACGAAGTCGTGCTGGTCTTTGGGAAGAAATTCCAGGGAAAAAGAGGCCTTGGCCACCCCCAGGAGACGCAGGCCTTCGCCCGCCAGTCTTTCCACGTGCCGCCACAGCTCTTCTTTCCGCTCCTGCTCAAGGTGGCAGAGATCGGCGACGGCCTCCGGGGCTCCCTTGGCGGCGATGACGTATTCCCTGCCGTCCGGCGACCTCCAGACGTGGGAGAGGGCGAGGAGCTCGGTCGAGAGCGGGTACTCCCGCTCCAGCGTCCAGTCCGCGTGCAGGTGCTCGGTGTTGTCGAGGGCGCTCTCACCGAGCCGGGCGATGGCCTTCTCCACGGGATCGAAGGGGTCCTTCTGGGAGGCCAGCACGCTGAACTCCACCACCTCGTGGAAGTCCTCCGGCAGCGCATCGGAGCCGCCCTCCTCCAACACGTGTTCCCTGCCGCCGGCCATGAGCCTCGCCACCCGCATGCGGTTCATGGTCAGGGTGCCGGTCTTGTCCACGCAGAGCACGCTGGCCGCTCCCAGGGATTCCACCGCGGGCATACTGCGCGTGAGCACATTGTTCCTGGAGATGCGCCAGGCTCCCAAGGTGAGGAAGACCGTGAGCACCACCGGGAACTCCTCCGGAAGCATGGCCATGGCCAGGGTGATGCCAACCAGCAACCCCCCCAGCCAGTCGTCGCGGGTCGCGCCGTAGGCCACAAAGACCAGGGCGCAAAGGGCCAGGCCCAACAGGGCGACGCCCAACACCACCCGCCTGGTCTCCTTCTGCAGGAGGGTGGGCTCGGGTTCGATCTCCTCCAGCGCACGCCCGATCCTGCCCATCTCCGTTGCGGCGCCGGTGGCCATGACCCGGGCGACGCCGTGCCCCTTCACCACCAGGGTACCTGCGAATACGGAGGGGAGGTCGTCCCCGCCGGGCTTTCCCATCGGCGGCTTTCCCTCGCAGGGAAGCTTGCGCACCGGCGCCGACTCCCCCGTGAGCAGGGATTCGTCCACCATGAGGTTGGAGCACGCGATCAGGACGCTGTCAGCGGGCACGCGGTCCCCTTCCGCGAGGACGATGATGTCGCCGCGCACCACCTCCACCCCGGCGATGCGCACCTGACGGCCGCCGCGCACCACCAAGGCGCGGGGGCTGGAGAGGTCCCGCAGCGCCTCCAGGGCCTTCTCCGTCCTCTGCTCCTGTAAGAAAGTGATGCCCATGATGAGCAGCACGAAACTCATGAGGACCAGGGCCTCCTGCAGGCTTCCCAGCGCCAGATAGATGGCGCCAGCCCCCACCAGGAGCAGGAACATGGGTTCCGCGAGGACGTCCAGGGCGATGCGCAGGACGGTGCGCTTGGCGGCGGAGGCTATGACGTTGGGGCCGTCCTCCTCCAGCCTGCGGGCAGCTTCCTCCTCGCTTATGCCTTCCAGGCCGGCGAGGTCGATCTCTTCCGTCACGCTATATCGCCTTTCTGTATGTTCGCCCGCGGGCCTGGAGGGACGCCGCAGCGGTCAAAGCTGTCCTTCTTTATTCACTTGCTCTGCCGGTTCCCGGCTCCAGCTATTACCACTCGTTATGTGCAGCGGGATAGATCCTTTTTCCCTCTCGTGCCTTACCAGTTCCTTGCATTGGCCTTAGCGTCTCGCTTGCACGCGGCGGGTTTATCATCTTTCTTTCACGTGCTCCATGCTCTGCTCGAGGATTCTTTTCAGGTGCTCGTCGCTGAGGGAATATAGCGCTTTCTTCCCATCCCTTCGGAAGGAGACCAGGCCCAGGTTGCGAAGGATGCGCAGCTGGTGCGATACGGCGGAGTCGCTCACGCCTGCCAGCTCCGCCAGCTCGCCCACGCACAGCTCGGCCCGGGACAGAGCGTGGATAATCTTGATGCGCGTGGGGTCGGAGAGCACCCCGAACAGCTCCGCCGTCCTGCGGATCAGCTCCTCCGAATCCAGGCGGCATGCGGTCTTGCTGGCTCGCCCTTTTCCCTTACCGCTTAGGCCTTCTGCTTGACCCGGTTCTTTCCCTGCCATAGATCCTTGTTTTAATATATGAGCAACCGTTCAGATGTATAATAGGCCGCAGTCGCCCCGAAGTCAATATATCGAATCTGCAATCTTTGCCATTATAAGGCAACTTTCACATGTTCATGTTGCGACCGCGCCACCGCACCAGGGGACGCGCTGCAATGCGGTGGCCGGACCCGTCCCCAAGGTTTGTGCCTGCAGGCTAGTGACCAGTTTTGATCCCCATGCCTTGCCGCTCCCCAGACATGAAATGAGGCGTGACCCCTATGTCTGGGGGAGGAGGAGGTTTTCCACGAAATCGCGGATGCGGGTCTCGATCTGGGCGCGGTCGTACCAGCGGGAGTCGGTGTGGTCGGCCTCGATGATCAGCGCCGGTTTGCCGGTGCGCCGCGTGAACTCCTTGGCCAGGTCGTACTGCCCCAGGGAGTAGGGCTTGCAGCTGCGGTTGGAGTGCATGATCATGCCGTCCACTCCGAAGCGCGTGGCCAGGGACTCTATCTTGTCCGCCATCCTCTCCAGATCGATGTTCAGGTAGACCTCGGTGTAGATCCTGGCCATGCTCTCCAGGGGCTTTTCCGCGTCCACGCCCTCGAAGGTCCAGGCGCTGGTGTAGGTATCCGCCACCAGGCAGGTCTCCAGCTCCATGAACAGCTTTCCGAGGTTGCGCATCTCGTACCACACCGGGATGTTGTCCCATAGCAGGCGGTATCTCTCCGAGGGCAGGATACCCACTCCCTCCTCGATGCGCCGCTTCATCTCCTCCAGCACGCCCTGGTAGAAGTCCACCACCTCCTGGGTCCCCCGCAGGGTGACGATGGGGGCCATGAGGATGAAGGCGTCGAAGCAGGTCATGGGAGCGGGACGGTGCTCGTTGCAGGCCAGCACCTCCTTCCATAGCGCGGAGGCGAAGAGGGACTTGGCGGCCACGTCCATGAAACGCGCCTCGTCGTATTCCTTTGCGGTCATCTCTTCCAGGAAGGAGACGTATTCGTGCATCTGGCGCACGGAATAGGCGGCTAGGTGCTCAGGCAGGTCGCCGCGCACGAAGGGGGTATCGAAGATGAACAGGGGCACCTCGAAGAAGCGCGCCAGCTCCTCGTACCACTTGAAGACGGTGTTGCAGATGTTGTTGCAGGCCACCAGGAAAGTGGGACGGGGCAGCCCCCCGATGGGACCGCCCTTGGTGATGGCGCTGCCGATGTCGCCGCGGGCGTAGGAACAGAGGTCGCGGGAGAAGCCGCGCCCCTCCGCCACCTCGCACAGCTCCACGTTCATGTGCGCCGCGCCGCACATGGCGCCGTGGTTCTCGGGATAGACGGGTATGACGTCGAATGCGATGAGGGGCTCCACGGGAGCTCCGCTGGTTATCCAGGCTATATGCCTGTCCGTTCCCTCCGCGCCCTTGGCCTCCAGGTAATATTTGGTCATGAGCTCACGCATGGCGCCGGCCGATTTGATCTTGCGGCGCTCCCTGTCCGCCTTCTCCTCTTGCGTGCGCTCCCTCACATCCTCGCTCATCACAAGCCCTCCTCGCTCGCCGCCCGCGGCAACCTGCGCCTCGTGGTAAAGAACACCCACGCGCCCTCGCTCGTTCCTCGCTCTACCCGTTCAAGGCGGTCGAGGGCCGGGCCTACCCGCATCCCGCCCGGGACAGATATGCCGCTCTTAAAGACTGCCACTATACCTCCGCTCCCCGGGCAAAGCCCGAAAACCGCTTTCCACCCATACCTTTCTTCCCTATTCGATGGCGGGACAGGGGCTTTCCACCCCCATCGCCGCGCCGGGACGAGGCTCGCCCAACCTTCAGACTCCCGTGATGGTCTCGATGAAGGCCTGCAGGCGGGTGCGGAGCTGTCCGCGTGAGAAGGACTGCAGCTCGCTTTCCAGCACCAGCGAGGGCACCTCCAGCTCCTCCTGGAGACGCTGCCTTAGATAGGGGAGGTCGAAGAGGTGCGGCTCGCAGAAGCTCTGGAGGTAGAAGACCACTCCCTTCGCCCCGCTGTCCATGACCTGCCGAACCAGGCGCTGAAAACGGTCCTCGATGCACTGGTGCTTGGCGGGGCAGTTGACCCGCTCCCACATGCGCTTGGCCAGGGCCTCCTCCGGCGATGACGACTCGTCCACGAAAGCGTCGAAGTAGCGGTGTCCGCAGCAGAGGTCGTCGTCCACCACGTCCGCCCCCAGCTCGAGTATCAGCTCGAAGAGGTCGGGGGTGGTGCAGACGCTCCCGCTCACCAGCAGCGGCACCCTTTCCTCGCCCGCCGCCGCGCCCGCCCCCTCGATGCGCTCCAGCAGCTCGTGCAGCATCTCGTTATGCTTCTCGCGCCGCATCCAGAACCCCGCCAGCAGACAAGCCATGGCCGAAAGCCCGTCAATGGCGCCGGAAGCGCGCGCCTTGTACAGGCGTTCCGCCAGCCTGCGGTTGCGGTTGTACACATGGACGCTCTCCTCGAGCGCATCGTCCCAAATCCGCTGGCCGGCGAACTCCTCCACGCCACGGCGGAACCTCTTGACCTCCTCTTCAAGAAAAGGAAGGGATACCTCCTCCCCCATGCGGATGGGCAGCACCAGGTCACCGTGGTAGGGGAATGCGGTGTTGCGGCGCCAGATGTCGGAGAGGCGCATCATGGTGTCGCAGGTCTGCACGAACACCGCCCCCTCCAGGTAGTCAAGGTCCCCGGCCAGGGCCATGTCCAGGTCGGTGCGGGCCAGGGAGCAGCAGTAGGCCTGCAGGTGGGCGTCGGCGTGGGTGAGGGAGCGCACCGCCCCCATGAGGCGCACCGGCGTCAGCCCCGCCGCGTGCAGGATCTCCTCGGGGGTGTAGGAACAGAAAACGCCCACCGGCCTCTCGCCCTCTTCCCTGAGCCTTGCGAGGTGGGGATAGGGATCCCTCCACAGCTCCAGGCATTCGTCCACGATGGTCTTGACCTCCATGGCCCTCCTTTCCGCCACGGCCGCGTACCCGTCCCCGCACAAGCGTCTCTGCGAATGCTTGCCGCCGTTTTCCCGTTTTGCTTGACCGCCTTCCCGCTCCCGCGAGAAGGCCTCCTATCCCCGCGCCGGCCACGTCTATTTTACCAGCAAAGCGGAGGAAGGTCCCCGTCCCGGGCTTCTTCGCTTCCCCCTCGATCCCGCCGCTCTCATACCCGCAAAGGCCATCCGGTCTTTAGTTGGAGGGGAAAGGGACGCGGCGATCCAGGTTCTCCCAAGCTCGGAAAGCGCATGGAATGGGAGGAGATGGAAACTCTTTTATCGCCGGCTCTCCCCCGGGCGCAGCGAGAAAACCATCGCCAAGCTCACCCATGGACAGCCTGCAAGGCTCTCCCTGGGTGTAGAGGGCGGAAGCCGGCTGATACCGGAAGGCGGCGGAACCGCCACGTCGCTCCCCCGCGATAGAGGGAGGGAGCCTTTATCTCGAGCGCAATACATGAAACGAAGCAGGCTTTGGTGTCCGGGACGAAGATGAAGGCGACGGGAATGGTTTGACGGTACGGTGGCGGCTTGCGTGCCCTCCACTTCTGGGCCATGTTTCAAGGCCTAAGTCGCAGCCCCTCCTTGTGGTTTTATGCACGCTCTCCATTGTCTCGACGGATAGGATGACGCGACGGCATTGGGAGCGCTCGATGGCCAGGCGTCTTTCAGTTCCCGCGCCCGCCGTTTCCGCCTCCTCCTCCGCCGCTTCCCCCGGACGGGGCCGCGTCCGGCGCATAGACCACGATGGCGGGGTCGGGACAGGTCACGCAGGTGTTCTGGCAGGCGCCGCAGCCCACGCATTTCTCCGCCATCACCCGCGGCCTGCCGCGTGAATCAGGCTCGATGGCCCCATACGAGCAGCGCTCGTAGCAGACCAGGCAGTCCTTGCCCTCGTTCCAGGCGATGCACTTGGACCTGTTCACCGCCGCTGTCCCGATGCGCACCTCGTCATCGGGAGGGCGTCTTATCGCCCCCACGGGGCAGGCATGCGCGCAGGCGCGGCCGCAGAGCTCGAACTCGCACTTGGCCAGGGCGGGATTGAAGCGCGGCGTCCACAGCTTCAGGGTGCCGAATTCCCTGCCCGCAGGCTCCAGGCATCCCGTGAGGCAAGCGCGCACGCATTCCTGGCAGCGCAAGCAGCGCGACACGAAGGCCTCTTCGTCCTGCGCTCCGGGCGGCCTGAGCAGCGGCACCGCTCCCGCCGTGGTATCGCGGAACACGGCATAACCCAGCATGGCGCCGGCGCCGGCCGCGCCCAGGGCGAGGAAATCTCGCCTTCCCACCTTAAGTTTTCTCACCTTTCCTCAACTCCCTTCGCGGCCCGCGCTCCACGCGCAACGGACGGCGTCCTTGAGCCCGGATAAGCCGCGGGCGTAGAGGGGGGCGGATAACCCATGCTTATCGAAAACGTAGAATCCCGATGGCTCTTGTTTCTCACCTTTCCTCAACTCCCTTCGCGGCCCGCGCTCCACGCGCAACGGACGGCGTCCTTGAGCCCGGATAAGTCATGGGAGGAGAGGTCGGCGAATACCCCGTATCGGATTCTCCAACCATGCGCTCCCGCTCCCCTTGCGCTCTCCCCGCCCCCGAAAGCTCGACGCCGGCAGGGGCAACACCCCGCGCCGTTATCTCGGCCCCACTCCGCGCTTTCCC
>JACVJD010000098.1 GCA_015711825.1 Candidatus Solincola daggyaiensis
GGGGGGCGCATTCGAGTGGGACCAGATGATGCAGGACCTCGAGGCCCTCTACGAGGTGGAGGTGTCCCAGGACGGGAAGACCTGGCTGCTGCGCAGCCCCTTGCAGGGATGTGCCGGCAAGGTATTCAAGGCCTGCGGGGTCGCGGTGCCGCCATCGGCCAGGGAGGCCAATCCTAATGCCACGGCCCTTTTCCGAGGGTGAAATATGCCCCTTCACCTGGGAGTATGGAATATCAACTGTCCAAGATGAGTATAAGGACTTCAGCGTCCGATCCCATAATCCTCGTCGATGGGTAAAGGAGACGAAAACGCATCGTTGTCTTGTCCGGAGACACCTTCTATCGCTTGCGGGATCTCTGTTCCCGATTATCGCTCAGCGAAGATGCAAGAAGCCGGAGATATGCCTTCGAGGCCCTTGCCGGTACCGGGGGCCAACAAGGTGGCTTGTTCGGAAACGGCTGACGGACCGAGAGGGGCCCGTCCCACGGGTCCTAGTCGGGACCGAGCCCGAAAAGCGCGCATGACGTGGCCGGCGCAGGCGCTCGACCGCCCGCCAGGTCTTGTCGGCCGTTGCGACGCGGGGCCGGCTCCCGATCGCACGCGCGTCCAGGCTCAAGATTGCAGGGAAGCGGCCTTGTGAGGAGGCGCACGGTCAAAACCCTGCCCCATGGCGCTTGCGCCGGGGCTCGTTCTCCTCGAGTCCGGATGTCCCGGGATGGAAGGCGGTTAGCGCTTCGGATATATTGATGCTATAAAAGATAGAAAACCGCGACCGGGGATCTATGGGCATGATGTTAGCGGACCGCCCTATCCCTGATCAAGGAGGGGACGCTTATGCGCGCCATACCTGGGACCATGGCCACGCAGCATCCGGACAACGCCGCCGCCGCCTTCTGGCTGGGAAAGAGCTTCATCGACAGCCGCGACGAGGTAAGGGAGTGCGTGGTGGCCTTCGAGGAGCTCGGCTGCCGCGAGTTCATGTGGGACTGGGAGGGCAAGTACGTGGACGAAGCGGTCATCGAGCGCTTGTTCGAGGAAAACCTGCCCTTCTTCAGAAAGAAGCGGCTGGGAAAAGATATCTTCCTCACCTACCGCCTTCCCAATATCTGGGTGGAGAAGGGCAGCTACCGCATCCTGCGCGCCTTCGCCAACATCCTTACCGCCCACGACATCGCCAAGGACATCGGCCTGCATTGCCCGCCGGTGTTCGAGATCATCCTGCCCATGACCACCTCGGCGGAGCAACTGGTATACCTGCAGGGAATCTACTCGGATTTCGCGCGGCTGATCAGGAAGGATCCCGAGAGGAGGATAGGGAGCGGCAACCCTCCTGTCATCGAGATGATACCCCTGGTGGAGGACATACCGGACATGATGGGCCTGGGAGACCTTATCCGGAAATACGTCGCTCTCTATAAAAGACGGGGGCTGGGGAAGATAAAGGCCCTCGATTACGTGCGCCCGTTCATCGCCCGCTCGGATCCCGCCCTGAACTACGGCATGGTGCCCGCGGTGCTGGGGGCCAAGGTGGCGGTTTCCAGGGCCCGCCAGGCGGCGGAGGACTGCGGGGTGGAGGTATATCCCGTCATCGGGTGCGGCGGCGCGCCCTTCCGCGGCAATCTTTCACCGCAGACGGTGAAGCGCTTCACGGAGGAATACCGCGGGGTGCGCACCGCCACCGTGCAGTCCTCCTTCCGCTACGACCATCCCCCCGGGGCGGTGGCCGCGGCGGTGAAGGGGTTGAACCGGGAGCTGGCGCGGAGAGCTGCAGCGCCCGGCATGGGAGCCGAGGAGGAGAGAGAGGCGGAAAAGCTCATCGCCGTGTTCAAGAAGCATTATCGCGCCACCATCATCGAGATCGCGCCCCTGATCATCGAGATGTCCGGGCACATACCGCGGCGCAGGGAGAGGAGGCTGCATACGGGCCTTTTCGGATATTCCAGGGAATTGACCAAGGGCGTGAGCCTCCCCCGCGCCATCACCTTCACCGCCTCCCTTTACTCTCTGGGCATCCCTCCCGAGGTCATCGGCACCGGGAGGGCTTTGAGGGAGGCCTTCGACGTGGGCATGAGCGAATCGCTGGGACGCCTCTACGTGAACCTCAAGCAGGACGCTCAGGATGCTTGTGCCTTCGTGAACAGGGACAACATCGCGCGCTTGAAGGGCAGGTTCCCGGCCCTCTCCGGGGTGGAGGAGGACCTTAAATGGCTGGAGGGCATACTCGGCATACCCGCCGAGCCGACCCTCAACCGGCATCTCATCCACAGGAACATGACCTCCAACATCCTGCTGCTCCTGGAGGAGGGAAGCGAGGTGTCGGCCATGGTCGAGGAGGCCGCGGTGCTGAGGGGTTTCCTGGGCTGAAGGCGGTGCGACCCTGAGGCCGCTCACGCCGCGGGCGAGGATAGGACTGTGCGGGGTCGGCGCGAGGCGGCCCCAGCGGGCGGCACCGGGCAAAGACCGCTTGAATGATGGAGTAGAAGGCACCTTCGCCGCAAGGGACGAGAGAAGAGGGCGAGACCTCGTCCTCGGGAGAAAGGAAAGTGCATGGGAAGCGTGAAGGACCTGGAGGTGCTTGAGGCTCCCTCCGAGGCCGAGCCGGGGAGGGGGCGGTTCCGTTTCTCGGACCGCTATTCGGTGTTCGACTGGGGTGAGATGCCGGACCACATCGAGGGCAAGGGAGCGGCTCTCTGCCTCATAGGGGCGTATTTCTTCGAGCGTCTCGAGGCCATGGGGATAGCGACCCACTACCTGGGCGTGGTGGGGGAGGACGGGGCGCTGCGGCGCCTGGCGGAGTTGGACGCGCCCGCGCGGGTCATGGAGGTCAAACTGGTGCGCGTCATCGAGCCGCGTCCGGTGGGGGCAGCCTTCGATTACTCGCCATACCGCGACGCGGGAGGCAACTTCCTCATCCCCCTGGAGGTGATCTATCGTAACTCGCTGCCGCAGGGTTGCAGCGTTTTCAAGCGCCTGGAGGAGGGCGGTCTGCGCCTGGAAGACCTTGGTTTGGAAAGACCTCCCATCCCCGGCGAGAGGCTCGAGCGTCCCCTCCTCGACGTCTCCACCAAGCTGGAATCCACCGACAGGTACCTGGGGTGGGAGGAGGCGAGGGAGATCGCGGGCCTCTCTGGCGAGGAATTACAGGCGTTGAAGGAAGCCGTCCTCATGGTGGACGAGCTCATCTCGCGGGCCGTCGCGCCCCTGGGGTTGGAGAACCAGGACGGCAAGGTGGAGTTCGCCTTCGACGAAGAGCGGAGGTTGATGCTGGTGGACGTGCTGGGCACCCCCGACGAATGCCGCTTCGAATACGGGGGCATCCCGGTGAGCAAGGAGATCGCCAGGAGCTATTACCGCAAAACGGATTGGGCCAGGGAGGTCGAGGCGGCGAAGAGGGCGGATATGATGGGGTGGAAGGGTCTAGTGAAGATATCGCCGCCTCCGCTGCCTCAGGACTTGAAAAGGCTGGTGGCGCTGCTCTACCAGAGCTGCTGCAACGGCATAACCGGCAGGGCATTCTTCGACGCGCCGCCCCTGGAGGAGATCATCGCCGAACTGCGAGAGCTGCTGTGAAGGGCGGGCCTGGCGGGCCGGCATCACAGTGCCAGGCGCTCCTCGGCCTCCGGCAGGATGAGCTTGCCCTTGGGGACGTAGAGGGTCATGACGCTGCGCCCGGGCGCGATCTCGCGGATGCGGCGCGAAAGCTCGTGCTCGCCCAGGGCGAGGCGCGCGCCTCCGGGGCGGAAGCTCCGCCCCAGCCCCCCGGAGATGCCGCTCACGGGGGTGCGCAGAAGCTCTCGGTCCTTCACCGAGAAGACGGTGTAGTCGAAGTAGGTCTTCATGCGGGCGGCGTTTTTTCTCACCTCCAGGGTGAGGATCTCCTTGCCTCCCTCGGAGAGGGCGCAGGATACCCTACCGTCCTCCTCGCGGAACTCGATGTCCGCCAGGAACTTGGGGAACCCCCATATGTCCACGCCGGCGCGGAGGCCGAGCTCGGAGGTGAGGGGCAGCTGCCAGATGAACACCTCGAAGGAGAGTGACGCGGCCATGCGCAGCACGGGAAGGAGGGGCGGGTTGAGGCGGGGGCGGTAGCGCGCCGGCACCATGATGATGAACTCCCTGTAGGGGCCGATGGTGGTGTCGCGGTAGTCCGCCGCCATGAAACCCAGCAACCCCTTGCCGGGATAGATCTCCGCGGGAACCAGTTTGGAGGTGGGCAGGAGCTCCTTGAGTTTAAGGGTGGGAGCGGCGAAGACCCCCGCCACCGCGAAGACGTCGCGATAGAGTATGGGCACCTCGCAAGCGCCCCCGGTTATCTCCACCGTCCGCTGGGTGATCCCCTCGAAGAAACTACCCTCCATGGCAGGCCCCCTTCCTTGACGCAGGACTGATAAAGGACTTTTTCTGACCCCGCCTTCTATTCTTGCCCGCTTTCCTCGCGGGTTAAACCGCTGTCCCAGTCAGTATTTTACCAGGGAGCCGGTGCGGCGGGCATGGCGTACCGCGAGGCCGAAGAGCGCCAGGCTCAAGGGGACCAGGACCGCCGCGATGGCCGCCAGGGCCAGGAACTCGCGCCAGAGGGAGGCGAACCCCGCTCCCTTGAGCAGGGCGGAACGGATGCCGTCCAGGGACCAGGTCATGGGGAGGAGGCGGGAGAAGAACCGCATCCAGCCCGGGAGCACGGTGTAGGGAAAGAAAACGCCTCCCAGCAGGATGGAGAGGCTGCTCACCACCCAGTTGATGGGGTCGCCGCGCTTGAAGACGACGATGAAGGCGGCGGAGACGATCCCCAGGGCCGCGTAGGCGAGCACGGTGAGCGCCAGCAGGAGGAGGGCGGCCGCCACGTTCGCACCCGCGAAGGAAACCCCGAAGGCCGCGCCCAGGAGCAGGTAGGCGAGCACGCTCAGCGAGGTGAACAGGAAACGCCATAGAGCGGAGGAGAGCACGACGGTGGAGAGGGGGGTGGGGGTGGACATCATGGCCTCCAGGGTCCCCATCATCTGCTCCTCGCGGATGCTCTCCGCGAAGGATCCCAGGCCGGCGCGCAGATACATGGCCATGGCCATGCCCACCAGGGCGAAGGAGAAATAGTCGTCGGCGGTCTCCTGCACATAGGCGGGGTCGACGATCCTCCCCGCGAAGTAGAAGATGGTCACCGAGAAGACCGCCCCCGCCAGGGAGAGGAGGAAGTTGAAGCGGTAGCTGGTCTCGATGAAGAAGTCGCGCTTGAGGAAGGCGAGGGCTTTCCTCATCCCCCCGTCCCCCTACTCCCCCGCTCCCCCTCGCGCGCGCCTCTCCCGGCCCCGGCCTCCTCGTTCCGCACCAGCTCCACGAAGACGTCGCCCAGCCCGGCGCCTTTACCGAGCAAGCTCTCCCCGCGCCGCAACAGTTCCTCCATGGGGCCGAGGAAGAGCAGGCGTCCGCGGTGCAGGACGGCCACCTCCCGGCAGAGCCGCCCCGCCTCCTCCATGTCCTGGGTGGCGAGGACGACGCTCTTGCCTTGGCGCTCCACCAGCTCGCGGGAGATGAAGTCGCGCAGCGGGTAAGCGGCCTCGGGCGAGAGGGAGCGGGTGGGCTCGTCCAGAAAGAGAACCTCGGGGTCATGCAGCAGAGCGCGCGCAACCGCCATCTTCTGGCGCATGCCCGCGGAATAATCCGAGACCGGCACGTCGAGGTAGGGCGACATATCCATAAGCCCGGAGAGGGTTTCTATGCGCTCCGCGGCGGCCGCGCGGCCCATGTCGTGGAGGGCGGCGAAGAACTCCAGGTTGCGACGCCCGGACAAGCGCCAGTAGAAGCTGCGCTCGTCCCCCAGCACCATGCCCATGCGAGCGCGCACGCCGCGGCGCGAGGGCTCCTGGCCCAAAACCTCCACCGTTCCCGAGGTGGGAAGCAGAAGGCCGAAGGCGATCTTCATGAAGGTGGTCTTTCCGGCGCCGTTGGTGCCCAGCAGGCCGAATATGCTTCCCCTGGAAACGCTCAGGCTCACGCCGTCCAGCGCCCTCACCTTTTCCCGGCTCCAGGAGGGCAGGAAAAAAGACCGCATGCCCCTGCCGGGACGAGGGTAGTCCTTCACCAGTTCCCTCGCCCTCAGCGCGTAGGCGGCGTTGCCTCTCTCCCGTTCCACCTTCAAAGCCTCCTTCGCCCCTCCCCGTTGCGGCCATTTATATCTACTACGCCGTCGCGCGATGACCTTCCCGCTCTCCGCCCGCCACGCAAGGAGAGAGGGGAAAGAGGAGACAGGGGGGGAAAGGAGATGGGAAGAGAAAAACGCCTTCGCCTTGCCGCGCCGCGGATCGGGGCGCCGAGGGCGGCAGGGGCGAGGCCGGTTATGGTATGCGCTTGGCCAGAGAGGAAAACGGGGTGAGGGAGGAGTAATCCACCAAGGTGGCCATGGCGCGCGAGAAGGTGTCTATCCCCATCTCCTCCGCGGCGGCGGGAGGGTTGAGGCCTCCCGCGACCACCAGTCCCACCCTGTCCCTGCCGGCGGGGATCTCCATCAGGGGATGCGCGGGCCTGCCCAACATGACCATTCCGCCCAGGCGAGCCTCCACCATCCCCTCCCTTACCTGCGTGGCGTTTTCCAGAGCCGAGGCGGGTATGAGGCGGAAGGAGGCGCAGATCCTCCCGTCCCCTTCCGTGGCTGCCGCGTGCACGCTGGTCATCTTGCCCTTGATGAAGATCTCTATGGGGTCGAGGCTGGAGCCGGCATAGCTTATGATCTCGGTGAAGCGCACGGGCTTTCCCTCTCGGATCTCCAGCAGTCCCCCGAAACTGGATTCCACCGGTATGCCGTGACGCAGAAACACCGCGTTCAAGGTGACGCTGCAGACGGTGCCCCATCCCACCATTCCCGCGGGTACTTCCATGTCTCCGGCCCGCTCACCGGGCCCCGCGCGCAGCACCAGGTCCGAGAGGCAGAAGCCCGCGTCGAAGGCGGGCCGCATAGCATCTATTGCGCGACGCTCCTGCTCCAGCGGAAGAAAGGTCACGTTGATGACCAGGTGGCCCTTCCGCCCGGCGAGGTCGAAATCGGAGCGGCAGGCGAGGTCGTCGATACGAGAATTGACGAATCCCACCCTGTCCATGGCCATGGCGCCCTCGATCTCCCGCAGGCCCCTTTCGGTCAGCGAACGACCCCTCCTGCCCTCCAGCCTGGTTAAGCCGCGCTGGTCGAGGTGCAGCAGATGGTAACGCACGGTTCTCTCGTTGAGTTCGATCCCCCTCCGGGCCAGTTCCTGGGAGACGGCCCTTGCCCCCAGGGGCTCGCGGGAATCCCTGAGGGTCTCCAGTATGGCCAGCGTCTTTCTCTCCAGCAAGGGGCCTCCAGCCATATATCGGTCAAAATTATCCGCTCTTATGCTTGACAATATATAATATTTCCCGTTATATAGGCAATAGGTAACCTATTGCCTATGGATTATCGGCGGGAATACCCGCATACGCGTCAGGTGTGAAGCGTACCGCGACTTCGAGGCCCCATGGCGGTGGCCGACCCTTTATCGCCGGGTCGTCATGGGGAGGGTCTCGATTACGGAACGACCATCTCGCATAATGGCCGAGATTATGGTCATCGTTCCCGTTTACGCTTATGATGTGTATGTTTACAGGCCCTTGGCGCTATGCCTCAAGGTCACGGCGAGGCCGGGAGGAGCCCTTCTCCCGGTCCGGTTGGAGGACGAAGAAGGTGATTTAGACTTGATCAGGATCGTGCCCCGCGAGGAATACTGCATCGGCTGCCGCCTGTGTGAGATCCACTGCGTCGTGCAGCACTCCAAGAGCAAGAACATCATCAAGGCCTTCAAGAGCGAGAGGAGGCCGGTGAAGCGGGTGGAGGTGGAGGAGGAGGGGCATGTCTCCTTCGCCCTGCAGTGCCGGCACTGCGACGAGGCTCCGTGCGTGACCGCCTGCCTCTCGGGGGCGATGAGCAAAGATCCCCGGACGGGGGTGGTGACCAACGACCCGGAGCGCTGTGTGGGGTGCTGGACCTGCATCCTGGTCTGCCCCTTCGGCGCCGTGCGCCGTGACGAGGCGGACAAGAAGGCGGTAGGAAAGTGCGACCTATGCCCGGACCTCGAGGTCCCCGCCTGCGTCGCCAATTGCCCCAACGAAGCCCTGCTGCTGGTGGAGGAATGAACATGGCGGCGACATACCGTTACGCGATGGTCGGGAACTCCGCCGCTGCCATCAACGCCTGTGATGCCGTGAGGAAGCTGGACCCCGAGGGTTCGATCATCCTTTTCGGGGAGGAGAAATACCGTTGCTATTCCCGTCCCCTCATCTCCTACCTGGTGGCGGGCCAGATAGAGAGCGGGGGGATGTATTACCGCCCCCCCGGATATTACCGCTCCATGCGGGTGGATTTCCGCAAAGGAACCAGGGTGGAGGCGGTGGACGCGGCGAAAAGGACCCTCACCACCGCGGAGGGGGAGAAGGTGAGGTGGCGCAGCCTTCTTCTGGCCACCGGCTTCAAGCCCTTCATCCCCCCCGTCCCCGGCCTGGAGGAGATTGACTACCTGACCTTCGTGTCCTGGGACGACGCCAGGCGCATGTTGGCGAGGACCGCCAAGCCGGCGCGCGTGCTGATCGTGGGCGCCGGGCTGATCGGCATGAAGGCGGCGGAGGCGGCGGAGGCCCGTGGGGCTAAGGTCACGGTGGTGGAGAAGATGGAGCGCGTGCTCCCCCAGGCCCTGGACGAGCAGGCCTCGCGCATGGTCTGGGAGAGATGCCGCGAGGCCGGCATCGATATCGTGACCGGCCAGGGCGTGGCCGGGCTGGAGCCCCGGGGCGGGGGAAAAGGCAAAGCCGTCCTCGATGACGGCGGGGAGCTCGAGTTCGACCTCCTGGTGATGGCGGTGGGGGTGAGGCCGCGGGTGGAGCTCGCCGAGGACGCCGGGCTGCAATGCGCCCGCGGCATAGAGGTGGACGAATACCAGCGCACCGCCCTGGAGGGGGTTTACGCGGCGGGTGACGCCGTGAGCGCCATGGACGTGGTGCTGGGAAGGCCTTCCATCAACGCCCTGTGGCCCGTGGCCGCCCTGCAGGGGAAGTACGCGGGCATGAACATGGCCGGCAAGGAGGTCCCCTACCCGGGGTGCAACTCCATGAACGCGGTGGAGTTCTTCGGGCTCCCGGTGCTCTCGGCGGGCATCGTCAATCCCCCGGGCGACGGTTACGAGGTGGTGACGCGCCGGGGAGACGGCGACGACTACCGCAAGGTGGTGCTGCAGGGAGACGTGCTGGTGGGCATGCTCATGGCGGGCAGGATCGAGCGCGCGGGCATACTCACCGGCCTCATACAGGAGCGGGCCAACGTGCGTAGGGTGAAGAACTTCCTCCTCGAGGAGGCCTTCGGGCACATACACTTGCCGCGCTCGGTCAGGCAGGAGCGCATAACGGAGACGGCGGCCGGGATCATGAAGGCTGGCGCCGCGAGGGACAAGGGGGTATAAGAGGTGTTGAGGGGCGCGCGCATCAGGGACGACAAGGATTTCTCCGGCTGCTCCATATTCGGGATGATGAACCTGCGCGGCGAGAAGTTCAACGGGGAGCCCATGCTCACCGCCATCGCCAACATGAAGGAGCGCAGCAACGGCCTGGGAGGAGGCTTCGCGGCCTACGGCATCTACCCGCAGTACGCCGACCT
>JACVJD010000099.1 GCA_015711825.1 Candidatus Solincola daggyaiensis
ATGTTCCAGATACCGAGGAGGAGGTGAGGGAGCTCGTACCGGCGGCCGTCTAGCCTGTCATCAAGAGAGGGATGGCATGATGGTTCTTAATACACCACTTGACGGGACTTGGCCTTCGAGTTCCACAAGGCGGTGCAGGACCTCAACGGCGGCCAGGTGATGGGGGGAGACGTGTTGCTGTGGACCATCACGGTGAAGAACGTCGGGAGCATCCCCACCACAGGCGTGGTGGTCTATGACGACGTGCCCGCCAACACCACCTACGTGCCCGGCTCCATCACCGGCCAGGGGGCCGACGACTCCGACCCCGCCAGGATGAGGTGGAACGTGGGCTCCATCGACGTGGGGATCACCGTCACCCTCACCTTCCAGAGCAGGGTGAACACGGGGCTGCCGGCGGGCACGCAGATAAGGAACCAGGCGGTGCTGGAGGCGGACCAGCTCGCCAACCCCAAGCCCAGCGCCCCCGAGGGCACGGAGACGGCGGGGCCGAACATCCTGCCCGTGACGGGGTCCAACCTCTACCTCTTCTGGCTGGCGGCGGGTTTGCTGGTGCTGGCGGGGGCGGCGCTGGTGGCGGCAGGCGCCAGGAGGAGGAAGGGAAGGCCCTCGCCCTAGGCGCGGACCCGCGGCCTTCTCGAGCTTTAGGCCCGTGGCCGGTATCCTCGCCCTGGCGGGGGCGGCGCTGGTGGCGGCAGGCGCCAGGAGGAGGAAGGGAAGGCCCTCGCCCTAGGCGCCGACCCGCGGCCGAGTCTTACGCGTGTTTGCGGAAAAGGCGCGCCTGACCGGTAGAGGTCGTTCCTGCGGGCGGATATCGCCCGGTTGCCGCCATCCTATACCTCGCGCGAAAAGGATGGACACTCCCGCGCATGCGGCACAGGCCTTGATCGGCAGGAGCTTCCCGCGGCTGGAGGCCGGCGCTCCCGCGCATGCGGCGCGGCGTCCCATCCCCCGCGGTGATCTTCGCGGGCAGCTCTTTCTTGGAGGCCTCATCCAAGCCGTTCATCCGCGGCCTCTTCTCGGGATCATCATCCATAACCATCATCCCCCCATAAATCCGAGCCTAGGACGCCGGTCCGCCCGCAATACATATGATGGAAAGGCCGAAGCCTGGTCCTATATTCAATGATGCGCACTTCGGCCGCGGATAAAACCACGCATACCGCCGCCCCGCGTCGCGGCCGCGGTTCGCGAGCGGCCGGCGGAGCAAGCGAAGCAAGCGAAAAGCGGAAGAACACGGCAACGCGTGGTGATCGCAGCGCCCGGCCATCAGGCGGAAAAGGCGGTAAAGCGAAGGCGCGGCTCCGTTGACGCGGGATCGCGCCGACCCCGTTGGCGCGGCTTTCCGCGCGGTGTTGGACATGGCTGGACGGAATAAGGAGAATAGAAGAGGCTTTCCCGCCTCATCCGGCGGGCGGAAAAGCTGACGGAGGGAGCGCGAAAGGCCGGGCGGGGCCGGGGCGAAATTCCCCGCCGGCTCAGGCGGGAGGGGCCGCGCGCATGGCGCTTGCGGAAAGCGCACCCGTTAGCATAAGGAAAGAGTTATGACATGGGCCGAGCAAGCGGCCCGAGGGTTTGACCGTGGCCACAGACGCTCGGAGCGTGGTGGTATTAAAATGCGCGCCTTAAGGCGGCGTCTATGAAGCGCGCGGCGAGAAGGGCACGAGAGGGAGATTCTTCGGAGCACACGGGAGGTGAGGAGGATGGCCCCCAAGGAAGTGCTGATCTACGGGGCCGGGATGTCCGGCATGGTGGCGGCCTACAATCTGGCGGTGGAGGGGCACCAGGTCCTGGTGCGCGAGCAGGAGCCCTCCTATGGGGGCTCGCGCGTCTTCAACCCCTCCCTGCACACCACCCCCCTGGACGTGGCGGCGACCTCGGAGTACGTAGGCATCGACCTCACGCCGGCGTTCGTCCCCGTGAGTTCCCTCTATATCTACCTGCACGACCTGGAGATACCCGCCCCGGCGGCCATGTCCTACCATGTGGAACGCAGCTCCCGTCCCCAGAGCCTGGACACCCTGCTCTACAACAAGTGCCTGGAGGCGGGGGTGAAGTTCGAGTTCGACTCTCCGCTGCGCGCCGAGGAGGTGCCGGATCTCCAGCCGGGGACCATCATCGCCTGCGGCCTCAATCAGCCTGCCTACGACCTCCTCAAGATACCCTACGTGCACTGGTACGCCTGGATGGCCTCGGGCGAGGCCGATTCCGAGCCCTACGCCTGGATATGGCTGGACGAGTGCATCAACGAGTACGGCTACATCTCCTTCGCCAACGGCATCTACTACAACCTCCTCTTCTCCTACGGGCAGGAGATCCCCCGGGAGGGGCTGGAGAGATACCGCTCCTTCATGAAGAGGGTGCGGGGCATGGAGGAGGACGACTGGGAGTACGTGCGCGGCGTGGCTCCCGCCTCCTCGCCGGACAGCCCCCACCTCTTCCACGACGGGTTGATCCTGTGCGGGACCGTCAGCGGTTCCATCGATCCCTTCATGGGCTTCGGCATCTCCGGCGCCCTGGTGTCGGGGAAGGTGGCGGCCATCGCGGTGACCGACCGCGAGAAGGCCCTGGAGGAGTTCCAGCGCTTCAACCGCAACTTTGCCAAGGTCTTCCAGTTCAAGCACGAACTCTGGTACCCCCTGCGGGCGCGCGTGGACCTGCTCGAGGACCTGGCACGCATCCTGGGCACCGAGAACACCCTCAAGCTCCTCGTCGAGGGGCTGCGCAAGGGGCGCAAGAGCTCCGCCATCCCCGGCTTCAGCCCCGTAAGCTGCCACTGAGACGCTGAGGAGCCGCTGGACAGCAACTCCAACTGCCGCGGAGCAGTCGTTGGGCTTCCAATGAGCGGGCTCAAAGGCGCCGGCGCAAGCGGAGGGCGCGCGCGTAAAGAGGACGCGGGGGAGAACGTATTAATTGCGACATCGGCGCATGGCCGATACCTGGACGAAAGACGGGTTTAAGGTCATCAGCTTGCGCTATAATCCTTATAAGGATGCGTGCTTGAAAGGGCAGGTGTAGAATGCATAAGCTGACCGCCTACATAGAAAAAGACCAGGAAACCAACCTCTATGTCGCCGTCGTGCCTGGAGTACCGGGCGCCCATACCCAGGCGGAAACTCTGGACGAGCTGAGAAAAAACCTGCAGGAAGTGGTGGAACTGTGCCTGGAGGAGATGGATCCGGAAAGCCGTGACTCGATCCCCGAGTTCGTAGGAATCCAGCAGATCGAGGTCGCGATTTGACCAAACTCGTCCTCGTCAGCGCCGCAAGGATGGAAAAGCTTCTTTTCAGCCTGGGCTTCGAAAAGGTTGGGCAGAAGGGGAGCCATGCTTTTTATCGTCACCCAGACGGAAGACGCACGACTTTGCCGCATCACCCCGGCCGGATGCTCGCACGGCCGTTGATTCGCGAGGTTTTAAGGGAGATAGAGATAAGCGTCGAAGACTACAACCGCTTTTTACAGGACACCTAGATCACCGCTGCCGTCAGCAATAAGCCTCCGATGTTCCATAAGCAGATTGCCAACCGCGCCATCCCCGGCTTCAGCCCCGTAAGCTGCCACTGAGACGCTGAGGAGTTGCCGGAGCCAACTCGTAACTCCCGCTGAGCCGCCGCTGGGCCGTGACCGAGCGATCCGCAGGCAGCCGGCGCGTGGGGGAGGAAGGATACAGGGCGATATGTTTCCCTTCGGACCGCCCGGCCACCTTCCGCGGCTCCTATCTCCGTCGGAGAGGATGCGGACGGCAGCTCCGCAGGACAAGACAGCACTTCGTTTTCCCCTTAGGTGGTGGGAGCAGGACCGCCTTTTTGGTCTATAATTGATTATAGGCGGAAAACCTATCTCGTGGATGGTGCCGGGAATGGTCGACCTGGAAAAGATCAAGAAAACGATAGCCGAGCAGAAGCCTTTTCTCCAAGAGAGATTCAAGGTGAAAGAGATCGGCATCTTCGGCTCATTCGTTAGGGGCGAGCAAGATAAGGCAAGCGATATCGACATCCTGGTGGAATTCTCCGAGCCGATTGGGTTCTTCGCCTTTCTTGATCTCGAGGATTACCTTTCAGGCCTTCTTGGCGTAAAGGTTGACCTGGTGTCGAAAAAGGCCTTGAAGCCTCGCATCGGCGAAAACATCCTACGAGAACTGGTTACGATATGAGCGAGAGAGACTACGTCGATTATCTTCAGGACATCGTCGAGTCCATAGGCGACATCGCCGCTTTCATCGAGGGCATTCTCCCCGAGGAGTTCAAGCGGGACAAGAAGACCGTCAACGCCGTTCTGAGGAGTATAGAGGTAATGGGCGAGGCGGCAAGGCATGTCCCTGAGGAGATCAGGGAGATGAACCCACAGGTTCCGTGGAAAAAGATGTGCGGTATGCGAGACAAGCTGATCCACGAATACCACGGTGTTGATATCGACACGGTATGGCGGACGATCAATGAGGATATCCCGCCGTTGAGGGCGTTAATAGAAGAGATAATCAATATCGAAGCAGGTTAGGGTAAAGGTGCCAGTCAGTATGCGGGAAGCTCTGGGGCTGCGCCCGGAGGAGATGGAAACATAAGCAGCGCTTCACTTACAGCCCTTCCCTCGGGAACCCCGGTTTTTCGAAGCCCTTCCCGTTGCAGAAAAGGATTCCGCCTCCGCTTACGTGCTGGAAAACCGCGTTCATGCAGTCCCGTGCACCGCACTTCCCATCACAGGAAAAGACGGATTCCGCACCCACGCATTGTCCGAGAGCCGTGTGGTACACATCGACGAGATCGACGCTGCCTCACTTAGCCCATAGCCTGACGACACGCGCAGGCGCCCGGCCGTAATGCGTTCCAGGCGCCCCGGCATAAGCGCGCTCGGGGTATAAGCCACCTCCGAAAAGGGTTGCCCCCGTTCCGTATAGATTCTCGCATACCTTCAGACTGGTTCCTTCGCCATTATGCCTCGCCCGAAAAGCTATGCCTCAGTGCCGTTCGGATTCCTGCCCGCGGGGCGGAGCCAGTGAAGTCAAGCCGCGATCGCGAGAGAGGGGTGTTTGCCGGCAACGGGGGCGGAAGGTGGGGCTAACGGCATGGGAGGTCGGGGCCGCCCGCGCGAAATAGGTGTCAGCACGAAGGGGTAATATCGAAGGGTGAGAAAGGAGGTCGCAGGAAATGGCCGTTTACTCGCATTCCCGGCTGGAGACGTTCCAGAACTGCCCGCTGAGCTACAAGTACCAGTACATCGAGGGCATAAAGTCGGAGCGCGACAGCATAGAGGCGTTCATGGGCAGCTGCGTGCACGAGACACTGGAGAAGCTCTACCGCGACCTCTCGCTCTCCAAGCTGAACACCGAGGAAGAACTGGCGGATTTCTACAACCAGGCCTGGCGGAGGAACTGGCACGACAAGGTGTTCATCGTGAGGAAGGACTACACGGCCGAGAACTACCGCGAGACGGGGGAGCGAGGCATCCGCGACTACTACCGTCGCTACGCGCCCTTCGACCAGGGCAGGACGGTGTGGATAGAGCAGAGGATAAAGGTGGACCTCGACCAGGACGGGAGGTATTCCATCATCGGGTTCGTGGACAGGCTTGCGGACCTGGGGGACGGCGTCTACGAGGTGCACGACTACAAGTCGTCGAGCTCCCTCCCCAGCCAGGAGAAGCTGGACGACGACCGGCAGCTCGCCCTCTACCAGCTGGCGGTGCACGACTATTTCTCCGACGCCCGCGAGGTGGAGCTGGTGTGGCACTACCTGGTCTTCGACAAGGAGCTGAGGTCCAAGCGCACTCCCGAGCAGCTCGCGGCCCTCAAGGACGAGGTCATCAGGCTCATCCACGAGATCGAGAGCACGCAGGAATTCGAGGCCAGCGAGGGCCCCCTCTGCGAGTGGTGCGGCTACCAGGACATCTGCCCGAAAAGGAAGCATCTCTTCGTGGTCGAGTCCCTCCCGCCCAAGGAGTTCAAGGAAGACGAAGGGGTCGCGCTGGCGGACAGGTATGCGGCCTTGCGGGAGGAGGAGAAGAGGATAAAGGAAGAGATCGAGGAGGCAAAGCGGGAGCTCTGGGAATACGCGCAGCAGATGGGCGTGGAGAACGTGAGGGGATCCGACGCCGTGCTGTCGGTGAAGAAGGTCGTGAAACCGGGCTTCCCGCCATCCGGCTCAAAGGAAAGGGCCGCCCTGGAGGAGGTCTGCAGGGAGCTGGGCCGCTTCGAGGAGGTAAGCGTATTGTACACGCCGAAGCTCACAAAAGTGGTGGCTGACCGCGCGTGGGAGGAGAGCGAGCTGGCCAGGCTGGAGCCCTTCGTTTCCTGGAACGAGAGCATAGAGGTGAGGATGAGAAAAGCGCGAAAACTGGAGGAACCGGACTGAGCTCTTTGCATCGCATCGGGTTGCGTAGAAATATGGCAACCCCGTAAACCTTGACTAAACCGAGGCTATCAAACCGGTATCCAGCATGGCGCACGCAGCCAACCGTTTCCCGCGCTTTTTATCGTTTCTCTGTGGCGACTTTTTCGTCACCCGCCTTCCCGAGACCTATATAGAGATCGAGTGGGTGGTCAAGGGAGCGGTGAGTAAAGACGCATGGATCTGCGTCCCCGCAGATCCGAGACCTCCGGGAGGCTGCCCGCGAGGTAATCTCCGCTTCTCAGAGGCACCTGCGGGCCCTTGCAGGCGGAGCTACAGCCCGGTGGCGGCGCACTCCGACGCAGGCTGCAAGCGCCGGCAGGAAAAGCTCGAGCGCATGCTTTCACAATTCCGCTGGCGGAATTCGAGGCAGACTACTGGAGAAAGGAGAAAGAGGAAGAGACCGAAGGACTCATGCAACCGAGCCTCCGGTAAACCCGGGGAGGTTCATTCCTCCTTTACCTTGGTCCTATTGCCAAAGCAAAGTTTAGTGACGAGTGGACAGTCTTCCTTCAACTGCTCCGCATTTACCAGACATTCCCATTGCTCATTCTAGGGGATTTTGCTTGCTCATTTCAGGGATTTTCAGTGTACGAAAAACATCTCTGGCGATTTCTCTCATATCCAGCAAAAACGTGGATGCTCTTGCCTGTGGCTATCATCGAAACTATCACCGCACCCAGGGCCCGTCAAACCGGCTTGTGAACCGGCACGAAAACAGGCATATGGCTGCTTTCCGCGCCAAGAACTAAGATCTATTGCCACATATAGGTAGCTATAGTACACTTAAACAACCAGGAGAAAGAAGCATTTATTGGCAAGTTATCTTGTAGGCTCTGGCAATGATAGTCGATAGCAGAGATAAAAGGAGATAGGACATGAAAGAGTATATAGATAAAATTGCGATAAGTATCCTTAAGCAAAAGAGACATAAAGGAGGAATAAGGCCTGCAGAATTATGTGATCTAATTATTGCCAAATTCCGTCAGCAAAGGAAAGAAATTTCGAGAAACGATGTCTTATCAAGAATATACTTTTTGACGCGTAATCATCCTGACGAAGTCTATAATCCAGAATGGGGTATTCTTAGGTACACGGGCTTTCGGAAAGAGGATTGGCGAGAGGAGCCCGAGGATAAGCAGAAAATAACAGAAGATGAATTTTATGATCCTTTTGCACAATGGTTATTGCAGGCGGGTAAATGCACAAGGGCGGTTGCACTTGGTGGAAATAGCTTATCAGACAAGTGGGGAACTCCGGATGTCGTGGGCATTTGGAAACCCATTCCGGGAACGATATTAAAAGATGCGATGGAGCTTGTGACTGCTGAGGTGAAAACGGAAAAGAAAGCTAATAACCTTCTTCCTGCATTCGGGCAGGCATGCGCATACAAGTTGTTTAGTCAGTATGTTTATCTTGTAATTCCAAAGCAAGCCGAAGAAGACGTCTTAACGAGGATCGAAGGCCTATGCATTATAAACGGAATTGGCCTTGTTGTTTTTGATAATGAAAGGAAAAGCAACCCAGAGTTTGAGCAAAGAGTGGCTCCGCCTAAGCAAGAGCCGGTTTTATTCTATCATGATAGGATTCTAAGAGAGTTGGCAGTAAATGAGAAGACGAAAGAACTATTTCAATAGAGGAATTTTTAGAATATAGAGATATTGGTGAACCGCCCCGGGATTACCTAAGGACTCATGCAACCGAGCATCCGATAAGCCCGGGGCGGTTCACACTGTTCTCTGTTAGAACAGCTCCTAACCCAATTTCCGCACTTTTATGGTTGAGTTAGCACTTGACCTGGGATTCTTCAAAACATTCAGTCACTACAAGGGGTGCTTACCCAGGTCCGCTTGGGTGTCACCCGGCACTTAAAACCGGCCAACGGTCACGTCCTAAACTGTCTGTAAATTGATAGCGGTCTGGGCTACCATATCGATTGTTAAGTACCAGCAAAACAACCGATAGAAAGGAGTCCAGACCTATGAAGAGAATACCACCAAGCGAGATACTGCAACAGATGGCACAGGAGATGGCGAAAGAGACGACCACGGAGAATCTGACCAGCGAGCTGATCCGGCTGGGGGCGAAGAAGCTGATCCAGGAACTGCTGGAAGCAGCCGTCACCGAGCAACTGGGCAGGGAGCGCTACGAGCGATCAGACGGGGACGATCAAGGCTACCGCAACGGCTATAAGAAAAGGAAGATAGACTGCGCCGAGGGAAGGATCGAGATAGACCTGCCCCAGACGAGAGGGCGGGAAGGGGGGACCCGCTTGCCGCTCTGGGAGGCGATCAAGCGGAGGACCGACGTCTTGGAGAGACTGGCCATAGAGATGTACGCCTGCGGCCTTTCCACCCGGGAGGCAGAGGACGCCTTCTCCGAGATGGCAGGAGACGGCTCTTCCCTCCTATCTCGCTCCTCGGTCTCCCGCCTAACCGAAGTTCTTTGGGAGGAATACGAGGCCTTTCAGAAAAGAGACCTATCCGGATACCACGTCATCTATCTTTTCTCCGACGCTGTCTACGAATCCCTCCGGGCCCAGGCGGGCTTAAAAGAAGGCATCCTGGTCAGCTGGGCCATCCTATCGGATGGAGCCAAGGTGCTCCTCTCCATGACCCTGGGCAATAAGGAATCCTATGAGGATTGGCTCTCCCACTACCGGGACATGGTCTCCCGAGGACTTAAGACGCCGCTCACGGTGACCACCGACGGTGCTCCCGGTCTCATTGCTGCCGTAGAAGCTATGTGGCCGGAGGCGGAGAGGATACGCTGCTGGGTGCACAAGATGAGAAACGTCCTGGACAAGCTGCCGGAAGAGGCCCGCGTTGTAATAAAGCCCTGGCTGGAGTCGATAAGAGAGGCTCCCGACTACGAAAGCGGCAAGCAGCTGGCCCTCTCCGTCGCAGGCAAGTTCTCCCACGACTACCCCTCGGCCATGCGTTGCCTTCAAGATGACCTGGAGGCATCCTTGGCCCACTTAAAGCTCCCCTCCTTGCACCGAAAGAGCGTGCGCACCACCAACCTGGTGGAGCGCAGTTTCCTGGAGGAGAGGAGAAGGTCGAAGGTCATCCCGCGCTTCCGGGGAGAGCGGGAATGCCTAAAGCTCGTATTCGCCTGTCTCTACAGGGCTTCTTGTCGTTGGCAGCGTGTGCGCTTTTCCGATATCGAGCGCAGACAACTGGAGAAGTACGTCGAGCAAAGAGAG
>JACVJD010000100.1 GCA_015711825.1 Candidatus Solincola daggyaiensis
AGTTCTAGGAGAAAAGTCCTGTGGAAAACGGCCCGAGGATAGAAACCCTGGGAGGGTAAGTCCCGGGAGGTATAGACATGCGGAGACGGTCCCGCCCCTCGCCGCCCACGGGCCGGGGGGCGGGCTATCTTATGCGGCGAGTGGCATGCCGAGTCCCGTGTCTGGGAGAACGTGGGGGAGGTCCTGCGAGATACCCCCCCTGGGGTTTTGCGACGCAAAATATATACATCCATTATCCAGCCGGCCACCACCGATCGCGTGATGATGGCCTCGCCGCGCCTCTCGATAATGAGGATATGTGACGGAGTTTCACTTTCAAGCAGGAAGCGACGACTCGGCGTAAAGACGGTTTAGGGGAGGCGCGTAAGATGGCTGTCGCGCTGGCGGGTAGCATGGAAAGACTATGCGCGAGGGGATGCTCGCGATGTCACCTTATCACCTGTTGCTTCCACCCCGCCTTCGCCCTGCTCTCCCTGCTTCCAACCTCTACCGGGCAACACGCGGGGCTGCGCGGCGGCCCTTGAGGCAGGGCGTATCCGATCTTTTGTCGATCTTATGCCGTGGTTCTCCCGCTCCGACCCTAAGGCGCCTTAAGAGCACCGCGGCCCTCCATGTGCATGAGCGACCTTTCCCCCGCCTCCCCGCGCCCTTGACGGGTCATTCCACCAGACCCTTGCGCAGGGCTACGGCCACCGCCTCGGTGCGGTCGGCAGCTCCCAGTTTCTGGAATATGTGGATGACGTGGCTCTTCACCGTCTGCTCGCTGATGAACATCTTCTCGGCGATCTTCTTATTGGTATAGCCGTAGGCGAGCAGCTGCAGGACCTCCAGCTCGCGGTTGGTGAGGTTGTACTTGGCCGCCTCGTCGTCTATGAGCTTGCGGAACTGCCGGATGAGCTTGAGCGCCGCCTCGGGATGGAGCATGGACTTCCCGTTCTTGGCCAGCTTCACCGCCTTCACCAGCTCGGAGACGGGCATGCTCTTGAGCACGTAGCCGCTGGCGCCCGCGGACACCGCCTCGATGACGCTCGCCTCGTCGTCCATCACCGTGAGCATGACCACGTTGGTATCGGGAAGCGCTCCCTTGATGAGTCGGCACGCCTTGATGCCGTTCATCTTGGGCATCTTGATGTCCATGAGGATGACCTCGGGGTTCAGCGCCTTGGCCTTCTCCAGCGCCTCCCTGCCCGACCCCGCCGTCCCCACCACCTCGATATCCGGAGAGGTGGAGAGCGCGGTGGCCAGGCTCTCCCTCACCATGGTATGGTCGTCAACCACCATCACCTTTATGCTCTCCACGGGTCACCAGCTCCTCTCCCCTTTTCCCGACATCCGGCTTTTCGCTCCCTTGCGATATACCCTCTCAGCCCGCCATGCATGATCCGCATGCCCACCCATGCATAACATATATTTTATCCTCGCCGCGCCATATTGACACCTCGCCGCTTTTTCGCGTCTCGCCGGCTTCCGCAACGCGCCCTGGAAACGAAAGCGCGCTTCAAGCCTCACGGTAAGGAGGGCTTTAAATCAATATGTCGTGCGGCCCGTCCCTTTCGCGGAGGTCGCGTATGCGCCCGCTGCCGTTGTACAGGGCCGTATGTCCCTCCTCCGCCTTCTTTTCGCCTTCCTCGCCATCCTGAAGCGCGCTTCCCTCTCTTTGCGCCCCCTTGCGGCCTTCCTCCCGTCCTTCCCCCTCCCTCTTTCTCTCCACCACCCTCGGCGCCTCGCCCTTGGCCACCCCGTGCACCGTCTTGGGGTCGTCGCGTTCCTTGCGCCGCATGTTCACCTCGAAATCGTGCGCCTGCTGCTGCGACCTCACTTCGTGCGCGCGCTGTACCTTCTCCGTCTCCTTCACGCCGGAGATGATGGACTGCAGGTCTATGGGGCGCATGGACAAGGTGACCGCCTCCTCTCACCTCTAGCCGCCGCCATCTAAACGCCCTCGTGGCCGTCCGGCGGCGACATCCACTCCCCTTCCTCTCCACCGCTAGACGCCGCTTCCTTTTCCCTTTTCCCTCCGCGCCGTTCCGCGGCGCCGCCAAGGAGAACGGCCATGAACCACACCGCCTTCGCCACCAGCCCCAAGGCGAGAGCTCCCAGCGCGCACAGAGCGGCGCGCACGATGCTCGCTCCCACCTCACCGCCGGAGAATACCCCGTACCATAGGGCCCCGAAGCCCAGCGCCAGGGCCGCGTATATGCTCACCATGTCGATGAGCTCTCTCATGCCCATGCCCCTCCCGAAGCCGCGATGTTCATTTTCCCTTCCGCATCTTTTCCCGCACCCCCGCTTAAACGCCGCCTTATAGACATGCGCCTCTAGCCGGCGAAATCCCTTCGCCTTTTGCCGCTTTGCGCTCCGCGGATGTTCGTCCGGCATGTCTTTGCATGGGGATCACGATGGACGGGTCGCGCGCCAGGTAAACCCGCTCCGCCGCCGCGGCCTCTGCCAGTTTCTCGGCCTTGGAGGGGTCGAAGACCTCGTCCGCCTTGGAGATGACCAGGTGGTAGGGGCCCAGGACCTCGCAGGCCTTCAGCCAGGCGGAGTACTCACCCCGCTCCATGCGCGCCTCCAAAACCAGGACCGGCTCGAAACCCCGCAGCTCGCCGCGCAGCGCTCGGCTCCATGCCTCGATCATGCGCTTATCCAGGGGCGGGGTGTCGATGAGCACCGCCCCCTCCGCGGCGAGGGCCTCGCGCTCCATTTGCTCCATGTCCAGGCAGGCGCGGTACTCCGCGCCCATGTTTTTCCACAACTCCTCCCAACGCCTCACGCCGCTGAGGCGCCCTTCCTCCTCCAGGCTGAGCACCGTCACCTTCCGCCCGGCCCGCACGTGGGCCCATGCCGCCCGCCCCAGGCAGGTGGTCTTCCCCGCCCCCGAGGGCCCCAGGAAAACCGCCCTTTCGGGAAGCGGCAGCGATTCCTCATCCTTTAACGCCGCCGCGAAGCGCAGGGGCACGAATGACGGCGAGTCTTCGCCCGAGACCCGCTCCGTGTCCTCGCCCCCTCTCTCCGCTATGCCCGAAGGTCCCGCCTGCGATGCGGGGCGGGTTCCGCCCCTAGAGGCCGACCTGCGCGCTTTTTCCGCTACGCTTTCCCCTCTCTCCCCGTTTTCGAGGACGCCCTCCTGCCGGCGTGTCCCGTCTTCAAGCTCTTTTCCTCCCGCCGCGGCGCCGCGCGTTATGAGTTCCCTTCGCGAGCCGGCGTCTCTCTTTTTCCTCTCCCCATCTTTGCGCGGCGCCTCGCCCGGCATGGCGATATCCAGATGAAGCCCATCCCGCTCCGGGGCTCTCCCCTCATCCGGCAAGGCCGCCACCATCTCGATCACGGAGCGGCCGAAGAAACCCAGGATCCCGCCCTCTATCACCTGGCGGGTGGACAGTATCACCGCCTCCTCGCCCAGCTCCTCTCGAATGCGCCTCTTCAGGAGGGCGGCGTCGCGGCCGCGGTATTTCCTCAACTTCACCTTTCGTACCTCCGCTCCAGGGCGTCATCATCGCCCACGCGCCGCAGGCATGACGCCGCTTCCCCACGTCCCCGCTCAGACATCCGCCGTCACCTCCACCATCCCCAGGTTCTCGATCTCCACCTCCGGCGGCAGCTCGTCATAGGAGAGCACGGGCATGCGCGCCAGGATCCTCGAGGTCAACCTCCTTACGAACCTGCGTACCGACGACGAGCAGAGCAGAACGGGCTGGAAGCCGCGGTTGGCGGCTTCCTCCACCCGCGAGGCCAGGCCGGTGATCAGCGCCTCCGCGAGCCCCGGCTCCAGCCCCGGCACCACCTCCCCGTTCACCTGGTGCAGGGATTCCATCAGCGCCCGCTCCACTGCGGGGTCGAGGGTGAGCACGTGCAGCTTCCCGTCCTCGGCGAGGTACTGCCCGCTTATGGTGCGGGCGAGTCCTTGCCGCACGTACTCCACCAGCATCCCGGTGTCCTTGGTCATCTTGGCGCGGTCTCCGAGGATCTCCAGTATGGTGACCATGTCCCGGGTGGGAACGCCCTCCGCCAGCAAGCCCTGCAGCACGCGCTGCAGCTCGCCCACGCTGATGAGGTTGGGCACCGCCTCCTCCACCGCCACGGGGTTGCTCTCCCTCACCATGTCCACCAGCGCCTGGGTGTCCTGGCGGCTCAGTATGTCCGCGGCGTGGCGCCTGATGGTCTCGGTGAGATGGGTCAGCAGCACCGAGCCGGGATCCACCACCGTGTACCCCGCCGCCTTGGCCCGCTCCACCGCCTCCTCCTCGATCCACAGGGCGGGCAGCCCGAAGGCCGGCTCGGTGGTGGGGGTGCCCGGGACCATATCCTCGCTCAACCCCGACTCCAGCGCCAGGTAGCCGCGCAGGCGCAGCTCACCGCCCGCCACCTCCACGCCGCGGATGAGGATGCGGTATCGCTCCGGCGCCAGGGTGATGTTGTCGCGCAGGCGTATGGGAGGCACCACGATCCCCAGCTCAGTGGCGATGTGCTTGCGCACCAGCACCACCCTCTCCATGAAATCGCTTCCCGCGTTGGGGTCCACCAGGGGCACCAGGTCGTATCCCAGCTCCAGGGCCATGGGATCCACGCGTATGAGACCCGCCAGCTCCTCCTCCGGCGTGGGCGCGGGTGGAGGAGGCGCCTCCTCCACCTCGGCATCCTTCTCCAGCTCCCGTTTCATGGCCACGGACACCGCGTAGAGCGACCCCGCGAAGACCAGCAAGGGGATCTTGGGAAGACCTGGAAGCGCCGCCAGGGCACCGGTGATCAGCGCGCCCAGCTGCAGGGCGCGCGGCTGCCGCAGAAGCTGCAGGGAGAGGTCGGAGCCCAGGTTGGCGTCGGAGGCGGCGCGGGTGACGATGACCCCGGTGGCGGTGGACACCAGGAGGGCGGGGATCTGGATGACCAGGCCGGCGCCGATGGTGAGCAGCGAATAGGTCTGCACCGCCGCGCCCAGGTCCATGCCCATCTGAAAGGCCCCCACCGCCAGGCCCCCCAAAAGGTTTATGAACACCACCACGATGGCCGCGATGGCGTCCCCCTTCACGAACTTGCTCGCTCCGTCCATGGCGCCGTAGAAATCGGCCTCCTTGCCCACCTCCTGCCTGCGCCTCCTGGCCTCCTCCTCGCTGATGAGTCCGGCGTTGAGGTCGGCGTCGATGCTCATCTGCTTTCCGGGCATGGCGTCGAGGGTGAAGCGGGCCGCCACCTCCGCCACGCGGTTGGCGCCGCTGGTGATCACCACGAACTGCACCACCACGATGATGAAGAACACCACCAGCCCCACCACGATGTTCCCCCCGATGACGAAATGCCCGAAGGAGTTGACCATGGAGCCCGCGAAGCCGCGCACCAGGATGAGGCGGGTGAGGGCGATGTTGATGGCCAGCCGGAAGAGGGTGGCGATGAGCAGGAGGGTGGGGAAGACGGAGAAGTGCAGCGGCTCCTGGGTGTACATGGTGACCAGCATCACCACCATGGACAGGCAGAAGTTGAACACCACCAGCAGGTCCAGGATGAAGGGGGAGAGGGGGACGATGATCATGACGATGATCATCACCACGATCCCCGCCATGAGGAAGTCGCTGTAGCGACCCAGCTTCTCCTTCAAAACCGCCTTCCTCCTACCTTCTTTCCTCTCAGGCTATGCGCTCCGCCACCCGGCGGTCCACGCTCATCACGTACGCCAGCACCTCCGCCACGGCGCGGTAGAGCTGCGGGGGTATCTCGTCCTCCAGGTCCACCATGCGGTAGAGGCTGCGCGCCAGCTCCGGCTCCTCCACCATGGGGATGCCCAGCCGCTCCGCCTCCTCGCGGATGCGCCGGGCCATGAAATCGGCCCCCTTGGCGATGACCTTGGGCGCCCGCATGCCGCGTTTATAGAGGAGCGCCACCGCGAAGTGGGTGGGGTTGGTAACCACCAGGGTGGCCTGGGGAAGCCTCTGCATCATGCGCTGGCGCGCCAGCTGGCGCATGCGCTGGCGCAGGGCCGCGCGCAGGTGCGGGTCTCCCTCCGTCTGCTTGAACTCCTCCTTTATCTCCTGCTTGGTCATGCGGATGTTTTTCTCGAATTCCCAGCGCTGGTAGGCGTAATCCATCCCTCCCAGAAAGACCATCACCAGGGCCACTTTCAGGCAGGCGGAGAACAGCAGCCCCATGAACGACGCCAGCAGCTCCCCCGCCCCCGCGCCGGTCATGGCGTGAAGGCTCACGTACCCGTCCTTGACCGCGAAATAGGCCACCGCCCCCACCAGGCCCACCTTGAGCAGGTTCTTGGCCACCTCCACCAGCGAACGCGGGGAAAGCAGCCTTTTCATGCCCTGCAGGGGGTTGATGCGTTCGCCCTTGAAGGCGAGGGCCTTGGGGACGAAATACAGCTTCACCTGCAGCGCGTTCACCAACAGCGCCAGGGCGAAGAGGGCCAGCACCAGGGGAGCGAGCTGCAGCATGACGTCGATGATGCCCGTCCGCAAGGCGGCTCCCGTCTCCTCCTTGCCGGGGGCCCACGCCGCCGCGGAAACGCCCCGCTCCATGACCACCGCGAAATGGCGGAAGAGGGCGGGACCCCAGAACCTGAGGATGAGCACGGAGCAGAGGAGCATCGCCGCGGAGGTGAGGTCGGCGCTGCGCGCCACCATGCCCTCTTTCTTGCGCACGTCCTCCCTTTTCTTGGGAGTCGCCTTCTCCGTCCTCTCCTCCCTGGGCATGGCTCACCTCCTCAGAATGCCCTCGCCAGCAGGGTCTCCAGCCCCGTCACCAGATCCCTCATGAAGGCCACCGTAAAAGGCAGGGTTATGGCCACCGCCGCCAACCCCAGGAGGATCTTGAGGGGGAAACCGATCACGAACACGTTCATCTGGGGCACGGCGCGCGCCACGATGCCGAACACCACGTCGGCCACCAGCAGGGCCCCCATGACCGGGGCTCCCACCTTCAAGGCCAGGAGGAAGACGTCCGAGAGAGCGCGCAGCGCCGCGGGAGATACCATGCTGGGAAAGGACAGCGATCCGGCGGGAAAAACGCGGTAACTCCCCGCCAGTGCCAGCACCATGAGGTGATGCCCTTTGCAGGTCAGAAAGACCACCATGGCCAGCAGATAATAGAAGCGCGAGAGGATGGTGGAATTGGCCCCGAAGGAGGGATCGAACACCTGGGCGAGGCCGAAACCGAGCTCGAAATCGATGAACTGTCCCGCCATGGTCACGGCCATGAACACCGCCAGGAAGAGATAGCCCAGGAACAATCCCACCAGGGCCTCGAAGATCACCCTCAAGGCGAAGGCCAGGTCGAGGGCGCGCGCCTCCGCCGGCACTCCCACCAGGGGGGACAGCGCCAAGGCCAGCACCATGACCACCGCCGCCCTGATCATCACCGGTATGCTCCTGTGCCCCAGGAAGGGAACCGCCAGCGCCAGCCCGCTCATGCGCGCCAGCACCAGGATGAAGGCGGTCAACGACGCTTCGTCCACCGGGAACATGTCTTCGCGCCTACCTCCGCGATCCTCGCTCCTCCCATCGCCGATACTCGCTTGTCCTCTCCCGTTCCCGAGCCCGTTTCCCTCACGGCAGCAGCCCCGGGATCGACGCCAGCACGTCTTTGGTGAATCCCACTAGGGTGCGCATGATCCACGGCCCCGCGATGAGTATCATCAGCAGGGTTATGAAAAGCTTGGGTATGAAGGTCAGGGTCATCTCCTGTATCTGGGTGGCCGCCTGCAGGATGCTTATGAGCACGCTCACCACCATGGTCACACCCAGGATGGGCAGCAGGACCATGATGGCGGTGATGAAGGCCTTTCCCACTATCTGCAGCATTCAGCACCTCACTTGAAGCTGGTGACCAGTGACTTGACGATGAGATGCCACCCGTCCACCATCACGAACAACAGCAGCTTGAAAGGAAGGGAGATGATCATGGGCGGGAGCATGAGCATGCCCATGGACATCAGCGTGCCCGCCACGATGACGTCTATGACCATGAAGGGTATGTAGATGAGGAAGGCGATGACGTAGGCCTTCTTGAGCTCGCTGATGATGAAGGCGGGAACCAGCACCAGGGTGGAGACGTCCTGCGGCGATGCGGGCTTCTCCCCCGAAGACAGCGAGACGAACAGGGCCAGGTCCGCGGCGTCCGTCTGCTTGAACATGAAATCCCGTAGGGGCTGCAGCCCCCGCTCGAAGGCCTGCTCCCGGTCTATCTCCTCCCGCATATATGGCTGGATGGCCTCCGTGTTCACCTTCGCCACCACCGGCGACATGACGAAGAGGCTGAGGAAAAGAGCCGTGCCTATGAGCACCTGGTTGGGGGGCATCTGGGGAGTGCCGATGGCGTTGCGCAGGAAGGAAAGGATGACGATGACGCGCGTGAAGGAGGTCACGCAGATGAGGACGGCGGGCGCCAGCGCCAGCGCCGTGATCAGCAGCAGTATCTGCACCAGGGTGTTGTTCCTGGATGCTTTTTCCAGGGTTTCGCCAAGCCGCTCGTCCTGGTCCGGCTGACAGCGTGCGCTCGCGCCGTGCAGAAAGGTGAAGAGCAAGAGGGGCAAGAGCAGGACAAGCGCGACGGCGGCCATCCTCCAGGCGGGACGCCCTCTCCGCCTCGCCGCCCGCGCCCCGGCGGCCTCCCGAGAACACCTTCGCCCGCCCGACCCGCGGCAATCGCGAACCTCCCCGCTATCTCGCCGTCTTCCAGCGTAAAGCATTAAGCCAACCCCTCGACACCGTCCCGCGCCATTCCCCCGACCCCGCCTCGAGATTCCCCTCCAGCTCGCGCGCGAAGCCGCCCTCGTCGCCGGCTTCCTTCACCAGACGCGAGAGCTCCAGCTCAGAGAGGTCGAATTCGCCCAGCAGGCGCAGCTCTCTCTCGCCCTCGCCTATAAACCACACCCGCTCCCCCACCTGCACCTCGTGCACGCCGGTGCCGTTGCCCAGCCTGGTGTAACCGAGGACCTTGAGGTAGGTGTCTCCCCCGCCCTCGACCCTGGCCCGGCTTCTCTTCAGGAAAAAGCGCGTCGCCAGCACCAGAAGAACCACCACCCCCAGGCTTAGAGCCACCTTGATGAGGGAGCCGCCCAGATCCGGCATGGCCTCGCCGTCGTCCCGCGACCGCAGGTAGCCGCCGTCCCCGCCCGTCGTCTCTTGAGAGGCGGCCGTCTCCTCGGAGGCTGGCGCCGTATTCCCGTTCATCTCTTCTTCACCCGCCTCCCCGCCGGAGATCGCGGACGTCTGCTTTCCCGAAGCGCCCACTTCTCCGCCCTCGAGGTCGCCGCTTGCGGGCGGTCCGCCACCCGAAAGACCGGGGTGAACATCGTCAGCCGCGGTCTCGACCCCTATATGGCCGTCGATCCCGTTTTCGTTATCGCTCCCCGAACCGCCCCCTCGAGCGCCCTCCTCCCCCACCGCGCCTCCGGCCGCCTGGTAGTTCCCCGTTCCGGAGCCGCTGCCCGTATCGCCCGCTTCCGCAGCGGGAGCGAGGCTTTCCTCCGCCGAGTGCGACGAGCGCAGGCGTCCCGAGAGCATGGACATGACCAGAAGCAGCGCCGCCAATCCCGCCAGGCCCCAGAGAGCG
>JACVJD010000101.1 GCA_015711825.1 Candidatus Solincola daggyaiensis
CGGTCACGGACATCGTGCAGGAGCGCATCGACGCGGTGGTGGAGGAGCTGAGGGCGAAAGGCGCCGATGCCGCCGCCTACCGCGTGGACCACTCCCGGCGCGAGGAGGTGGAGCGTTTCGCCGAGGGCTTCTTCTCCGCGTGGGGACGCGTGGACATCCTGTGCAGCAACGCCGGCGTGGGGCAGGGAGGCTGGTACACGGAGATGCCCCTGGAGGACTGGGAGTGGGTGCTGGGCATCAACCTCTGGGGCGCGATCTACATGATGCATTATTTCGTCCCCAGGATGATCGAGCAGGGGGGAGGCTCCATCCTGCTCACGGCGAGCGACGCCGGCTTGGTGGCCATGCCCGGCATGACCGCCTACAACGCCAGCAAGTTCGCGGTAGTGGGCATGGGGGAGACGCTGCGCATCGAGCTGAGCGTGCACAACATCAAGGTCAGCCTGCTCTGTCCGGGGGACATCGACACCAACATCATCCGCGACGGCAGGGTATACCTCTACGACCGCACGGGGAGGAGCGCCAAGCCCGAGATCGAGAAGTATTACCGCACCAGGGGCGTGCCACCCGCCGTGGTGGCCGAGGCGGCCCTGCGTGGGCTGGAGCGCGACCGGGCGGTGATCGTGGTCCCCTGGATCCACCACGGGCCCCTCATCCTCCTGCGCCGCATCTCCCCCCAGCTCTACCACGGGCTGATGCGCTTCGCCCTCAGGAAGGGCATCGTGCACAAGATGTTCGGCATCCGGCGCTGAATGCGCGCCGTCTCTTTCCCGACGCTCCTGAGCAAACAAATCAAAAGCTCGCTTAGACGCGGGACTCGGAGACCGCCGGCTCCTCGGCCCGGAAGACGTATCTCCCGCGGCGGATGATGAAACCCCGTTCCGCGATTTTAGCCTCGATGTCGGAGGTAAGGCTTTCCAGGTACTCCAGCGCCACCCGCCATTTCTCCTCAGGGACCGGATACCCTAGAACCGGCACCGTTTCCAGCTTCGCCTCGTAGATCTCGTCTCCCATCATAGTGGTCACGTAAACGTGGCCGTGGAAGACCCATGTGTCGTCCTCATGCCTTCTCACCGCTTCGGGCATCACCCGTATGATCTTGCCTTGGGGGGACAGGATCCTGCCGTCGTAGGTCTCCTGCAACTCGTCAAGCATGGCCTCCAGGCCGGAACCGAAATCCACCACCACTCCCATTTCGCGCCTCTTCCCATATCGAGTTCCGCTCCGCCCCGGCACAACTTGGGGGACAGGATCCTGCCGTCGTAGGTCTCCTGCAACTCGTCAAGCACGCCTCCGGGCCGGAACCGAAATCCACCTTCGCTGCCATTTCCATCCTCTTGCCAAGAAGACGGTCGCGGCTCCTTCATATAAGCCTCCTTTTATGAGTTCGGCATACGCGCCACGGGGCTGAAGCGAAGCTGGGTACTACCGCGCGATGCGGAAGCTCGGGGCACGGGAAGTGAAGACATCGGCGCAGCGACCATCCTCCCGCTCAGGAACCTGCTTGCGCGGTGACCGAGCTTCAGTCCGATATAACCGGACAGCCCAGGGCGTTACAGGCGGCCATGGACCCGAAGCAGGCGTCCACCTTCTCGTAGCCGCGCATGCGCAGGACGGAGGCGGCGACGGTGGCGCGCTCCCCGCTGCCGCAGAAGGTGACCACCCTGCGGTCGCGCGGCACCTCGTCCAGCCGGTCGGGAAGCTCGCCCATGTGGATGTTCAGCGCCGTGGGCAGGTGCCCGCCCGCGTACTCATCGGCCGAGCGCACGTCCAGGAGGAGGAAGTCCTCCCCCGCCTCCAGCATCGCCACCAGCTCCGAGGCGTGGACCGCGGCCATCCTGCCGTAGGGGCGCCCGCTCACCTCCCACTTGAGCATGCCTCCGGCGAGGAAGGCGTGGACGGCGTCGAAGCCCAGGCGGACCAGCCGCCTCACCGCCTCCTCCACCTCGTCCGGCGTGTTCGCCACCAGACACACCGGCCGGTCGGGGTCCAGGTACCACCCCGCGTACGACGACACCTTGTCCAGGGCGATGGACAGGCTCCCCGGCACATGGGCACCGGCGTAGGCTTCCTTGCTCCTCACGTCGAGCACGACGCCCTCTAATGCTATTTTCTGGAATGCGGCGGGGTCGAGGGGGCGGGGAGACGGCAAGGCCTCGAGCGGCGGCGGGCCCTCCTGGTTCAGGGAATGCACCCGTCGGAAGTAGGCGGGCGTAAAGAGGCGCTCCGCCGCCTTGTAGGCGACGAAATCCTGTCTCCCCTCGAAGCGCAGGACAGGGTTGTGCTTCCTCTCGTATCCCAGGGTGGAGAACTCCCGCGCCGCCAGGTTGCCGCCGCAGATGGAGCCCTGGCCGTGCCCGGGGTAGAGGATCACTCCGTCGCCAAGGGGCAGGAGCTTGCCGAATATGCTGTCGTAAAGCAGGCCGGCCATTTCCTCCTCGCGACCGGGGAAGAAATCCGCCCTGCCCACGTCACCCGCGAAGAGAGCGTCCCCGGTGAACACGGCCACCGGCTCCTCGCGGCTGAAGGCGGTATCGAAAAGGGTCAGGGAGATGCTCTCTCCCGTATGTCCCGGGGTGTGCAGCACGGAGAGGAGCAGGCTGCCCAACTCGAAGGCATCCCCCTCGTGCACGCCGTTGCCGTAACCGAAGGGGGTCTGCGCCCCGTGGTAAACCTCCGCCCCGGTGGCCGCGGCGAGCCCGGTGGAGCCGACCACGTAGTCCTCGTTGCGGTGGGTCTCGAAGACGTGGGTGATACGGCACCCCTCCCGTGCCGCGATGGCCAGGTAAACGTCGCCGTCCCGCCGGGGATCGATGACCGCTGCCTTTCCGGCATCCCCGAGGATATAGGACAGGTGCGCCAGTCCGGGCGATCTCACCGTTTCCAGGAACATCCTCGCCTCCTTTTCCGCTTCCGTGGGACCGGGGGACATATTCAATATACCCGCGCGGGCAGGGAATTATCGCTCGAGCGCGACGGGGGTATCCGCGTCCTGAAGGTGACGGCAATACGCGGCCGGCAATTCAAGATCCAGGATCTGACCCCATGCGCTGTGCCACCTCCGTCGGGTATGCTTGTGGTCTTGTTGGCAATATATGGTTAGTAATTCAAGATTCGAGACCGGCCCTTATCAAAGTGAGGAGAGGACGCCGGCGGCGACGGCCTCGGCGATCTCCTGGCGGTGGGCGTCGGCGAAGGCCAGGTTGTTCTCCAGGGTGAAGGTGGGGACCTCGCTCCAGATGTCGTAGCTGAAGATGGGGCCGTAGTTGCCGGTGCCGGTGGTGCCGCGGTTCTCGACCACCACGCCGCCGTCGCCCGTGCCCTCCGCCTGCCGCAGGTACGCGACCATGGCGGCGTGGAAGCGCCGCGCCGCCGCCTCGCTCGCCGCCTGCACCGCGGGGTCGATGCGGGCCACCCTGCCGGTCTCGGTGTTGGCCTTCCAGTCATAGGGGGCGGGGCCGGGGTACAAGGTGGTGGGCGCGGAGAGGCCGGGGTCGGCGTGGATGTGCACGATCATGCGGGCGCGCGCCTGGTTGGCGATCTCCGCCCTCCGCTTGAGGTTCACCGGGTCGTAGGCGGAGGCCTTGGTCATCACCACCCTGACGCCGTGCGCCTCCAGGACGGCCTTAGCCCGGACGGCGATGTCGTAGACGATGCCGATCTCGGGCTCGTTGATCCAGTCCTGGGTGTTGATACCGGTCTCGGGGTCGATCTGGGAGGGGGTGGCGGCGTGGCCGGGGTCCAGGCAGACCACGGGGCGGCCGTACATGGCGCGCTCGCACACCACCCCCGCGGAGGCGGTGACCAGGGAGGAGACGTGGTAGCTTTCGGCGTATTCCCCGAGGTCGTAGGAGCGGCGGGTGCGGGGAGGGACGGTGTCGTGGGGGCCCTGCCTCTCCCCCTCTCCGGTGTGCAGCTTGACGTCGATCTCCGCCGGGACCTCGCCGGGGTTCTGCACTAAAAGCCAGGTCTCGAAATCCCCGGCAGTGGCCCCTTCCGCCAGGTACCAGACCTGGGAGGGGGAGACGGCCCCCACGGAGTCGTGGGCCCAGATGGCGGGGGCGGCGGCGGCCGGCGCGGGGCCGGCCCCGGCGGCGGGGAAAAGAACGGAAGCCAGCGCCAGCGCCGCGACCGCGGCGACCGCCGGGAGGGCGCGGCGGACCGCCGCGCATGGTCTTGCGGCCTCTCTACCTCTCATGAGAGTCAATTCTACCAGGAGCGGCCGCTCCGCGGCGCCGAAGAGGCGGGGCGGCAGCGGGTGGGGCGGCGCGCCCCACACCTCCTGCTGCACCTCTTCTCCAAGTACGAGCACGTGATCATGCGCGCCATCGACCACCTGGCCACCACCCCGTGGATCCACGACCACGCCCTGAGCAAGCGCGTGGTGGACGCGGTCAGCGGGGGCGTGGTCAGGTTCATCAACGGGGAGATCCTCACCCTCGCGGAATCGCGCCGGCTCGTCGGGGTGGAGTATCTGAAGACCCTGCCCTACGTGGACGCGGAGCGCATCGGGAGCGACGGCAAGTCCTTCGGCGGCTTCCTTACCCTCTACGCCCTCATCCACGCGCCGGACGTCTTCCGCTGCGGCGTCGCCGGATCCGGCCCCACGGACTGGTCGTACTACGACACCATCTACACCGAGCGCTACATGAACACCCCCGCCGCCAACCCGGAGGGATACGCCGCCAGCGAGCTGGTGTCGCGGGCGGGCGACATCGGCGCCGCGCCGCTGATCATCCACGGGCTGGCGGACACCAACGTCCACCTCAAGAACTCGGTCGCTTTCATCCAGGCCCTGGAGAAGGCGGACAAGCCGTTTCTCTTCGTGCCCCTGCCCGGCGAGGACCACCACTACGAGGGGGACGGCTTGGCCACGGCCCTTTCCCAGAGCACCGCCTATTCCGGCGGGAGATGGGGGAACAATAGTCCCAGGCGGAATATAAGGCGACCCCGGGAGGTGACGGCGATGTCCGAGGGAATAGGCGACCGCTACCTGCGCGAGACCAAGTACCACCCCGAGAGGATGCTGGGGAGGGACCTCGACTGGGCCGCAAAGCCTTCCGCCTACAAGGAATATCCTTCCAGCCGGCGGGTCGAGCTCCCCGCGCCCGTGCCCCGCCGGGAGGCGGACCTCCACCGGGTCCTGCTCGCGAGGTCCAGCGTGCGCGACTACTCCGGCGAGCCCCTCTCCCTCGCCGACCTCTCCTACCTGCTCTGGGCCTGCGCCGGCATCCGGCGCGTGGCGCAGGGATACGCCTTCCGCACCTCCCCCTCCGCCGGCGCTCTCTACCCCATCGAGACCTACGCGGTGGCCAACAACGTCCGGGGCCTGGAACCGGGGCTGTACCACTACGCGGTGAGGGCGCACGCCCTGGAGGAGCTGAGACTGGGTGATCTGCGATTGGAAACGGCCCGCGCCGCGCTCTACCAGGGCATCTGCGCCGACGCCGCTGCCGTCCTCGTGTGGACGGCGGTGTTCGAGCGCTCGAAGTGGAAGTACGAGCAGCGCGGCTACCGCTACGTCTTCATGGACGCTGGCCACATGTGCGAGAACCTCTACCTCGTAGCCACCGGCCAGGGACTGGGCGTCTGCGCGGTGGGCGCCCTCTTCGACGACGAGCTCAACGCCCTGCTGGGCGTGGACGGGGTCGAGGAGAGCGCCATCTACATGGCCGCCGTCGGCCACCCGCTCCGCAAGGGGAAGGAGTGAGGCCAGTCCTCTTACTGCCAGGTTTACTCTTTTGTAGTCAGAAAAAGGCCTGGAACATGTACACCCATCCGGCCAAGATGTTCCCCGGCGGATCGGTGATGGGCCAGAGCACCGGAGACAACCCCGCCATGGAGCTGAACGAGGTGGTCCAGTACGGCTGGAACGGTGAGCTGGAGTGGAGCTTCTTTGACTGGGACGAGGTCAACGGGGTCAAGTCCGCCCGCGTCCAACACGGCTTCCAGCGGGACGGCAAGCCCGTCGGCTATTCCTACTTCGTCAGGTTCAGCTCCCGCATCCCGGAGTTCGACCCCGTCACCCTCGATCTGGTGTGGAAGTACGAGGCCCCAAACTTCTTCAGCTTCCACATCAGCGGCATGCAGAGGCTCCCCAACGGCAACACCTTGATCGACGAGGGCTCGGTGGGCCGCATCTTCGAGGTGACCCCCGCGGGTGAGAAGGTGTGGGAGTACGTCGAGGGAGCGGGCATGCAGTTCCTCGGCAAGGCGTACCGTGCCTACCGTGTGCCGCCGGAGTGGGTGCCGGGAAACCCCGCCGGCTACACCCCTGGAGCGAGCTGTACAAGGAGACTGAGCCGGCCGAGGAGACGCCGCCGGACGGCAGCGGCGAGCCGGAGGTGTATCTTCCCCAGGAGCAGGAGCGGGGGAGCCGGTACCTGAGCCGGTATGAGCGCGGGCGGCGAGCAGCTCAAGCCTGAGAGCAGGCGAGACGGAGCGCGATAAGGCCGGGGGCGGATACCCCCCAGGTCCGCGTTTCCGGAGCGGGTCACGGAGGTCCGATCAAAGTCAGGTCCGGCCGTGAAAACGGGCGATCTGCAGGACACAAAGGCCGGGCTCGGCGCTCATGGCGGCGCATCGTTCATTAGACGTGCGGCAGGAGCACCACCTTGATCGACTCCGAGGCCTCCGCCACCAGCCTGAACCCCTCGCCGGCCTGTTCCAGGGGGAGGCGGTGGGTGATCATCTCCTCCACCGGCACCCGCCGCGCCCTGATGAGCTCCATGGCGATGAGGATGTCCCTGGGGCTCCCGCCGTATGACGGCAGCACGGTGATGCCGTTGCGCCAGAGGTCGTTTATCGGCACCGCCAAGGACACGCCGGGCCTGGTGGGCGCGAAACAGAGCAGCGTGCCTCCACGATCGAGGGACGCCAGGCCCTGCTCGAAAGCGGAGAGCTCGCCAGCGCACACGATGGCCAGGTCGGCCGGCCGCCCGCCGTTCAATTCCCTGACCCGCGCGGGCACGTCCTCGTGCGCGGACAACGCCGCGTCCGCCCCGAAGCGTTCCGCCGCCTCCATGCGGTAGCGGCTGATGTCGGTGGCGATTATGCGCCCCGCCCCCAGGGCCTTCGCCAGGGCTATGTGCAGCAGCCCGGATATCCCGCTGCCCAAGACGAGCACGCTCTGGCCCGCCTCGAACCGCGCCACCCGCTGGCCGCGCACCACGCAGGCGAGCGGCTCGATAAAGGTGGCCTGGTCGTAGGTCATGCCGTCGGGGAGGGGGAAGACGCCGCGGTCCACGTTGAGCTCCGGCACGCGGAGGTACTCGGCGAACCCTCCGGGGAAGAAATTGGTGGTGTGCAGCGTCTCGCACGCCGTATGGTTCCCGTTCAGGCAGTAGCGGCAGGTGTTGCAGGGTATGTGGTGCGAGACGAACACCCTCTGTCCCGCCCGGTAGCCGCCGACCTCCTCGCCCGTCCGCACGATCTCCCCGGCGATCTCGTGTCCCAGCACCAGGGGCGCCTTCTTGATGCGGTACCATTCCATGACATCGCTTCCGCAGATGCCGCTGGCCATGACCTTCACCAGCATCTCCCGCGGCCCGATCTCCGGGACCGGCATCTCCTCGATCCTGATATCGCGGTTGTTGTAGTACTTCGCTACCCGCAAGGCCCGGCCACCCCTCCTCAGCACCCGCTCGCGTCCCGGTAGATCTCGGCCGCCTCCCGCGGCGTGGCCCCCGCATGGATGACCGCCTGCAGGGCCTTGGCCATGGCCACGGGAGCCGGGTTCTGCCACACGTTCCTTCCCAGGTTCACGCCGATGGCGCCTCTCTGCATGCCGTCATAGACGAACTCGAAGACCTCGAGCTCGCTCTCGCATTTCGGCCCCCCCGCCATCACCACCGGCACCGGGCAGCCGTTGGTGACCTTCTCGAAGTCCTCGCACCAGTAGGTCTTGACCACCTTCGCGCCGAGCTCGGCCGCGATGCGGCAGCAGAGGCTGAGGTAGCGGGCGTCGCGCTTTTCCAGCTCCTTGCCCACCGCGGTCACCGCCATCACCGGTATGCCGTATTTCTCGCATGCGTTGACCAGGGCGCTGAGGTTTCCCAAGGTCTGCTTTTCATACTCGGTGCCGATGAACACGGACACCCCCACCGCGCACACGTTCAGCCTGATGATGTCGTCGATGGAGGTGGTGAGGATCTCGTCCGCCAGGTCCTTGCCCACCACGCTGGTGCCTCCCGATACGCGGAGGATGATGGGGATGTTTCTGTCCGGGTCCATGCAGCTCCGGAGCACCCCGCGGGTCACGAAGAGGGCGTCGCAGTAGTCGAGAAGGTCGCAGACCGTCTCGCCCGGACGCTCCAGGCAGCGCGTCGGCCCCTGGAAATAGCCGTGGTCGATGGGCATGAAGAAGCAATGCCCGTCATCCTGGATCAGCCGCGAGAGGCGATTCCTCATCCCCCAGTCCAGGTGCTCGCATCCCTTTATGCGCTTGCCTCCCGCGGCAACGGTTAGCGCGGCGCCCATTTCGCTTAAGTCTCGCGCCTCAAGCATCCCTTCTGCGTCCGGCATCTCAAGACCTCCTTGACGTCATCGATAGCTTTCAAGGATACCCCTGGCCGGCCTGCCCCCATGCGCGACCTTCACGCGCTGGTCAAGCCGCTATTCGGGACGGACGATGATATACCCCTTGTCCATCAGCCAGTGGTGAAACTCGTAGGCCGTGAACCTGCAACTCTCCCTGCAGACGAGCCTCTTCTCCTCGTATTCCGCCGATCCCTCCTCGAGCTCGTTCAACTCCATCTGCACCGGGCATTTCACGTCCCGGCAGAACTCCCTCCGCTTGTATTCGACATAGCCTTCGAAGAGAGGCATCTTTCCTCCAAAGATACCTGCGGTAAGGATCGGAATATAGCGATATTATATTCTCTGACCGCCCAGGATAACACACCTGTCCGAGTACGGCGGGACATCAACAAGCCGGAGGCTTACGCCTCCGGCTTTGCTCGGCTGGAGCGGGTCACGGGGATCGAACCCGCGGCCTCAAGCTTGGGAAGCTTGCGCTCTACCGACTGAGCTAGACCCGCCCGCTTCAGCCATAAATTATAGCACATGTCCCGGGGTCAGGCCCGGACTCGGGACCGAGACGCGCTTGTCCCGGGGGTCAGGCCCGGACTAAGGGCCGAGGCTTGGGTGCTCCAAATATCACAAGGGACTGGGCCTTCCGGCGAAGCCTTCCGACGAACCTCTCGGGGAGCCCCAAATATCCCAGGGCCTGGGCTCGCCATCGGCCCCGAGGGCACGTGTCCGGCATCGAGGCCGGGTCCTGCCGGTTACATCATCAAAGGCCTCATGGACAAGCAGAAGGGGAGCAACAGGCCTCGAGGCTGTATAACATTTTTTACCATTAGAGGCGGGGGCCGGGATTATTCGGCCCCCCCTAAAAACATCAACAGGAAAAGCTACTCCCTCTTGCTCAACCTATCGCGCAGGTCGCGCTTGAGGATTTTTCCGCCGGGGG
>JACVJD010000102.1 GCA_015711825.1 Candidatus Solincola daggyaiensis
GGCGAGAAAGTGTTCAGCCCCCAGGTCCTCGACCTCATCGTGTCCTCCTTCAAAGAGGATGGGCGCGGGCAGGCGGAACCTTCTGCCCTGGATGCCCTCACCTCCCGGGAATACGAGGTGCTGGAGCTGATGAGCGAGGGGATGAGCAACAAGGAGATCGGAGGCCGGCTCTTCATCTCCGCGAAGACGGTAGAGAAGGCCGTCTCCAGCATCTTCCGCAAATTGGGCGTTAATTCCCGCACCGCCGCGGTCAAGATCTTTTTAAGTAAGGGATCGCGGCCCGCCACCTGAGGCAGGACGGACACCGGCTCCAGGGATCGGTCATAAACGCAACCTTAACGCCATACCCCCGCCCATAACCCATTCCCGCCGCGAGCGTCCTTGGCGTCCTCGTCCGGACACAAAACGAGGCGTGACCCCCATGTCTGCATAACGCCATACCCCCGCCCATAACCCATTCCCGCCGCGAGCGTCCTTGGCGTCCTCGTCCGGACACAAAACGAGGCGTGACCCCCATGTCTGACTTGCTCAGACATGGAATGAGGCGTGACCCCAATGTCTGGGGTTAGCCGACCTGGCGGGCGAGGGTGGTGCGCTTGCGCTTGAGCACCGTGGCCACGAACTCGTCGATCTGCTCGTCCAGCGCGCTCATGGGGGTCATGCGCCGGATCCAGGAGTCGCCCTGCAGCATGAGGGTGGGCAGCTTGGCGCGCTTCATGATCTCCCCCCGCACCAGGGAGAAGACGCTCCAGGTCTGCTTGCAGGAGTGATGCCCGCAGTAAACGCAGGCGTCGGCGTCGAGCTGCGAGGTCCAGTAAGATATGTCCTCCAGCCACTGCGCGGACATGGACTCCGCTCCCACCTGGCGCGTCATGGCGTAGTCCCAGCAGGTGTCCGCCAGCCCGTCGATCATGCTCTCCTTGGTGGAAGTGTCCACCGGCTGGAAGAAAAAGGAACCCAGCAGATCTCCCAGCACGGTTATCCCCCTCTCCTCCATGCGGTTGAAGAAGCCGTACCAGTCCCAGTAGTAATAGGTGTAGATCCAGAAACAGCGGGCGACCTCCTCCCGGCTGGGGTACATGCCCTTGGACAGGCGCTCCTTCACCGTCTCCAGCATCAGCCGAAGAACCCGCGTGGCCGCCTCCGTCCCCCACAGGGTGTAGCGAATGCCGTAGGCGTAGAGGGTGAAGATGTTGGGGCAGGGGTTGGGGCGCACCTTGCGCAGCTCCCAGAGGTCGTAATACAGGCGCGTGGCCTCGTTGGCCAGGGTGAGCACCTCGCGCATGCGGTCCTCGTCGAGCTCCTCTCCCAGGAACTCCTCCACCTCCCTGACCAGCGAGCGGAAATAGGTGCGGTAGGCGCGGCGCCCCCGCGGGGAGTCGTCCACCGGTTTGTCCAGGAGGAACTGCGGCACTCCCAGGTAACGCGCCACGAACTCGTGGATCTTGGAGTTGGCGTCGCAGCTCCCCGGGGCGGCGGAGATGACCGCGTCGGGCTCGAAGTCGGCCTGGGTCAGGGCCGACCCCAGCTCGATGGTGTTGGCGGAGCAGAGGTAGTCCGGCAGGCCCAGCCCCATGGCGAAGTCCCAGTACCTCTCACCCTGGCCCTCCAGGGAGGCCACCCCGGCTACGGTGAGCACCTCGCTGGTGAGGGGGTGGGCGTTCTTGAAGCAGTAAACGAACTCGGGGGGGAAGTTGAAGGGAACCAGGATGATCTTCTTCCCCTGCGCCTTGGCGGTGAGCGCCCCGTCCAGCCACTGCTGGAAGCCCTTGAGAAAGGCGATGCTCACGCGGCGGATGCGCGGCGCCATCACCGCCCCGATGGTGGTGGCCATGTCCGCCGGCAGGATGTGAAGGACCCCCTCCACCTCCTCGTCGCTCATATCGTCAGGGAAATATTTCAGCAACCCGAAGATGCCCGCCACCCGGTTGACCAGCGCCTCGTATTCCTTGACCTCTCTTCCCGCCATTATCTTCCTCCTCCTGCGTAAAGCCTCGCCTTTGCGAGACAAGCTGCTCTTCTACGACCGGATTCCACGACCGGATTCTCCTCCTCCCGCGCCCATAATCGCCAAAGGCTATGGGCCATGGACCCTGGCGCCGGCCGCGCTCGCGTACCCGGCGACGTCTCCCGGGGCCGCGGCCCCGGGCCGTCACTCCTCCTCGGCGAGGAAGGCAATCCTTATGACGAACACCCGCGTCCACTCCATCTGCTGCTCCTCCTCACTCCTCCTCGGCGAGGAAGGCGGCCCCTATGGCGCAGGCCAGCTGGGGATCATATGGGAAATCACGGTATTCGCCGCGTATCTTCTCCTTCGCCGGGTCCAGCACCGAGCGCAGCCTGGCCACCCCCCCGGTGATGGTGTACTCGTCCTGGAAACCGAACTTCAAGGCCTGGGAGATGAGTATCTTGGCCACCGACTCGCATATCCCGGCCATGATGTCCGCGGGATCCACGCCGTCGTTGACGTGGGTGATGAGCTCGCTTTCCACGAACACGCCGCACTGCGAGCTCACCGGCACCTTGTTGCGCGAGCGCGCCGCCACCTCGTCCAGCTCTTCCACCCCGTATCCCAGGGCCGCCCCCATGACGGTGAGGAACTTGCCGGACCCCGAGGCGCACTTGTCGTTGCGCATGAAGTCCACCACGCAGCCGTCTCCGTCGATGAGGATGGAGGTGACGCTCTGGCCTCCCACGTCGAGGACCAGGTTGACGTCCGGCACCAGGCGGCTGACCGCGGTGGCCAGGCACGACACGTCGTCACGCCGCGTGTCCCCTATCTCCACCAGGTCCGACCCGCGACCCGTGACCCCGATGCCCCCCAGCTCGCCGCGGGATACGCCCGCGGCGGAGAGCACCGCGTCCACCAGCGCCTCGACCTCTTCGGCCACGTTGCCGGTGGTCTCGATCACCTGCGAGGCCGCCATCCTGTCCCCGTCCATCACCACCGCCTTGGTGTATAGACTGCCCACGTCCAGTCCCAGGAATCTCATGATCCGCCTCCCATCTTGCGCGCCATGAGAGCCGCTCCCAGTGCTCCCACGATCTGGGAATCGGTGTCGTACTTTATGAGGCGCACGTTGAGCATGCGCTCCAGTTCCGCTCGCACCGCGGCGTTCTTGGCCACCCCGCCGCTCATGGTCACCTCCTTCTCCAGGCCCACGCGGCGCACCAGGGCGGCCACCCGCTCGGCCATGGCGCGGTTGACCCCCGCCGCGATGTCCGCCTTGCTGTGCCCGCGCTGCAGGTAATGCAGCACCTCCGTCTCGCAGAAGATGCTGCAGCGACTGGAAAGCTCAAGGGTGCGCTCGGCCTGGAAGGACACCGTGCCCAGCTCGTCCAGGGAGAGGCCCAGGGTGCGCGCCTGCACCTCCAGGAACCTCCCGGTGCCGGCGGCGCACTTGTCGTTCATGACGAAATCCACCAGCTCCCCGCCCTTGCCCACGCGGATGACCTTGGCATCCTGGCCGCCGATGTCGATGACCGTGCGCACCTCGGGCACCAGCCAGGAGGCTCCCATGCCGTGACAGCTTATCTCGCTGACGTTGTCCTGGGAGAGCCCCTCGGCCTGTACCTGCTCCCTCCCGTAGCCGGTGCTGACGCAAAAGCTGATCTCTCGCCAGTCGATTCCCTCCTCCTTCACCAGCATGTCCACCACCGCCTTGGCGGACTGCACGGGGTGCGGCTTGACGCCCATGCTTTTGTAGGCCACGATCCCCTTGGCGTTGATCACCACCGCCTGCGCGGTGAGCGACCCGACGTCTATGCCGGCAAAATACATCTCCGACCTCCGCTCTTTCCTTTGTTCCCTGTTCCATCCTCATCCGGTGGCGCGGGCTTGAACCTCGCGCCTCTTCACCACGTTTTTCACGAACTCGTCTATGGTCTCCTGCAGCACGGTGATGGGGGTCATGCGCTTTATCCACGAGTCTCCCTGCAGGATAAGGGTGGGTATCTTGGAGCGCTTCATGAGCTCCGCGCGCACCACCGAGGCCGCGCTCCAGGTCTGCTTGCAGGAGTGATGCCCGCAGTATATGCAGCAGTTGGCGTCCAGCTCCCGCGACGCCCAGGTTATATCGTCCAGCCACTGCACGGACATGGAGCTCGCCCCCATCTGGCGCGTCATGGGCATGTTGCGCGCCACCTCCGCCATGCCCGTGATCATGCTCTCCCGCGAGGCGGTGTCTATGGGCTGCGGGAATATGAGGTCCAGGCCGTCTCCCAGGTGGGTGATGCCGTTCTCCTCCATCCAGTTGAAGAGGCCCCCCATGTCGAAGTAGTAACTGGTGTAGGTCCAGAGGCTGCGCGCCACCTCCGCCTCGGCGGGGTACAGCCCCTTGGCGAGCCTTTGCTTGCAAAGGTCCACCATCTCCCGCATGACCTCCACCGCCTCCTCGGTGCCCCACATGGTGTAACGCACGCCGTAGGTATTGAGGGAGAAGATGTTGGGCACGGGGCAGGGCGAGAACTTGTGGAGGTCCCACAGCTCCCAGTAGAGCTCCGAGGCGCGGTTGGCGTTCTCCACCACCATGCGCATGCGCTCCTCGTCCAGCTTCTCCCCCAGGAACTCCTCCATGTCCTCGATAAGGCGGAAGAAATACTTGTAGTACTGCTTGATCCCGCGCTCGCTGTTGTCGACGGTCTTTTCCAAAAAAAGGAGAGGGATATCCAGGTAGCGCGCCAGGAACTCGTGGGTCTTGGAGTTGATGTCGCAGGACGCGAAGCAGTCGGAGATCACCGCGTCGGGGGCGAAATCGGCTTCCGTGAGCGCCGAGCCCACCTCGATCATGTTGGCGGAGCAGGCGAAGTCCGGCAGCCCCAGCCCCATGGCGTAGTCCCAGTAGCGCTCGCCCTGCCCCTCCAGGGCCACCACCCCGAGGGTGGAGAGCACCTCGCTGGTGATGGGCCAGGCGTTCTCGAAGCAGTGCACGATCTCGGGGGGGAAGTTGAAGGGCACCAGCAGCACTTTCTTCCCCGTGCGCTTGGCCTCGTGCGCCCCGTCCAGCCACTTCTTCACCAGGCCGAGGAACTTGAGGCTGACGCTCCGCACGCGCGGCACCATGAAGGCGCGCATGGTCTTGGCCAGCTCCGCGGGGAGCACGTGCATGATCCCCTCCACCTCTTCGTCGCTCATGTTTTCGGGCAGCTTGTCCACGATGGAGAATATCTCGTAAACGCGGTTGATCAGCCCCTCGTACGGCCTTATCTCTACCTGTGCCGGCATCTCGCCACCCCCTGATCATCTGCGCGGGGCAAATACCCTTCGGCGCGCCTTTCCCTCATGAAAACCCCTCGTCTCAGGCACCTCGGAGTATCCGTCATCCTCTCCCCCGGCTACTTGCCAAGCCTTTCCAGGAAGGCCTGGACGCGGGTCTTGATGCGCCCGGTGTCCGCCTTGGAGCCGTAGTCCTTCTCCAGCACCAGCACCGGGATGCCCGCCTTCTCCAGGTCCATGCGCAGCGACACCGCCTCCACCCCGTGCAGGTCGCAGAACTTGTTGTAGGTGATGATGGCGCCGTCCACGTCCGCGCGCCTCGCCGTGTCCAGGATATAGTCGCGGCGCTTGTCGTACTCGGTGAACATGCGCGGGCAGAAGAGGTTGCCCAGGTAGCGCTCCGCCAGCAGGCGCGCGGGGTCGCCGCTCTCCCCCTCCCTCCTCCAGAAGGAGCGCGAGCCGTAGCACAGGGCGTCGGCGGCGATGAGGGCGCCGCCGGACTCGATGTCCTCGATGAGGTCCACCTCGTCGGTGGCGCTGCCCATGATCATCAGGCGCGCCTTGTAGGGGATGGGCTGGGCCTTCTCCTTCTCCGCCAGCACCTCGTCCAGCAGGGCCGAGAAATCCCCGGCCATCATGGAGGAGCCGGTGCAGATAAGGCGCATGACCTCGGCCCCGGAGATCACGGGGGGCACCTTCTCCCGCAGGGCGTAGAGGCGCTTGAGCCTGTCGAAAACCTCGTCGTAGGCATCCACGGCCTCGCGCAGTTTGTCGTCACTGATCTCCGTTCCGAAGTGCTCCGCCATCGCCCGGCGCATGAGCTGTATCTCCTCGGTGAAGTAATCCAGGGAGTCCTCGCGCAGGAAGTGGGGGACCTTGAGGTAGTGGAAGAACTCGTATTTCTTTACGTACTGCCAGTTCTCGAACATGCCGCGCAGGTGGTCGCAGCCGTTGGTCTCGATGAGGCCGTCCAGGAAATCGTAGGTGCCCTCCAATCCGAGCTGCAGGCAGGAGCGGCAGAAGCGGCAGTTGAAGCGCGCCAGGTAGGCGTCGCCCAGCTCGGTGTCGGGATGCCCGAAGGCCTTGATGCGGTAGGGCAGGATTCCCGCGGCCTCGATCAGCTCCACGGGCGTGGCCACGCAGGCGTAGCCCAGCACCTTCCCTCCCTTCTCCTTCCAGTCCCGCACGTAATCGGTATAGATGTCCGTCGATTGGCTCTGCAAGGTCCTCATCTCAACCCCCTATCCTCGCGACATGGGGCCAACCGCCCAGACCCGCCCGCACGGCGATGCCGTGCCGTGTCGGAACGGTTTCCTTTTCCTCCCATGTCCTTCACGCTCCCATTCCCCGTCTCCTGACCGCGGAATCCCTTTTCCGCCCCCGCGGCCTCGCGTTATCTCCGCATGCGGCGGACGAGCAACACCGCGCCCGCAAGCGCCGTCACCGCTCCCGCCCCCATCGCCGCCGGCTTGGCGACCCTCGCCAGCAGCGGCCTGGCGATCTTGCCTATCACCTCCGGGTGCTTGCGCAGGGCCGCGAAGGCCGCCGCGCCCACCTCGGACGCCGCCAGCACCAAATCGTCCACGTTCACGACCGCCAGCGCCCGCGCCGCCTTGTCCGCCATCAGCCCGGGGTTGCGCCAGGCGAAGGCGTTGAAGGCCGCCAGCGCCGCGTTGATCCTCTCCCCTATCGCCTCCGGCTCCAGCGCCGCCTTGAGGGTGGGGTCGGCCAGCGCCGCGTCCCTCGCCTGCAGGGCCATTTTCTTCCCCGCCTCCGCCAGGGCCTCGGTGTCCAGTCCCGCCAGCAGCTTCCCCAGGAAGCTCCCCAGCAGGTCGGGGCGGGCGTCGAAGGCCTTGTTCAGCAGCACGGCGTTGTAATTGAGGACGCGCGCCAGGTCGCGCGGGTCCACCGCCTCCTCGAAATACGCGTCCATGGCCGCCACCGCCTCGGGGGGGAGGTCCGAGAAGCGCCGCATCTGCTCCGCGGCGGAGCGCAACAACGCCCCCACCGCCAGGTAGAGGGCCCGCGCCGTCCGGGCGGTGCTCTCGGGGGTGGCATAGACATACCCGGAGAGCACCTGCCCGATCACCGCCCCGTCCTCCTTGAGGGCCACCAGCATCTCGCGCAAGGCCTCCCCGTCCACGTTGTCCACCAGCTCGCGGCTGACGCGCTCCAGCACCGCCTTGAAGCGGGGCTCGTCGCGCCCCAGCACCAGGTTGCCCCGGTGCAGGGCGGTGACCAGGCCGGCGAGGGCGTTAACCAGCCCGCCCATCTCCGCCATGTCCATATCTTCCAGGAGCTGGAAAACGGCGTTGGCGAGGATCTCGGCCGGCAGGTTGAGGGACTGCAGGGTGCGCGTGATCACCCGCAGCAGGTAATTGGCCAGGGGCGGCACCACCCCCAGGAGGTTGGAGACAGCCACGGGGTTGAGGATGCCCGGCTCCCCTTCCAGCTCCGCGCGGCGTTCCTCGAGGTGGGCGGTGAGGCCCACGCGTATCTTGCCGAAGTCCGCGGTGTTCCAGATCTTGCGCCAGGTGCGCTCCCCGGCCTGCATCATGCGCTCCGCCACCGCGCCGATGCCGGCGATGAGGGCGTCGAGGGCCTCGCGGTCCTCCAGTAAAAGCTGGTTCACCAGGGGCGCGTAGGCGGAGGGTAGCTCCTTCAGCCTCTCGGTGTCCAAGTCCTTGCCCATGCGGGCGATGAAATCCCTCAGGATGTCCAGGGTGAAGTTGTTGAGCTGTTTGCCCAGCTCCAGCAGCAGCTCCACCACCCAGTTGACCAGCGACGGCGAGGCCCCCAGCACGCTCATGGAGAAGGCCACGTCCTCCCACAGGAAGGCCCGCACCAGCTCCGCGGCGTTTTCGGGGTTGACGTCGCGCAGGTGGATGAGTAGCAGCTCCTTGAAGCCCGGGGTGCGGAGGAGCTCTCTCACCAGCCCCGGGAGGGCGCTGTAGCCCGTGCCCGTGCCCTCGCCGTCATCGCCCGCGGCGCGCGCCGCCTCCCGGGCCTCCCTCACCAGGTCCTCCAGGTTCGCCTTTTCCGCCATCCTTACCACCTCACTCCCGCGCCCGCGCCAGCACGCCGGAGGACGATTCCCTGATCTTGTCCAGCACCGGGGCCAGCTTGTCCAGCACCGTCTTGAACTCCGCCACCGCCTCCTCCGCCGCCGCGAAGTCCACCTTCTCCACCAGCTGCATGAGGAAGGCCGCCAGGATATCCGGCGGCAGGGAATTGAGCCGCTCCGCTATGCCCTTGGCCAGCGCCACCTGGAAATTGACCAGCGCGGGCAGGAGGGAGACCGTTCCCATAAAGGTCTCCGCGTCCTCCCACAGCAGGGTCCTCGCCAGCCCGGACGCCGTGGCGGGGTCTATGTTGGCGGTGAGCACCCTCAGCGAGGCCTTGAACTTGGGACTGCGGATGAGCTCGCGCAGCAGGCGTTCCGCCGCCCCGTGCTTTTCCGTCGTCATCCCCTGCATGATCCCCACCTGCCTCCCCTAGACCGTCTCCAGGTCGAAGAACCAGCGCGCCACCTCGGCCTGGCAGAGCTGCTTTCCGCCCATCCACAGCTGCACGATCTTGAGGTCGCGCCAGTGCTTCTCGATGTCCCAGTCGCGGTCCGCGCCGTAGGAGCTCAAGAGGTTCATGGCCTTGCCGACGTCCGCCATGCCCTGGTCACATGCCCAGTACTTGATGGCGCGCCCCTTGGCCACCATCTCGTCGCTCCAGCGCGGGCCGTAGAGGTCGGGGCGGTCGAGCATGCGCGCGTACTGGTACCCGCACATGCGCACGATCTCGGTGTCGCGCACGAAGTCGGCCAGCACTCCCGCCACCGCGTCGTGCTCCTTGAGGGGCTGGCCCTTGTAGGTCTCGGCGCTCACGAACTCGTAGAGGCGCTCGAAGACGTTGAGCATCACCCCGCCCACGAAGGAGATGGAGCCCATGTTCCCGAAGGAGATGACCTCCTTGAAGTACATGAGGTCGAGGCCAGGGCCGTGGGCGCGGTAGGACTTGGGCACGCGCACGTTCTCGAACCATATGTCCCCATTCTTGTCCG
>JACVJD010000103.1 GCA_015711825.1 Candidatus Solincola daggyaiensis
TTGTATTGCTTGGATTATTGTCATGTATTCATGCGGGTTTTGGGCTAGTGGTGGTACATTCTCCGTGGCTGTATCATGGTGCAAGGAGTATGAAAACGGCATGAGTGAATGTGGCATTCGTAGGAAAGATAGGGGGCTTGGCTCCTCAACATCCTTTGTTTATGCCGGACTTAGGGGTTTCGGCCGATGCTCTATTATATAGACTTTTTTTCTTTAGAGTGCACCCGGTTCCCTTGCACACCGAATAAGGACGATTTCACGTCCAAGGAGGCGGGAAGCTGCCGGATGCTGGTAACAACAGGGGGTCATCGAAAGAGAAAGAGGGCAAACCCAAGCCGGGCGAGGTAAGGTCCATGGTGAGGGGACTGCGTCACCGCCACGGACAGGCTTCTACCTTGGCACGGAGAGGCGGGAAGCTGCCGGATGCTGGAAGCGACAAGGAAACGGTGAGAGAGGGAGGCGGAATCCAGGCTGGGCGAGGTAAAGCCCATGGCGGGGGGACTGCGTCACCGCCACGGGCAGGCTTCTACCTTGGCGCGGAGATGTGATAGATTGTCACCCAGGCACTTTAACACCGCCATGTGTTCGATCGCCGCATGAAGGAATCTCTTTGTGTTAATGTGGAAAGGCGTCCGCTCCGCCTCGCTCGAGCCGCAGGACACGCGCCTCGCATTGCGCCGGGATCGCGACAGGCTCATTATAATGATACCCGCGGAGCTTTGCGACCGCGTGGACAACATAGTAAGGCTGGAACGATAAGGAAGGAGTGGAGATGGCCGCAGCGCACGAAAGGGTGATGGCCGCGCTGGAGCGCCGGGAGCCGGACCGTGTCCCCACCATGGACATGACCTTCGAGTACGCGAACATCTACGACATCCTCGGCAAGCGCCCGCTGCCGCTCGGCCGGCTCTTCGAGAACCGCTACGCCGCGAAGGCCCTCGACCGCCTCGCCCCCGGCCCGCTCACGCCCTTCTTCGTCGAGAAGTCCATGGACGCCCTCACCTACGACCGCACGGCGGCCGCCGTCAAGCTGGGCTACGACTCGGCTTGGGTCACCTACCCCCCGGTCTGGAGGTACGACGACTCCAAGAATATGTACGACATAGGCGGGAAGGAGTACCGCGTCGTTTTCGACGGCAAGGGGAACCTCGGCACCCCTATGTACACGGGAGGCCGCATTAAGAGCGCGGACGACTGGCGCGCCTGGCCCAAGCGAGACCTCCTGCGCCTTCCGGAGCAGAACCACAGGTTCTTCACGCGGCTGCAGAAGGCCTTCGGGGACAGGATCTTCATCTTCTTCACCTTCATGGACGGCATCTTCGGATACACATGGGGCGCGATCGGTTTCAAGGAATTCGTGGTCGCGGCGCGCAAGGAACGAGCCTTCGTCGCAAGGATCATCCGCTTCTACACCGACCTCTACTGCCTGATGCTGGAGGCGGCGGCCGACGCCGGCGTGCCCGGCGTCATCTACGCGGACGATATGGCCTACCGCTCCGGCCCCATGATCAGCCCGAAGCAGTTCGAGTCCCTCTACGGGGACGGCCTGCGGCGCCTAACCGAGACCGCGCACGCGCTGGGGATGAAGATAGTCATCCACTCCTGCGGCAACGTTTACCAGCTGCTGGACTGGTTCGCCGACTGCGGCTTCGACGGCGTGCACGCCCTCGAGCCCACGGCGGGCATAGAGCTGGCCGAGGTCAAGCGCATGGTGGGCGACCGCCTTTGCCTGCTGGGCAACATCGACGTGACCCACGTGCTGGTGGATGCGGACCGTGAGGAGGTCTTCGAGGCGGTCAGGCAGTCGATAGCCGCGGCGGGCAAGGGCGGAGGTTATATCATCGCCCCCACCAACACCCACCCGGGCATCTCCGTGGAGCGACTGCGCTGGATGCTCGAGGCGACGGAGGTTTACGGGAAGTACCCGCTTAGCACCGGCAATGCGATCTCCAGCAGCGAGCAGTCGTCGCTGTAGCTCGACCCCACCGCTTTCGAGATCAGTTGGCCTAACTCTTCATCGCTGGGCACGTCCTCGATCCCGTCCAGTGAGGCCAGCCCGTCGGTATATACCAGGATGCGGCATACGCTGTGCTCGGCTTCCCGCACTACCGGAAACGCCCGTAGCGCCAATTCCCCCGATACAAGGCCTTTTTTCGTGCTCCACCTTCCTTTGTTCTCGTCCGGTTCTTCCAAGAGATGGCATCCCCATGTCGATCCCTCCCCGCACCTCAGCCTGCAATTTCCCAGCCAAGCCAATACCACCCTTCCACAGGGGAACCATTCATCCGGCAGCGCGACCAGCCCGCACGCGAAAGTGGTCTCGCTGCCCTTCTCCCGCTTTTCCTCGAGGACTTCCGCGAGGAGTCCCGGTACATCCTTCGGTACGGGGTGGTTTCGTATTTCACGCGAGGCTACGTGGACTAAATCGTTGATGAATTGTCTCAGCTGGGACAAGAGAGCCGCTTCGTCCAAGGAGTAGGGCATTTTTTCGCTGAGCCAGCTCAGCAAACGCTCCCCGAGACATCTCGAAGCCAGCTCGCCGTAATAGGACTGGCTCACGCCGTCGCACACGCAGAACGCGAGGCTGTTTCCCAGGACATGGAACGAATCATAATCCTGGCCGTTCTGGCCGGCATCCTTGCTGTCGCTGGACCTCACCGAGGCATATCTCATGGATAGGTGTATCTGGTATGGTACACGGGATAATGCCTCTATTAACCGCACCTATCCTCGTGGTCAGTATCAGATATGCCAGCGGTGCTATGATTATGACCAGCGAGAGTCGGAGTTCGACGCAAGATATCCTCTCGAGGAAACTGTGACGGCTACAATGGGCTGGTTGTGCAGCTGAAAGACGGATTTGACGTTACTTTCCTGGAGCAGAGAATATTTTAGGAGGTCACGATGGAGAGGTTGCGGTTGCCGGTACTGGTCCTGGCCTGTTGGTGCCTGCTGGCGGGCGGCGCCTCCCTGGGGGGTTGCGGCAGCCGGGCTGCCGGTCCCTCGGGGCCGGCCGTGCAGGTGGGCGTGGACTGGTCGAGGGTGGCGGACGGCGGCGGGGCGCTCTTCTCCTCACCCGGGAAGAGCGTGATGGTGACCGACGTCTGCGCCGGGGGCCCGGGGCTGGTGGCGGTGGGCTACAGCCTCCCCTACGATCCCGCCGACCGGGATCCCGTGGAACCGAACGACTTCCCCTGCACCCTGGAGGTCTGGACCTCGGAGGACGGGGCGGCCTGGACCCGCCTGGGAGACGAGGCCTTCACCGGAGGGGCCTCGCGCCGCCTGGAGAAGGAGTACGGCAGGGAGGCGCTGTGGGACGAATACGGCACGGCGGAGCCGCGCGTCGTCTCCGGCCCCGCCGGGTTGCTGGCCGTCTGCGGCCTGCATATCTTCAAGTCGGCCGACGGCCTTAGCTGGAGCGAGGTGCGGGGCGTGCCCGCCTTCGAGGGCGTCACCCTGGAGATGAACACCGCTTCCGGGCGCCGGCCCTTCGATTTCGCGGCGGACTTCTTCGTGGACGTCATTCACACGGGCAGCGGTTACGTGGCCTCCATATCATCGGATACCCACATGCACGGCGGCATGGGCTGGATGCCCGGGCCCTCCCTGTGGACCTCGCCGGACGGAGAGGACTGGAGCCTGGTACCCCTCGAGTACGTCGAGCTGTTCGGCCTGGAGAACGTCGAGGCCCTGGCTGCCGGGGGCCCGGGGCTGGTGGCGGTGGGCCGGAAGCTGAGCGACGCACGGGCCTGGACGGGCACCCCCGACGCCTCCGCCTGGGCCGCCTCCCCCGGCGTCCTCGCGGAGGACGCGCGGCCTTTCGGCCTGGCCCCCGGCGGGCCGGGGCTGGTGGCGGTGGGCCGGGTGGGGAGTTACGCCGCCGGGGTTACCACCGTCACAGGGGTCATCTGGACCTCCGCGGACGGGACGGAGTGGGCCAGGGCCGCCGTCGACGGGTCACTGGTGACCGACGCCGAGATTTACGCCGTCGCCCCCTGGGCTTCCGGGATGGTGGCCGCAGGCACCGCGCACCTGCGGGAGACCGTCCCGAACCAGCCGCTCATCGCCTATTCCAGCGCCGCCGCGTGGACCTCCCAGGACGGACGGTCCTGGAGCCGGGCGCTGCTGCCGCACGTCGACGAGGAGTCCCGGTCGAGCGAAGCCGCGGCGGGCGTGGCCTCCTTTCCGGGAGGGCTGGTGGCGGTTGGTCATGAGATGGTCAAGGGGCAGCCGGTCCGCGGCGTCATCTGGACCTCGCTGGGCGCCGAGTGAGGGGGAGCGGAGATGGAGGATAGGGGGACGGCGCTGGTGACCGGGGCGTCCTCGGGCATCGGGGAGGCCTTCTAGCGCATCCTGGCCCGACGGGGTTACGACCTGGTGCTGACGGCGCGCCGGCACGGCCCGCTGGAAGAGCTGGAGAGGGAATACTGCATCGGGACCTAGATACTTCCCGCGGACCTCTCTTCTGAAGAAGGCGCGCAGGAGGCGGCGCGGCGCATCGAGGACGCCGTCTTCGTCCTTGTCGCTGTCAACAAGACCGATGCGGTGGAATATCCTCAGGATGTGCACGATGGGTTTGATGCCGGGAAGGCCGGTGTTTAAGACCGGGATCATTGCCGGCGAGCCGGTTCACTGTTCTCCTGCCGCGCTTGTATATCTCCGCCAACTTCTCTTTGTCGAAATCGTCCAGCGCCATCATCGGCTCCTTTCACCAGGGGTGGTAGAGCAGGTTCTTCATCTCCAACAATCGTTGTTTCTTTCTATCGTAGGCCCGCTCCTCTTGGCTTCTAGCGAGGCTGTCCTCGTTGATCATTATCAGGCCTTGTTCATCCACCTCCTTGACATACCTCCTGATCAGCTGTCTCGCACGTTTTGCATGGGGACTGTTCTTATCGCGGGGATGCGCAAGCACTGGCGCCATATCCGCTCCAACAACCCCTTGGAGAGGCTCTTCCGGGAGGTGCGCAGGCGTACCCGGGTGGTGGGGGCCTTCCCCGACCTCAACTCCTGTCTCATGCTCGCCGCTGCCAGGCTCAAATGGACCGAGGAGAAGCGCCGGGAAAAGAAACGCTACATGGACATCGATCTGCTGCTCGAGGATCTCATTTGTAAAGCGAAGGAGGTGAATTCTACCACGTGAGGTTCTCTGGTATGGGGTAGTCAAGGCAAAAAATGGATTTACGCACTTTTGGTTGCACTAACTTTCGTTATTTAAGCTTTAAGGATTATGTTAATTTATATGTTTGCACTTCTTGCAGGTCAAGCTTCGAAACCTATTCCAGGCCGAGTTTGCGGCCCAGATGCTTGGTAACGAAACGATCCGCCGATTTTTCCCTGGCGACGATCTCGCGGATGCGCATCAATGCCTCTTCCCCGCACCCCGCGTTGTCGGCGGCTTGCATCGCGTAATCGAAGGCGCTGATTACGTCGATGCCCGTTATTTCGTACCCGTAACCCTCCACCAGCCAATGTATGGCCGCTATGCCCGCCTCGACGGCGAAGCGCGGTTGGGTCTGCGCCATATCCCTCGCCGCTCTGGTGAGGGTCTTCGGGTCGCAGGGGCTGGTATTGGCCAGCTCGATGGCCCGATCGTAAAGCCCCGCCCATTTCGCCGCGGCGAACCACTTGCCCTCGTTCCCGGGAGTTGAGGCTACGAGGTCCTCGAGTATCCGCGCCTTGTCGATGTGGGGGAACTTTCTCACCACCTCCCGGAAGGTGGCGAGATAAGTCGTTTTCCAGTTGGCCTCCAGCGCGTAGCGATCATATGCTTCCTCGTAAAGGCCGCTCGACAGGAGGATCTCCTGGCATTGCCTGGAGATATGGGTTGAGCCGGCATATCCGTCACGCGATTCCTCCGCGTAGCGCAGGGCATGAGCCTTCTTCCCCATGGCCAGGAGGGCTCTTGCCCCCCACATGCGATAGTACCGGAAGCTCTTTGGGCCCCTGTCGATAAGCTCGAGTATCTCCTCGTTTCTCCCGGCTTTGAGCAGGGCGCTGAAGCAGGCCGTCGTTCCTTGGTAGTGGAAGAACCCGGATCCCCTTTCCGCCTCTATTCTCATTATCATCCTCAGATCCTCGAGGTATCTGTCCGCCCATCGTGAGGCGCGTTCTCCGGTAACGCACAGGTCCCCCCAGTAATCGGCGAGGGATTCGATGTACGGCATCTGGTCTTCCTGGATGGCAGTCCAGAGCCGCTCGAGCCAGGCGTCCCTGGTTGCATCGTCAACGGGAGCGCCGGAGATGACAGGCACCAGCTCTTCGATGGCCTTGTTGACGGCGTTACCGATGGCGCCGGACGAGCCGTCGACGTTCATGATGGCCGGCGACAACCTCTCCAGGAAGAGCACGGCGCCCTCTCCTGCCAGCGTGGGATCGCGGCGTCTGACCCTCTTGATCTCAGATACCGCTTCCCTGATCCTGGTGATGGCCGGCTGGGAGCGCCACCCGAAGGCGTTTCTCCGGAACCTGGCACGAAACTCCCACTTGTATCTGTCCTGTGAAATCATAGCCAATCGCTATTCGGCGGCCTTCCTTCCATTGCATCAATTCTAACCGACGACTATGGCCGCCTTAATAGGTCGAAGGATAGGTATATTCTGGCACATAATCCCTTGCTGCGAGCTTTTCGTTCTTCAACATTTCCTCAGACGATATATTACCAGCTTACAATACATGGACGTGCGGCGGAGGTGGCGGGATTAGGGCCCGCGGGCCGTCGCCGGCCAATGGTTTTAAAATCCCGAGGCCGTGCTTGCGCATAATGTAAGATAGTTTTTTTATCTTACTTAGAGGAGATGGTGAAGGTGGCACGCCAGATCGAACTCACCAAGATGTCCAGCAAAGGACAGGTGGTCATCCCTAAGAATATCCGTACCGAGCTCGGCCTCGAGGAAGGCGACCGCATGACGGTCGAAGCGAGGGATGGGGAGGTCGTGCTTCGTAAGATAACCCTTGAGGCCATTGTCCGCGAGGCGGAGGAGGACTGGCGGAACAAGAAGTCGGAACGCCTCTTCCCCAAGGCCTCCAGGAAGTCGAGGAAGTAGCGCGTGTGGGAGGTGCATAGCTCACAACGAGTGGCCAAAATACTGGCTCGATATGGCCGCGAGTTGACCGATTGCTACGACAAGTGAGTGGAATTATCTAGTCTGGACACCGATTATCAACCAAGCTGGACACTGAGAATTATGCAAGGTGTCCACTTTCACCAATCCTCGGTGTCCATTTTCGCCAGAATAGACACACGCCTCGAGGGGCTGGGCCTTCACCTGCCTTGACAGGCCGTTAGGACAAACAGCATTGGCAGGACACGATTGGCAAGGCACGATTACTTCTGGTACTCGCCTGGCAACCTAACCCTCGCGAATTCCAGCAATCGATCCGCCCGCTCCACCGCTTCGGTTGCTTCTTCTTCCGTAAGAGCCCTTGACTCATACTCCACCACGCTCTTCTTCCTGATAAGCCAACGCAGATCTTCGGCCACCCCTTGCGATTCCTCATCAGAAAAATGCCTTTGGAACAGATCCACCGCATCATCATGTTTCGGTCCTGCCGATCTAACCCCCGCCACGAGCCCGGTCAATGCATCGTTTGCAGATATCGCCATATGTATGGCAGCAAGCCCTGTCGCGTCCCAATCGCCCTCCGAAAAAGAGGCATGCATGGACCTCGAGAATTGCAAAGCTTTCCTGAAATACTGAGGGATCTCGTCTCTATCAACATGCCTGGTTCTCAACTTGTTCTCTCCTCTTCAGTCCCAGCTTCGAGGCATCGGCGCTCTCATCCTAAAAAGAGCGGCCTTGAAAGCATGTATTACTTCCGGGTCGAAGGGGGTTGGTGCTTATTCTTGTATCGCGGCAGGTACTTTCCCGCCTCGACATGCTTCAAGCGCGGGTTCCCGCGGTCAAAATCTATAAAGATCACCGGTTCTTCGCCGAATACCTCGGCCCACATTCCCCTCTTATCCTTTTTCGCCTGTAACTTTCCAAGTTCTGTCTCGGTGGCCAAGAATGGCGATACGGGGCTTCCAGAAGCCACGGCAGCGGTATTGGATACGGCTGATATCTTGCTCTCCACACTTGGCTTGGAACCATCTTTTAGGATGAGGATCATGTCGATATCGCTGTCGGGCCTCTCCTCCCCCCTGGCCACACTCCCGAAGATGATAATGCCCTCTAAGCTGTCTCCCAGCTCCTCCTTGAAGCCCTTGGCCACCCTGGCAAGCGCATTACGCTCTAGATCGAAAAGCTTTTTGAACTCATTCACCAGCATGTGTTCCTCGTTCAAGGAGTAAAGGTGAGCCCTTGCCACATCCCTTCTATACAGCAATCCGTTTGCCTCGAGATCACCAAGAGCCTTTATTGTATAGGTTTGAGAATAGCCTGCAAGCTTGGCTATCTCCCTACCGGTATATTCGCCCCCACTCGTACAGAACAGGCGGAGTATACGCAGCTTGAGTTTGTTCCCCAGTATGTCGTCTAAAGCATCTTTGTATTTCATTATTCCAGAATAGATTATATAGTTTACACGTGTCAACTATAGTGTTCCTGTTCCTTCTTTTGCTGCCCTAACTCATCTTGGACAGTTGATATTCCATACTCCCAGGTGAAGGGGCATATTTCACCCTCGGAAAAGGGCCGTGGCATTAGGATCGGCCTCCCTGGCCGATGGCGGCACCGCGACCCCGCAGGCCTTGAATACCTTGCCGGCACATCCCTGCAAGGGGCTGCGCAGCAGCCAGGTCTTCCCGTCCTGGGCCACCTCCACCTCGTAGAGGGCCTCGAGATCCTGCATCATCTGGTCCCACTCGAAGGCGCCCCCCGTCCTTGTCTTGAGCTCGTGCATGATGAGGAGGGCCAGAAAGGAGACGAAAACATGGCCCAAGATGTAGGAGTCGGATTGATGGTAAATAGGCCGAGTGGAGAGGGTGTCCTTGGCCTCGCGGAAGATCCTCTCCACCCGCCACAGCTCCTTGTACTTGGCGGCCACCTCATCCGCGGGCAGGTCGGTGTTGGTCGCAAGCACCCACTTGCCGTCGTATCTCTCCTCTCTCTTCACCTTCTCCCAGTCTATCTCCGGCCTCTGGCCGCTTTTGAGGTAGCGTCGGTAGCCGGTGTTGCCGATCAAGGAGGCGGGGCTTTCTGCGATCTTTTTCTCCAGGTCGGCGACCATGGCCTCGCGAGAGAGGCGGTCCCTCTCGGCCTCGGAGGG
>JACVJD010000104.1 GCA_015711825.1 Candidatus Solincola daggyaiensis
GCGGAAGGGAATACCTTCCAGGCACCGCATTACCTCGGACAGACTCGCTTGGCTGCCTCGAACCGACATCTCGCACCTCCCTCTTCGCGCCATGCGCGGTGGCATGGGTTACCGCGGATATATCCTGACGCCCTTTCCTTTGCGTCCCGCAAGGATTTTACACGCACAAAAGGGAATAAAGATAGACGTCGGTGTATGCCGGGACCCGTTCCCGGTCTGTACGTTTGTTATATTCTACCTATCTAGGCGGTACGGCCTCCATGCAGGCGACCGAGACGGCGGCTTTACGGCCCCCGAACACGCGGTCTATACTAGCATTTGAGGGAGATTCCGGTGACGAGAAGGAGGGATGGGGGATGCGTCCTTGGGGGAGGGCGGGCTCCGGCCCCGCCGATGTCGGTTTGCGCAACACAAGCCTTTTAAGCCCGACCGTGTCATCCATAGAGCCGCCTGCACGCGCCAGCCGGTCTTCACGGCTCCGTGTGCAGGTCGCCGCCAGGGCATCGGCGGCGATCCTTTTTTCCCTGGCCCTGGTGCTGGGAGGGATGGCGGCCTGGGCGCCCGCGACCTCGCGGGCGCAGGGGCAAGCCCCGGTGCTCGACCCCGCGGGCTCCCTGCCCGAGGTCGCCAAGAGGATCAACCAGCTCATCTACCCGACCCTGGGTTACCCGGCGATCCTCGCCCGGGGCTCGGAGCTTACCATCGAGTGGGACTGGCGCAAGAGCGTGGCCTCCGCGTCCCGCCCCGACCTCTCGCAGGTCGAAGAGCCGGGGGACTGGGAGGTATGGCTGACCACCTCCGTCGCCGCCAACGTGCAGAACTACAGCAGCTCCGAGGCGGGCACGGCCGACGACCCCCCCGCTTCATGGTACAGGTATAACGGACCCTCTTACGGCACCTACGCCGATCCCGTCCACCGCGTGGTCAACACCCGCTCCCTCCCGGTCATGGAGGTGAGCAGGGGGCCCAGCGAGCGTTGGCCGGAGATCTTCGGCCAGGCGGGCTTCGAGGTGGATCACATAAAGGTGGAGATCCCCGCCGGCGTGCCGCTGGACCTCTATGACCTGCACGTGCGCTGCGTCGCCGCGGACACCGACCCCGCTTTCCGCGTGGAGGACATGCAGCCCCATGCCGTGCAGGTGGTTGAGGGCTTCGACGACGATATCAAGATCGTGCACATAACCGACACCCACGTTTACGGGCCCGAGATCAAAAACGGGCTCAACCTCGACTACAACTCCTTCGAGCTCCGGGAGCCCCGGCCCGGCACCCCGAGCCGCATCGACCTCTCCTTCGTGGGCTACCCCGGCTTCCCCATGGACCTGGACAAGGACGGCAAGGCCAACGAGGGCGCCATCTACCTGCAGGAGGAGCTGCAGGCCGTCAATCTCATCGACCCCGACTTCGTGGTCTTCACCGGGGACTCCGTCTTCGCCCAGAAGAACTTCAGCACCTACCCCAAGGACACCTGGATCTGGGGTGACGTCAACGGCGAGCTGGGCAGCGAGTACCGCTTCGAATATACCTGGTGGTATGACGAGCTGCTGGCGCTCAACGTGCCCGTATTCTGCGTGCCCGGCAACCACGACAGCTATTGCTGGGACGGTCACGCTTTGCCCCATGACGACGGCCAGGAGATCTGGCAGGATCTCTTCGGGCCGCTTTACTATTCCTGGGAATACGGGGACGCCGCCTTCCTGGTCCTCAACAGCATGGACTGGGATAAAGTCGACCCGGACGGACCGGAACCCTTCAACCCTGAGGGGGCCAACCCGCTGGTGTGGGGGATCGCCACCTGGCTCTATCCGGAGATGGCCAAGGATTACGACGACCGCAACGGCTTTCTAGTAGATCTTACCAATCTGTTCCTTCCCATCAAGGTCATCTTCCCTCACAAGTGGCATGGTCAGCTGCGCGGAGACGGGGACCCCTGGAACTGGCAGCCCTGGCCTTGGGGCCCCGATTCGGACGGCGACGGCTTTGCCGGACAGCTGGCCTGGGTCGAGGCCGAGCTTGCACGTGCCCAGGCGGAGGGAAAAGAGCTCAAAGGAGCCTTTATCCACCATGATCCCCTGCGACCCGCCGGCTCTCCGCCCGAGGCCTTCGACAACGCCGAGCAGTTCGGGCTGCTGCCCATGCCGGCGGGGCAGGGGGAGGGCTCGCAGGCCCTCATGTACCTGCTGCGCAAGTACGAGGTGGATTTCGTGGCCTCCGGACACACCCATAACGACGCCGTCAACCGCATAGATTGGGCGCCGTACGGGAGTTCGCCCGGACAGGTGGTCTCCATCAATACCTGCGGAGCCGAGCCTCCCGTGGACGGGAAGTCGGTTCTGCTGGACAAAACCTCCGAGGACTACGCCGGTTATCGCCTCATCACCGCCCGCGCGGGAGAGCTGACGGGCTGGGGCTTCCCGGGCGCCGCCGGCGATCCCGACCACAAGTGGTCGATACCGGGCTGGTCGGGCCTGCAGGTGGGGGCGGGCGCGGTGAACGATTACACCCGTTACCGCACCAACCGGCCGGTGCTGCAGTGGATGGAGCAGGACGGCTCCGCGGACCCCGCCTACCAGCGCCCGCCCCTCGTGGACGGGGTGGGGACTTTCAGCAAGCCGCTTCCCCTGGACGCCACCGGCCCCCACCACGACGTCACCTGCAAGGTGGTCAACACCCTTGACCAGCCGGGGGCGGCGCTGGACCTCTTCGGCTGCCGCATCGAGTTCCCCATGAAGCGGCTCAGCGGCGGCAAATATTACGCGGTGCAGAACGGCTCCATCCTGGAGCAGTACGACAGCGATTCCGGCCTGCGCATGGTGGTGGTGAAAACCGACGTACCAGGAGGCGCGACCGTTCCGGTGCGGGTGTGCGTGGGAGGTACCGACAGGGTCAAGCCGGTGGTGGACGAGGCGGTGATCGAAGGCGGAGCCGCATCCACCCCCGACCTGGAGGTCACGCTGAGCCTGCGTGCCCACGACGACGGTGCCGGCCTCATGGATTTCCGCGTCTCCAACGCTCCCGACTTCGCGGGGGCGCGTTGGATACCTTGCAAAGACGGGAAGGCCGTCTCCCTTTCCTGGTCCCTTGCGGAGGGAGCGGCGGGAAAGCGCCGGGTGTTCGTGCAGTTCCGCGACGCCGCCATGCCCGGCAACGTGAAGACGGTGAAGTTGGTGATAAAATACGCGCCACCGAGCTGATGGCTTGCGCGCCTCGGGCGCGTGGCAACCGCCCGCCGGCTGAGCTTCGGTGTTCCGTAGCGCCTCCACGCCAGGCAACCCGACCACGGCCGCGGTCTCTTATTTCCGTCGCGCGCAAAGCGCGCCGCCACGCGGCTGTCAATGACATTCGGCGTTCGGAAAAAGCTCCCTCCGGTCGATAATCTACTTATTCAAGAAGCGGATCAGCGGTGTTTTACCGCCTGAGTGGCGAGAACGCGGCCGCGTTCGAAGAAGGCGCGCAGGGTGGTTCGTCGAGCGGGAGGGAGCGTGTGGTGAAAGGGTTTTTCACGGGTGGGGCGGAGAGACGGCATCGCGGGAGCAGGCTTCTCCTGCCGGCAAGCGTTTATATCCTGGGCATACTCTCGCTTGTGTGGCTGCTCCTGCGCTCGGGGCGCAAGCCTTCGCGTCTGGCCTACCCCTGCCAGCGGGCGGCCCTGGCCAACACCTACGTGCTCTTCGGCGGCGGCGTGATGCCCCTCGCCGCCCGCCTGGGGAGAGGCGTGCACGCGAGGCTTACGGGGAGCGTCGGCGAAAGGGTTCAGAGTCGCGCCGTGCCGGCCATGGAGGGGGCTTTTCTCCTCCTGCTGGCGGGGCTGCTGGCGGCGTCGCTTCTCGGGGGTATGGGCGGCCCGCGCCTCACCGAGGCCATGAGGGCCGCCGCCGCGGGCCTCAGCCTGCCCGAGCTTCGCTCCGGCTCTCCGGAGGCCTCGGATATCTTCGTGGCGGAGGGTATTCCCGCCAACTCCGAGCGGGGCGTGGACATGCTCATCGACGTCATGGCCCGCAACGGGCTGGATTTCTTCCGCAGCTCCGGGGTGCGCGAGGCCTCGGGGCCGCAGGGCATCATCGCCTCCAACGACATCGTGCTCATCAAGGTGAACGGGGAGTGGCGCTACCGGGGCGGCACCAACACCGACGTGGTGAAGGGTCTGGTGAACGCCGTCTTGCACCACCCCGACGGCTTCACCGGCGAGGTGGTCATAGTGGAGAACGGGCAGTGGGACTCCTACATGGACAACCTGCCCGACAACCGCAACCCCGACGCCTGCAACGCCGAGGACCGGGGGCAGTCCTTCAACGACGTGGCCCTGATGTGCGCGGGAAGCCACCGCGTCTCGGTGTACGACTGGACCGCCATCCAGACCCTCTCGGTAGGGGAGTTCGACTCCGGGGACATGCGCGACGGCTACGTGTACGTGCCGGAGATACAGCTCGGGTACCCCAAGTTCACCACCGTTTACGGCACGCGCATATCGCTGCGCCATGGGGAATGGACGGGGTCCGGTTACGACAACGGGCGGGTGAAGTTCATCAACCTCCCCGTGCTCAAGGACCACGGCGGGCCCGGCGTCACCAACGCCCTCAAGCATTTCATGGGGGTGCAGGACCTCTATCAGGGAACGCAGAACCCTCCCCACGGCCCCATGGTCAGCGAGGGCATCCTGGCCAAGCTCATGCTGGTGGCCCGCTACCCTGACCTCAATATCTCCGACGCCATCTGGGTTTGCCCCGCGGGCGGGCCCAACGCGCCCTACGACCGCGCGGTGAGGCTGGACCGGCTGCTCGCAAGCCGGGACCCCGTGGCCCTCGATTACTACTGCGGGAAGCACGTGCTCCTGCCCATATCCGGCAACCCGCGCCATAACCCCGACGGGGATAACCAGTTCCATCAGATGCTGGCGGCCAGCCGCGACGTGCTCGCTGCCGGGGGCAAGCGCGTCACCATGGACGAGGCCATGATCAATGTCTTCAAGGGCTCGGGCCCCGACGTTCCCCCGCCCATGCCCTACCAGGCCTTCCTGGCCGAGGGCTGTACCGACTACGGCTTCGAGACCTGGCTGCTGGTGGCCAACCCCAACGACGCCGACGTGGAAGTGAGGGTTTCCTACTACACCGAGGAGGGCCCCCGCAACGCCGAGCCGGTGGTGGTGCCCGCCCGCTCCCGCCTCACCCTCAACGCCTCCGCCACCATCTGGGCCAAGAGTTCCGGCATCCGGGTGGGCTCGGACCTCCCCGTCCTGGCGGAGAGGGCCATGTACTGGGGCGAGCGGCGGGAGGGGCACACCGCGACGGGGACCGCGGCGGGTTCGCGCCGGTGGTACCTGGCCGAGGGCTGCACCGACTACGGCTTCGAGACCTGGGTCACCATACTCAACCCCGGGGATAGCGACACCCTGGCCGACCTTAGTTTTCTGGGGGAGAGGACGGGGGAGACGCGGGGCGCGGTGGCGGTGCCCGCCTTCTCCCGCGTCAACGTGAAGGTAAACGACTGGGTTGTGGCGGACAACGTCTCCACCGTAGTCAGCGCGGCGGATCCGGTGGTGGCCGAGGTATCCCTCTACGGCCCGGGGCGCCGCTCCGGTACCTGCTCCATGGGCGTTGCCGCTCCTGGAAAGGAATGGTACCTGGCGGAAGGGGCCACCCACTCCGGATTCGAGACCTGGCTGCTGCTCCTCAACCCCGGGGAGGGGGCGGCGCGGGTCATGGTGAGCATAGACTCGCGGGGAGCGGGACTAGAGCCCCTGGTGGTGGAGGTGGCGCCGTGGAGCCGCGCCACCTTGCGCTTGAACGATCTTTTGCCCGGCCGCGACCTCTCCATGAAGGTGGAGTCGGAAGTGCCGGTGGTGGCCTCGCGTTCCATGTACTGGGAGGCCGCCGGAGGCAGGGCGGGGCATGAGTGCCAGGGCATGCCGGCGCCGGCGCGCGAGTTCCTGCTTCCCGAGGGCTGCACCGCGTACGGGTTCGACACCTGGCTGCTGCTGCACAACCCGGGCGCGGTGGGCACCACCGCCACCGTTTACGCCCTCACGCAAGGCGGCGAGCGCGAGATAGGGAAGGTGGAGGTTCCCGCGCGCTCCCGCGCCACCATGAGGGTTGGCGACTTCTACCAGGGCTCGCTTTCCCTGCGCGTGACGGCGGACGAGCCCCTGTGCTGCGAGCGCTCCACCTACTGGTCCGGCCGCTCCGGCGGCACCTGCTCGCCGGGCTACGCCCGCTGAGGCACCGCTCTAGCCGCCCAGCTTCGCCATGACCTCGCGGGCGAAGTCGCGGGCGCGCTGCAGGCGCGTCTCGTCGGGTTGTCCCAGGGTCTCGGAACGGCGTTCCCCGAAGGACTTCATCATGGGGTTGTCGCTTTTGAGAAGGGCGTTGGCGATGGCCTCGGACAGCTCTCCCTGGCAGTCGAAGAAGCCCACCAACTCGGCGGAGGCGGCGGCCTCGCGGCATCTGTCCAGCCAGGCCTCGATGCCCTCCTGGTCCTCGGGTGCGGCATGGGTGATGAAGAGGGCCACTTTCTTCCCCGCGGCCTTTTGCTCCAGGAATTCCTTGCCTTCCTTGGCGGGCCCGAAGGCGATGATAGGGAAACCGATGAAGGAGAGGTCATATCCGTCGAGGCTCTCGACCTCGCTCAGTTCCTTGAGTTCCTTTTCGCCCTCCACGCTTTCGTAGATGGCTTCCGCGACCTTTTTGGTCTTACCTGTCTGGCTGAAATAGGTCACCAAGGTCTTCATGTTCGCACCTCCAGCTCGACCTGCCTTGCGCTAAGATTTTACCACGCGGCCGGCGGAATCGTTCGCACACCACTCTCAGGTAGATATGGCTTTCCCATGCGCAAAGACCATTACGGGACCTCATCCCTCCATCCTTTGCCTGGCGGTTCGGCTATCTGCTCGCCCGCGCATACAGGCGTCAGCCTGTAGATAAATGAATAGAGAGCGGGGGGCATCTCCTTTCCCTGATACTCAAAAGGGACTCTCCCTCGACAGGAAAACGCTCGCGCTTACAGGAAAAGAGCTTGAGGTTATAATGAGTTCTGTGGCGACGAGCGGAGCGAGCGCAGAGGCGTGGGGCGGCAAGGGGGAAGCGGCGGCGCGGGGCATGAGGAGCGGGAACGGCACAAGGAGCGGCGGTGGAGAGACCGGATTCGGCGGCGAGAGAGGGAAGAAAGCGCCTTGTTTTCTGGATGGCCGTGGCCCTTGTCGCCCTGCTGGCCGTCGCCGGCTCGATGGGGGGGCTGTACGCTTGGCGTTTCCTCAAAGCCGCGGGGGAGTTGACGGTGGGGGAGGTCGATCCCTCGCGCTTCCCCGACGGCTTCTACCGCGGCTCGTACAACCTCTTCCACGTCAAGGCTTCGGTGGAGGTTGAGGTGGAGGAAGGCCGCATCAAGGCCATCGAGCTCTTGGAGGCTGGAAGGATGGCGGAGGAGACCCAGGAGGACATACGAGACATATTCGCACGAGTGGTCTCCGCGCAGTCGCTACATGTCGACCTGGAGAGCGGGGCCTCGGTGAGCAAGAAGGTCTCCTTGAAGGCGGTGGAGGACGCCCTTTCTCCCAAAGAATGAGGTATGGTGCGCGCGTATAGGCGGTCGCGGAGGCGGTTGACGATATGGCCACCGTTCTCGGGCGGTCCGGAGCGGGAAAAGGCGGCGCCGTCGGCGCCGTGCCGTTGGCGGTGAGGATCGGAGGTCCCTATGCATCCCTTGAAGCAGTTGATGAACCCCTCGTCCATAGCCATCTACGGGGCTTCCAACAACCCCATGAAGATGGGATCCATCCAGCTGGCCAACATCCTCGAGACCGGATATCGGGGAGAGCTCTATCCCATCCACCGCAGCGAGCCCGAGGTCATGGGCATCCCCGCCTATCGCAGCATCTCGGAGGTCGGAAAGCCCGTCGACCTCGCGCAGCTGGTCCTTCCCACCGAGGTGGTCCCGCAGGTGCTGGAAGAATGTGGCAGAGCAGGGGTGAAGCGCGCCATCATCATCTCCGGCGGCTTCAAGGAGGTCCCGGGAGAGGAGGGCAAACGACGGGAGCGGAGGATCAAGGAGATAGCGGCCAGGTACGGCATGCGCTTCCTGGGGCCCAACTGCGTGGGGGTCATGAACAGCGCCTGCTCCCTCAACACCACTACCATAGTGAACCCGCCCATGGGAGGAAAGATCGCCTTCGCGTCACAATCGGGGGCCTACACGGCCATGATCAATCCCTATCTCCGCTCCCAGGGGATAAGCATGGGGCAGACCATCAGCGTCGGCAATGAGGCGGATATGGACTTGGTGGACTGCCTGGAATATTTCCGGGAGGAGAAGGGCATTCGGGCGGTGGGGCTTTACGTGGAGGCGGTAAGGCGCCCCCGCGAATTCATCGCCGCGGCGCGCTTACTGGTGAAGGAAAAGCCGGTGGTGGCCATATACGTGGGGGGTACGGATGCGGGCTCGCGCTCCTCGCTCTCCCATACCGGTGCGGTTTCGGGGCCCGACGGGCTCTACGACGGGCTTTTCGCCCAGGCGGGAGTGATCCGTGCCGGGGACATCGACCAGATGCTGGATCTTTTATGGATCCTTTCCACGCAGCCGGTGCCGCCGGGCAACCGCGTGGCGGTGATCACCAACTCCGGCGGGCCCGGCTCCTCCCTGGCCTATCACCTGGAGAGGTCGGGGATGAAGGTGCCGGAGTTCTCCCCCGCGCTGCGAGCGCGTCTCGATGCCGTCACCGGCCCTCTTACCTGTACCGGCAACCCCATCGACCTCACCTTCGAGACCAACATCTTCATCTTCAAGCAGCTCCTGGAGATGGTCCTAGAATCCGGTGAGGTGGACGCGGCGGTCATCTACGGCATCTTCGGAGCCCCCGATTTCATGGTCAACCTGAAGAAGCGCTTCCCCGACCTGCAGGCCGTGGAAGACGCCTGGGACGAGGCATACAGGGCCTTCCTGGCCGAGCTGGCGGCGGTGCC
>JACVJD010000105.1 GCA_015711825.1 Candidatus Solincola daggyaiensis
GACAGGCCGCGCCCGGGCGGGAGCGAAAGGCACCGGCCGCCGGCGCTCCCGGGGCGGATAAAGGGCTCTCCGTCGAGGATGAGGGCCCGGCGGAGGAGGGCGCAACGGAAAACGGAGGGCGGGAGAAGGCGGCGGAGGCGGCAGGGAAGAGGGAGCCGAGGGAGGAGGACCCGGACCGGGAAGCGGGGAAAGCGGCAAGCCCCCGCAGGCACGGAGCCGACACCTCATCCGAGGGGCACGACGCGGGGAGGGTAAAGCTGGTGAAGGACATCTTCGGGGCGGAGGTGATCGAGGAGATCACCTTGGGGGAATGAGCCGGGACGAAGCGGGTGGCGCGGCGCGTGGCGCCGGCCGGCCCGTCATGAGCCGTCGCGGCACGGGTGGAAAGGGACCGCAACCGGTCCGCCGCGGGGGCCGATGGGTCACGGCAAGATGCGTCGGCGCCGCTGGCTGAGGAACGCTTGACCGCATGCCGGCCGCCGGAAAGCGCGGTTTGACGACGTGGAGGTGACCATGAACGGGAACATCCAGAAGATGATGAAGCAGGCCCAGAAACTGCAGCGCCAGATGATGGAGGCGCAGGAGGCCCTGGCGGAGGAGCGCGTCGAGGCGACCTCAGGGGGCGGCATGGTGAAGGTGGTCGCGGACGGGCAGCAGAACGTACTGGAGGTGAAGATCGATCCCCAGGCGGTGGATCCGGAGGATGTGGAGATGCTCGAGGACCTCGTACTGGCGGCGGTATCCGAGGCCCTGCGCAAGTCGCGGGAACTGGCGGAGGAGCGCATGGGGGCTTTCACCAAGGGGTTAAAGATCCCGGGGCTGACCTGACGGGGGCCGCTTTGCTGTACGCCCCGCCCATCGCCCGCCTGGTAGAGGAACTTTCCAAGCTGCCGGGTATAGGCCAGAAGACCGCCCAGCGCCTGACCTTTCACCTATTAAAGGTGCCGCCGGAGGAGGCTCGCGCCCTGGCCGAGGCCATCGTCGAGGCCAGGGAGAAGGTCGCCTTTTGCGCGCGCTGCTTCAATTTCGCCCAAGGCGAGCTGTGCGAATACTGCTCCAACCCGCGTCGTGACCCCTCGCTCGTCTGCGTGGTGGAGAGGCCCCAGGATATCGTGGCGGTGGAGCGCACCGGTGAGTTCCGCGGCCTCTACCATGTGCTGGGGGGAGCCATTTCCCCCATAGACGGCATCGGCCCGGAGGACCTCAAGGTCAGGGAACTCCTGGAGAGGGTGCGCAAGGAAGGGGTGAGCGAGGTGATAATGGCCACCAATCCCAGAGTGGAGGGCGAGGCCACCGCCGCGTACCTCGCCAACCTCCTCAAGCCTCTAGGGGTCAAGGTGACGCGCATAGCCAGCGGGCTTCCGGTGGGTGGAGACCTGGAATACGCGGACGAGGTCACCCTGGGCCGTGCCCTCAAGGGGCGCCTGGAGCTTTAGGCCACGAGCGTCTCGCCCGACCGCGTGAACGATAACCTTTCCGAGGGGCGCGAGCAACCCGTGCCATGCAAGAAATACGCAGGCCCTAAGCCCTCCCCGTCCCCGGGGTGTTGTCGAAAAACGAGACCTCCCCAGTGCCGCTTCCACGATCCGGCGCGGAGGGATTTAGAGAGAGGATGGGAGGCGCGGCGTAAGGCCTACCGAAGCTTTCCCGCCTGCATCGATGTAAGAGAAGGTAAGACATGGAGAGCGTTGCGGTAATAGAGGAGGAAAAGGGCAGGGAAAGCGTCGCGGCGGCCTTGACGCCGGTCGCCCTCTTCGCCCACACTTCTAGGAGAAGAGCCGGGAAACAGCGCCAAGAGCCGGAAAGGAGAGCGGCCAGCCGCGTCGGGCGCGCGGAAAACCATGGAGGGGAAGGCGGCGGGAGCTTGAAGATAACGGTGCAGAAATACGGCGGCACCTCGGTGGCGGATACCGAGCGCATCCGCAACGTTGCGCGCCGCGTCTGCGATTCGAGAAGCCGCGGAGACCATGTGGTGGTGGTCATCTCCGCGCTGGGGGACACCACCGATCGACTGGTCAAGCTCGCCTACGAGATAACCTCGTCCCCGCGGGAGAGGGAGATGGACATGCTGCTCGCCACCGGGGAGCAGATCTCCGTGGCCCTGCTCTCCATGGCCATTCATGAGCTCGGATACGAGGCCATTTCCTTCACCGGCGCCCAGGTGGGGATAGTGACGGACGGGGCGCACACCAAGGCCAAGATACTGGACGTGAAGGTGGGGCGCATCCTGGACGAGCTGGAGAAGGGCAACATCGTCATCGTCGCCGGCTTCCAGGGAGTGACCCTGGACGACCAGATAACCACCTTGGGGCGGGGCGGCTCGGACACCACGGCGGTTGCGCTGGCCGCGGCACTGGGGGCGGAGGTTTGCGAGATATATACGGACGTGGACGGGGTCTATACCGCGGATCCCAGGCTGGTGCCGGAGGCGCGCAAGCTCCCGCATCTCTCCTACGAGGAGATGCTGGAGATGGCCGCCACCGGCGCGAAGGTGCTGCAGTTGCGCAGCGTGGAGTTCGCGAGGAATTACGGGGTGGTGATTCATGTGAGGTCCAGCTTTTCGCGCCAAGAGGGAACGTGGATCTCCGAGGAGGACATGCGCATGGAGAAGGCGATCATCAGCGGTGTTACCCACGAAATCGAGGAGGCGAAGGTCACCGTCTTCAACGTGCCGGACCGCCCCGGGGTTGCCGCCAAGCTGTTCCAGGCCCTCGCGGCGGAGAACATAAACGTGGACATGATCATCCAGAACGTAAGCGCCGACCAGAGGACGGACATCTCCTTCACCGTCGGGTTGCAGGATCTGGCCAAGGCGGCGGAGATAAGCGAGAGGGTGGCGGAGGAACTGGGCGCGGCGGGGACGGTGGTGGACGAAGGCATCGCCAAGGTGAGCCTGGTGGGCGCGGGGATGCGCACTCACCCCGGGGTAGCCGCCGACATGTTCAGCGCCCTGGCGGAAAACGGCATCAACATCGAGATGATCAGCACCTCGACCATCAAAATAAGCTGCGTGATCAGGGCCGAGGACGCCCTCAAGGCGGTAAGGGCCATCCATGCCAAGTTCGGACTCGACAAGGGCGTGGTGATGCGGGCATAACGCCGGCAGGGTTGGGTGCCGCGGAAAGAAACGCCGCAACGCTCCTTTCCGCGGCGGTCGCAGGGCCAAGCCGTTCGAGGCCGATACCGATCGGTGCCGACGGGGGGCCGGAGACCATGCTTCTTTGGTGCGCCCATGTCGGCATAAAAGAGAAAGAGAACGGAGCGGCGGGTCCCTGGCGGGGCTGGAACCACGGTGTTTGCAAAGCACAAGAGGGCAAAACGCCGTTTAACGGCAACTCTCCCCCGGCGCACCGATGTTTGATTTAATGTTTGATGAGCGATGTGCGCGCCGTCCCCGCTTATTCGCCGTGCCAGGCGGCCGGATACTGCCGACGGGACTGCGGCGGCCATGACGAGAGGGTGAAGGCGGGGGCGCGGAGAGCCGATGTAAGAACGGAGCGCTAAGAAGGCTAAAGGCCGGGTGGCGGGGAAGGCGCCCGAGCTGAGACCTGGTAGAAAGCGGGAAGCGGAATGGCGAGAGAACTCAAGGTAGCGGTGGTGGGGGCCACCGGCATGGTTGGTCGAGCGATGCGGGAGATACTCGAGGAGCGAGGCTTCCCCGTTTCCGAGCTGCGCCTACTCGCTTCCGAGCGCTCGCGGGGCTTGCGCCTCCCGTTCCGCGGCGCGGAGGTGGAGGTCCAGGTGCTGGGGGAGGAGTCTTTCCGGGGCATCGACCTGGCCCTTTTCTCCGCCGGCGCCGAGGTGTCCAGGCGCTTCGCGCCCCTGGCGGTAGAGGCGGGGGCGGTGGTGGTGGACAACAGCAGCGCCTTCCGCATGCAGGAGGATGTCCCCCTGGTGGTCCCGGAGGTCAACCCCCACGACGTCGACAAGCATCGCGGCATCATCGCCAACCCCAACTGCTCCACCATCCAGATGGTGGTGGTACTCAAGCCGCTGCACGACCGCTCGCCCCTGCGCAGGGTGGTGGTATCGACCTACCAGTCCGTCTCCGGGACCGGGAAGGATGCGGTGGAGGAGCTGAAGGAGCAGAGCAGGCGGTTCCTGGAGGGGAGAGAGCCGAACCCGAGGGTCTACCCCCACCCCATTGCCTTCAACTGCCTGCCGCATATAGACGTTTTCCTGGACGGAGGCCACACCAAGGAAGAGATGAAGATGGTCAACGAGACCAGGAAGATCATGGGGCTTCCCGGACTCCCGGTTTCGGCCACTGCGGTACGAGTGCCCGTGTTCATCGGCCACTCCGAGTCGGTGAACGCGGAGTTCGAGGAGGAGATCACGCCGGAGGAGGCGAGGAGCATCCTCGCCATGGCGCCGGGGGTTGAGGTGGTGGACGACCCCGCGAACAACCGCTACCCCCTGGCCCTGGAGGCCGCCGGGAAGGATCCCTGCTATGTGGGCAGGATACGCGCCGACACCTCCTGCCCCCGCGCGCTGAACATGTGGATAGTGGCGGACAACCTTCGCAAAGGCGCGGCGCTCAACGCCGTGCAGATAGCGGAGCTCATCCAGGGGCCTTAAGTGGAGGGCGAGACGCGCCGTGGCGAAGGGGAGGGCGCCTTCCCCGGGCTGCCTCGCTGCGCATGGCACCCCGGGGAGCCGGCGACCGCATTGTGCGTGTCGTGCGGTCGGCCGGCATGCGCACGCTGCGCCCGGTTGATATCGGGACGCCATTTCTGTCCCGCCTGCGCTCCCGCTGCCGTTCCCCCCTCGCTTGCCGCCAACCCCGGCTTCGGGGCCGCGCTTCCTCGCGGCTACGGAGGAAGGTGGGGAGCGCCATGCGGTGGCGTCACCCCGGAGGCGACGGTTGCCCCCGAACCGGCAGGTGAGAGTGAGCGGAGGTGGTGGCGGGCGGATTGGGGTCTGGGCGAGGTGATGGCGACCTGGCTGGCGATCTTCGGCATTTACAGCGTGCTGGGAGTGGTGCTCATGCTCTCCACCGACAACCCCCTTTTCTACAGCCATCTTGCCTATGCGATCTTTCTCTGTCCCCTCATCGCCATAAGCGTGGCGCTCATCACCAGGCGGCACGGAAGGGGGCGGGAGGAACTCGGCTTGCGCTGGGGGAATCCCGCCCGCACCATATCCTTCGGGGGACTGGGGGCGCTGGCGGCGGTGGGCATGAGCTACGCGGCCTTTTTCCTCGTCTATTTCGCCTTTTACCTCCTGGCCGGACGTACGCCGGTGAGCGCGGAGAGCGAGCAACTGCGGGGCTTGGGAGGGGGACATCTGGCGCTGACGTTGCTGGTCACGGTGGTGCTCGCGCCCGTGTTCGAGGAGCTGTTCTTCAGGGGGCTTTTCTATCCCACACTGCGCAAGCGCGTGGGGGTATGGGGGGCCATAGTCCTGAACGGCGTGATCTTCGGGGCGCTGCACATGCAGCCCATCTTCATGCTCTCCCTGGTGCTGGTGGGGATGGCACTGGCCTTTTTATACGAGAAAACGGAGTCGCTGGCGGCGCCGATGCTGGCGCATTCCATGTATAACCTGGCGGTGGTGCTGATAGCGGTTTTAACGGGCGGCTAGCCGGGACGGCCATAGGGGAAAGAACAGACGGGGACATGCAGCGACCACATTGCGAGCAACACGCGCAGAGGCCGGCGGTGGCCCGCTGCGCGGAGTGCGGGAAGTACCTATGTCGCGAGTGTATGGTGGAGGCGGCGGCCCGTCCCTGGTGCCGCGAATGCGCGGCACGGACAGGAGGGGTGGGGGTCGAAAAGGCGGCAGCAAGCCCGAGAGAGGACGCTTACGGCGGAGGGGTGGATTATACCGATTATTTGAAGGAAGCGGCGCGGCCTGGCGCTCATCCCGATCAATCCGCCGCGCAGCAGGTCCGGCCTATACCGGCCGGAGAGGCCCCGCAGCCTTATCCCCGCGCGCCCTCGCCGGGAGAGACGGCCGCCCCCGGGCAGGGGCAAACGCCGCCACCGGCACGATCCCCCGCCGCGCCGAGCCGCAACCCTGAAGCGGCTCCCTACCGGGGCGGTCCCGTTGCCGCACGAGTGGTGGCGACCTGCGCCTATCACCCGGGAGTGAAGGCGGTATCGCGGTGCGCGAAGTGTAGCGCTCTCATATGCGCAGGGTGCAGAAGGGTCGAGGGGGATAAGAGCTGGTGCGAGGCGTGCTGGCGCGCGGGCCATACCGTGATGGCGGGAGATAAGAGGGCTCCAACCAGGAACCTGGGAACCATGGATGCCGTCGTCCCCTGGAAGCTGTGGCCGGGACTCGCCTTCCTCCCCGTCCCCTTCCTGCTCAACGGACTGATGACCTACATGATGCGGCAGGGTGAAGAGATATCCGTCGGTGCGGCCCAATTGTTGATCTCCCTGCTCTTGTACTCCTCCACCCTGGCCTTCGCTTTCCTGGTCGTTTACCGTTACGGCAGTCCCCTGGAGGAGGTCGGGTTCGGCGGGCGGAACCTTCCCTCCAGCCTGGGTTTGGGCCTCTTGGGAGGTTGCCTCTCTTTCTGGCTCGCGGTGGCGGGCGGGTTGATGTCGGCGGGGCTTTTACACAGCCTGGAGAGCGTAGAGCGGTGGCTGCAAGGGTTCTTCGACGTGAACGTGAAAAGTCTCTCGGGAGCGGATGTCTTCATCGCGGGACTGATAATAATCGTGGCCGCACCCGTGTGTGAGGAGATCTTCTTCCGGGGATACCTTTATCCGGCCATGCGCAACCGTATGGGGCTGTGGGGCGCGGCTTTCCTCAACGGTTTTCTCTTTTCCGCCGTACATTTCAGCGTTTTCGGGCTCATCGGCAGGACCGTGGCCGGCGTTATCTTCTGTCTCCTCTACGAGTACAACGACAACCTCTGGTCCCCCGTCGCCGCCCACGCCATGAACAACTTCGTCGCCTTCTTCCTCCCCCTCGTGTTCCTCTGGAGCTCCTGAAGGGTGAAGGGAAAAGCGGCGCCCGTCGGATCGGCGGGGATGAAAAGACGCAACTCCCGACAAATATCCTCCTCGCACCTTTTTGCGGTGACCCGCAGCGAGGAATAAAAGCGGCGATAACGGATAGAATAGGAAGAGGAGAGAGGAGAGGCGAGAGGAAAAAAGGGGCTTTACGCCCAAGGGTCAACTTGTGCGCATCGACTCTCACGCGAAAAAGGAGAAGCGATAGAAGGCCGGAAGAGAGGTGAAAAATGCTGAAAAAAGTGTTGTTCGCGGTGGACTTCTCTCCCTTCACGGAGAGGATGCTTGAGTGCGCGGGAGAGCTGGCCGCAATAGGCATGAACGAGATGGTGCTCCTGCATGTTATAGACGCGAAGATGCACGCGGAATACGGCGAACATCTCAGCCCCGCTTACACGGCCATGGAGGAGGAGGCGCGCCGGCAGATGGAGCAGCTCGCCGGGAAGATAGGGGGAGACGGCTACAAGCTGAAGACGGTCATAAAGGCGGGAAGCCCCGCGCAAACCATCGTGGAAACCGCCCGGGAAGAGGACGTCGACTTCATCTACATGGGCGCCCACGGCAAAGGTTTCTTCAACCGCCTGCTGCTGGGAAGCGTAAGCGAGAAGGTGCTGGCGCTCTCCGACCGGCCGGTGATGATCCAGCAATGCAGAATAAACGAGGAAGGAGGCGGCTTCTCCTGCCAGAACGTGTGCGGACTGCTGCTGGAGAACATCCTCATCGCCAACGATTTCTCGCAATATTCGGAGAAGATCAAGCCGGTGCTGAACAGCTTCACGGAGTCTTTCTGCGCCCCCGTCACCCTGCTGCACGTGCAGGAGGGGAAATCTACCTTCGGCTGGGATGCCGCCTTCAAGGCCAAGAAGGAAAAGGCCAGGAGCGAGATGGAGGCACTTCAGGAGATGGCCGACTCCCTGGCCCCCTCATGCAAGAGCGTGAACGTGAAGCTGGTGGAGGGGAACCCGGCGCAGTGGATATTGCAGGTGGCCGAGGACATCAACGCCTCCCTTATCGTTATCGGGGCTTTCGGCTATCGCACCACCGGCGGGTTCCTCGGCGGCGTGGCTCAAAGGGTCATCAGGGAAAGCGAGCGCCCCGTGCTCGTCCTCAAAGCATGAGCTTCCAGGCACGGAGATCATAGCCGGCTTCCCGCCACTGGATAATAGGCCTTGAATCTCAGTCTGGCATGGCGATTTCTTCCATGGCCCCGGGAAGCTCTCGCGGCACTCCGGATCGTGACCTCGGAGATGGTGCCGGCCCGCTCCGCCGTCCTGGGGAGCGGCGACACCCCGGCCGCCATTATGTTTACCGGCGCCCGGCCTTACCTGCCCGCGAAAGCCGTTCCCTCGCGAAAAGGATATTCTCGCCCCCAGGTAAAACCATTTTAAGTGAGCGGAGTCGCTTGCCGGCGGCCCGTGACCGGGCCCCCCGTTAACGTGGTCCGAGAACAGGGTTAGGATAGAAGTATAGGAGACGCGCTCGGGAGATGAAAGGTTCAAGGGGAGATGAATTGCCCAAATTGCGGTCAGGACAACAGGAACGATGCCGCCTTCTGCATGTCGTGCGGAGCCCCGCTCCCGGATGTGCCCTTCGCTCATTTGGATAAAAAACCCAACCTGATTCGCGAGGATTCAAGCGCCTCCACGGCTACGCCGCCCGCCCCGGCGCCTCCTCCCGCCCCCGGCGCGCCGCCCACCCAACCCATGCCGGCAACCGCGCAGCGATCCCCGGTGGCGGGAGAGCCGGCCCCTCCACGGCCCGCGCCCCAGGAACCCGCTCCTGGGCGGGAAGCCGCGGCGTCGCT
>JACVJD010000106.1 GCA_015711825.1 Candidatus Solincola daggyaiensis
GGCGAGCTTGAACCACCAACTCTCGTCCTGGATGCCCATGAAGACCATGTTGGGTATGGGGCGCACGTTGTTGATGAAGGGGTTGCGCTCGCTCATCATTCCGTTAGAAAAATATTCCAGAAAGCAGTTGCCCCAGCTCCTCTCCAGGCGCTGCACCCCCGTCTTGGGGTCGCGCAGGAAGGGGTGGGTGAAATGCTCGAAGACGCTGTCGGCGTAATACTGGTTTCCGTGCTCCACATATACGGATCCGAAGCGGTACACGCCGCTGGCCTCGAAATGGAAATGCTCCGAGTCGGGACCTCCCAGCACGTCCAGCAGGCGGTCGCGCACCCGGGGCCAAAACAGGTCCACGTCGTGATTCCCCGGCACCACCACCACGCGGTGGCCCTTGTCCATGAAGCGCCTCAGGGCTTGGAAGAAGGTGGCGTGCGCCTCCAGCACGCGCTCAAGCTTGGAGAGGGACTCACCCTCGGTGCATCCCATGCGCGAGAAGGGGCGGTGGGTGGGCTTTTCCAGGTTGACGGCCACGAAATCGATCCAGTCGCCGTTGATGATCAGCTCGGCGCCGCGGCGCTTGGCCGCCATGGCCAGAAAGGAAGCGAAGGCCTCGTCCTGGTCGAAATCGTCCAGGTAGTCGCCCGCCCCCAGGTGCAGGTCGCTGACCACGAACCTCGTCTTTGCCAAGGGTCGCCGCCTTTCCCTCTCCGCCGTTCGGCGGTATATTCCATCAGGTTCTGGTATGCCTTCTTGGCCGCGAACCGCCCTCTACCGCTTGCGCTCCGCTTACCTTGCGCGGAGACGGCGGCCGCATACCCGCGGGCACGCGGTCGGCCTCGGGGCATGCCCGCGATGCCGGGCACAGACAATTATAACCCCGCCGGAAAAGAGAGAGCTCAAGGTGAACGGATCGCCGACGGCCGCCGGGCGGGGTAAAGGCACCCGTGATATGGGTGGAGGCCGCGACCCACGCCGCATGGCAGGCGGTCTTCACCCCCCTGAAAAGGAAAAGCCTGGAAGGTTCCGACCGCCCGGCAATGTTTTTCGCCTCGCCTCGTGTCGAGGGCGCGTATGGTCACCGGCTAGCCACGGCCTCAATCCGCGAGACTGTCGTAGATCTCCGCGAAGCGCCGGTGGCGGGAGCGGAAGATGGAGAGGAGGCGGGGATCGAAATGCTCCGGCACGCTGCGGCCGTCTCCCTCCAGGATGATCTCCACCGCCCGCTCGTGTGACAATCCTTCCTTATACGAGCGTCGGCTCCGCAGGGCGTCATAGACGTCGCAGACGGCCACGATGCGTCCGGAGAGCGGTATCTCCTCGCCCCTGAGGCCGCGGGGGTAGCCGGAGCCGTCGAACTTCTCGTGGTGGGTGAGGGCGATCTCCGCCGCCACCGCGAGGCGCGGGTGGGTGCCCAGGATATGGGCGCCCGCCTCGCAGTGGGTCTTCACGATCTCCCATTCCTCCTCGGTCAGGGGGCCGGGCTTGCGGATGATGTCGGGATGGACGTGGATCTTGCCCACGTCGTGCATCTGTGCCGAATAGCCGATGACCTCCACTTCGCGCGGCGGCAGCCCGAGCTCCGAGGCCAGAAAGGCGGCGTAGAGATTGATGCGCAGGATATGCTCTCCGGTGAGCTCGTCGTTGACCTCGGAGGCTCTCGCCAGCGCCTGGACGGTGTAGCGGAAGGCCTCCTCGGTCTCCTGCATGCGGCGGGAGAGCGCCTGGAAGAAAGTGGCATTGAGGAAGAAGGTCTTGAGCGCCTCGAGGTCGAAGGCGCTTATCGCCCCGGGGTAGGCGGAGGCCACCACCAGGTTGCGACCGTCGCTCACCCAGGCCGCCTCAGAGCCTGCGCCCTCCGGCGTGTACACGCCGCAAGCGACGCTGCCCTCCAGCCCTGAGCCTTCCTCCGGTATCCCCATGGCCTTGAGCACGGCATGGGAATATATGCGGCCCTGTTCCTCCAGTCCGTGTGGGGTGGCGGTGAAAAGAGTGCCGGTGATCCCCTGCGGGGGCGTGCTGTGGCCCAGGAATATGCGCCCCGGGCCGCGTTGGTCGCTGGAGGTGGCGAGGAAGGTCTGGGCAAGCTCGCGGTCGGCCTCGCTGGCCAGGGCATCGCTCTCCTCGCTGCTTCTTAAAAGAAAAGCGCTGAGGGTGGTCACCGAGGCCATGGATTGGTAAGCGCCCTCTAGTCCATCGCGCATGGACTTGAGTCGCAGCAGGGAGCGCACCCTCGCCAGCAGTTCCTGGCGGTCCACCGGCTTGTTGAGGAAATCGTCCGCCCCCGCTTCCAGCGATCTCACGCGGTCCGCGGTGGAATCGAGGGCGGTGACCATGACCACGGGCACGAAGGCGGTGCGCGGGTCGGTTTTTATGCGTCGGCACACCTCCACGCCGTGCATGCCCGGCATGAGGATGTCCAGCAACACCAGGTCGACGGGGTATTCATCCATGGCGCGCAGCGCCTTCTCGCCGTCCCCCGCCCGCAATATCCGGTATCCCTCCGGCTCCAGCACCGCCTGCAGGAAATCGAGGTTCACCGGCTCGTCGTCCACCGCCAGCACCAGGGCCCCCTCTAGGTCGGCCCGGCGGCTCCAGCCCTCATCTCGCATCTCCACCTGCATCGACCTCCTTGGTGTTATCTCTCTGCGGGGAGAAAGGGAGGAAGAAGGAGAACTTGCTCCCCCTGCCCGGCTCGCTCTCGACCCATATGTCGCCGCCGTGCAACTCCACCAGTTTCTTGCTCAGGGCCAGGCCCAGGCCGGCTCCTCCGCCCCTTCGCTCTCCCTCCCCCACCTGGGTGAACTCCCTGAAGAGGCGCTTCTGGTCCTCGGCAGCGATGCCCACCCCGTTGTCCTCCACCTCCATGACCACCCCGTTTTCACGGGCGAAGGCGCGCATGATCACCCGCCCTCCCGGGGGGGTGAACTTGATGGCGTTGGAGAGGAGGTTGAAGAGCACCTGGGTCACTCTGCGCCGGTCGGCCCGCACGCGGTGCCCGCCGCTTTCCGCCTCCACGCTGAGCTCTATGCCCCCGCGCGCGGCCTCCTGGCGCATGATGTCGGCGGCGGAGCGCAACAGCTCCCCTGCGTCCAGCTCTTCCAGGTTCAAGGCGAGGCTTTCCGCCTGCGCTCGCATGTAGTCCAGGATATCGTTGATGAGCTCCAGGAGGTGCCTGCCCCCGGCGAGGATATTCTCCAGGTAGCGGCGCTGCCTCTGCTCCAGCTCTCCGTAGGTGCCCGAGAGCAGCAGCTCCGAGAAACCGATGATGGCGTTGAGGGGGGTTTTCAGCTCGTGGGTGACGGAGGCCATGAGCCGGTTCTTCAGGCGGTCGAGCTCCTGGAGTTGTCGCTTTTCCTCCTCCAGGCGCACCAGGGCCTTTTCCTCCGTGATATCGCTTACCAGGTGTACGGTCCCCGCAACCTCGCCCGCCGCGTTGAGGTAGGGGGTTATAAACACGCGGTATTCCCTACCCTTGCCGTCCACCATCTCATAGCTGTCCGCCTCTCGCTCCAAGGCCGCGCCGATATGCGGACAGCCCGTGTGGTAGCCTCCGCAGGCGAGGATCTCCGAACATTCCCTGCCCACTATCTCCCTCTCGGCCATGCCGGTGTAGCGCGCCAGGGCGCGGTTGGCGCGCACGATCTTCCCGTCCAGCCCCAATAAAAAGACCATGTCGCGAAGGGAATCCACCGTGGCCTCCCATTCACGGCGCGCCGCCTGCACCACCTCGAAAAGCAGTGCGTTCTCCAGCACCAGGCCCAATTGCTGCCCGATGAGGGAGAGCGTCTCCTTCTCCCGCGCCCTCCAGGTGCGTGGCCGCTTGAAGGCCATGGAGACCATCCCCACCGCGCGGCGGTTGCTCTTGAGGGTGAAGAGGAGGAGGCCCGGAACGCCTCCTCCTTCATCATCCGCCAGGAAGCAAAGCCACTCCTGGGCCCGTGGCTCGATGCGCAAAAGGGTTTCCGCGTCGATCACATCCACCACCGTGAGGATGGTGTGGAAGAGGTGGTGCAGCGCGGCCTTCCCGCTCACGCTCCCCAACCTCGCGACCAGGTCCACGGGGAGGTTGTGATAATACCTTATCTCCGGGGCGGCTCCCGGGCGGGCGACGCGGAAAAGGGCATAGCGGTCGCAGCCGAAGTGGTGCGCGAGCTCCCGCATCGCGGAGGGGAGCGCTTCCTCGTCGCCCAGGGGGCGGTTGAGCGCCCTCACCACGGCGTTGAGTGCCAAAAGCGAGTTGCGGTACTGCTCGAGATCCGTGCGCATGCTTAGGTTCAAGCGCCAGCGCAGCAGCGCCAGTTCCACGCTGAAGGGATCCGGATCCGGCATCACCTCGATCTCGAGCTTGCCCTCGCGCAGCGAGCGCATGGCGGCCTGCCGGAAAAGGGGCTCGCGGGAGGATTCGCCGTCTACGATCAACAAGCCCTCCAAGCCCACGAGTCCCTGGGGGGTATCGGCAATCACCTTGCCGGTGATGCCCGCTTCCCGCAGGCAAGAGAGCACGGCGGAGAGGTATTCCGAGCGCCGCGAGATCACCGATACCTGGAAGGAGCCCTCTGCCTCTTGCAACACCGCCCTCCCCGCCGGTCACACGATATGGATAATGCCCCTCCTCCCATTGTAATACATACGATCGTTTCCCCGGCTCGTTTCACCTTCCCTTTTTTGCGGTCGGTTCTTCTGCCGGAAGGGCAGGGAAAGGACCCGGCGATGAGATAGCGGAGTGGAAAAGCGGGCGTTTAAGGCGTGGGGGAGATGATCGAGGGCCTTAACGGCCGCAAAGCCCACGCTTAGCGGCGAAAGGCGGTTCTCTTAGGGGTTTTTCCCGAACGGGCGGGGCGATCTATCGCGCCATGGATGGTGCCCGGGAGCCGCGGGCCTTACTATCAACCTCGACCCCCAGTCCATATAATGGTGATGACCTGAGTTTGCCGAGGAGGTGCGTGATGAGCTGCGCGGCGGCGGAACTGATAGCCTTGCTGGAGGAAGTGGCACCGCCGGCATGGGCGGAGGAGTGGGACAACGTAGGCCTGCAGGCGGGATCGCCGCACAAGGCGGTGGACGCCGCCCTGGTGTGCCTGGACCTTGCGCCGGAGACGCTGCAGGAGGCGCGCGAACGGAAGGCCGGCCTGGTGATAACCCACCACCCTCCCATATTCCGCCCCCTGCGCTCGCTGGCGGAGGCGGACCCCACGGCGGCCTTGGTGGGCATGGCCATTGAACATAGGCTGTGCCTGTACGCCGCCCATACCAACCTCGACCTCTCTCCCGTCGGCGTGAGCGCCGCCCTGGCGGAAAAGCTGGGCATCCGCCTCCACCGACCCCTTGTACCCCGGCCGCAAGGCCGCCGTTACAAGCTGGTGACCTTCGTCCCTCCCCACCACGTGACGGAGGTGAGCGACGCCCTTTTCGAGGCCGGTGCCGGGGTCATAGGCGAATACACGGGGTGCTCCTTCCGCCTCGAGGGCACCGGCACCTTCAACCCCGCTCCCTCCGCGCATCCCGCCTATGGTGATCCGGGGCACCCCAACGAGATCAGGGAAGTGAGGCTCGAGTTGGTGGTGGAGGGAAAGAGCCTGGAGGCGGTCCTGGAGGCCCTGCTGTCCTCCCATCCCTACGAGGAGCCGGCGTACGACCTCTATCCCTTGAAGGCGGTTTCAAGCGCGGCGGGGATGGGAAGGATCGGAGAGCTGGGGGCAGCGGTAAGCCTGTGGGAGCTGGCGCAGAGGTGCTCTCACGAGCTGGGGAATCCAGGCGTGCGGCTGGCGGGTGACCCCGGTCGGGCGGTGAGCCGCGTGGCGGTTTGCGGAGGAAGCGGCGGGGACCTCGTTTCCGCAGCGGCGCTGGCCGGCGCGGATGTGCTGGTGACCGGGGACGTGGGTTATCATGCCGCCCGCGAGGCCCTGGCCCTGGGCATAGCGGTGATAGACGCCGGACATTACCATAGCGAGCGGCCGGTGGTGAGCCACCTTGCCTCCCTGCTCTCGCGCATGGCGGGGGAGAGAGGGCTGCAGGCAGAGGTCCTGGCGGCTGAAAGCGATACTTGCCCGTGGAGCGACGGAGGTGTGGATTGAACGCATTGCAAGCCCTATACCAGGTGCAGGAATTGGACACCCGCATCTTCGACCTGCGCGAGCGGGAGGAGAAGCACCCGCTCAAAGCCGATCTGGAGGAGCTGGGGTCACGGGAACGCGAGCTGGCGGGAGAGCTGGAGCGCCTCCAGGAGGAGCTGGAGGCATGGCGAAGGAAACTGCAGTCCTTGGAAGCGGAGGTGCAGCGCCTGGAGGAAAAAATCAAGCGCGAGGAGGAGAAGCTCTACGACGGTAAGGTGAACAACCCCAAGGAGCTGCGAGGCCTGCAGGCGGAGGTGCGCTCCCTCAAGCGCCAGAAGGACGACCTGGAGACGGAACTCCTCGAGGGCATGGAGGCCCAGGACGAGATGAGGGGAAGGGCGGAAAAGCTGGGCGGGGAGCTGGAGGCGTTGCGAGCGGAGCGAGAGGGCAAGGAGAGGGCGCTGCAGTCCGAAGTGCAGGGCCTGCAGGCGGAGCGGGTGGAGCTTGAGAGCCGAAAGAAGGAGCTGGAGGCGGGAATCGATGGGGATACCCTTGACCTTTACCGCCGCCTTCTCCAGAGCAAGCACAACCTGGCGGTGGTGAGGGTGGAGGAGGGGGTGTGCCAGGGTTGCCGGGTGGAGCTGCCCGGAAAGGAGTACGACCGATTCCTGAAATCCGAGGCCGTATTCCGCTGCCCCAACTGCGGTCGCATCCTGGTGAAATGACGGAGGGGCAAGGAGAGGGCAGGGGAGGTGGCGGCGTATGCCGGCGGCCAGGAAGAGCAAGAAAAGCGTCGTGGAGCCCTTTTTCCAGGGCGCGAAACGTTTTGAGGAGTTGCACGTGCACGTGGACGGCGCCGCGCGCGGAAATCCCGGGCCCGCCGCCATCGGCGTGGTGGTGAGGACACGCCAGGGCAGGAAGGTAGCGGCCTTCGGCGAGGCGATAGGCGAGGCCACCAACAATTACGCCGAGTACACCGCCCTGGTGCACGCCCTGCGCCTCCTCTCGGTCTTCGAGGTGGACCGCCTGCGCGTATATACCGACAGCGAACTGATGGCGCGCCAGGTCAAGGGGGAGTATAAGGTGAGGGACAGGAACCTGCGCAGCCTCTACGCGCAGGTGATGTCGATGATGGGCCGTTTTCGCGACTGGGACATGATGCACGTGCCCAGAGAGGAGAACGCGGAGGCGGATGGCCTCGCCAACCGGGCGCTGGACGAGGAGGCGCTTGCGGGAGCGCGGCCGGCGCGGCGCGCGGCTGCGCCGGTCTCCGGACAGGAGAGCTTGTTCGCGGACGAGGACCGGGAGGCGGAGGAATAACGGTGTTCATGCTGGCCCACCTCGGGTACGCCGCCGCTCCCGCCTCCCTGGCCGCGAGGGGGTGGGGAGAGCGGCACGGTTTCTCCTATCATGCCCCGGACATGAGATGGATGCTGGCCGGGGCCTTGCTGCCGGACGTGGTGGACAAGACGGTGGGACAGGTGCTCTTCCGCCCCTATTTCCAGAACGGACGCATCTTCACCCATACCGTGACCCTGACCCTTTTGGCGCTGCTGGCGGGGGCCTGGAGTTGGAGACGCCATGGGGACGAGCGCCTCCTCCTCCTGGGCTGCGGCATGGCCGGTCATCTGGTGCTGGACCGCATATGGATGGAGCCCACCACCGCCCTCTGGCCCTCCCTGGGCCCGTTTGTGCGCCACCCTTCCCTGGGCACCCTCATGGAGCAGATACGCGAGCACCTCTCCGACCCCTTCTTCTGGTCCGGCGAGCTCTCCGGAGCCGCGCTGCTGGTGCTGGCACTGCGGCTCCTCGGGGTCAACGACGCAAAGGCCTTGAGGGGCTTCCTGCTCCACGGCCTTTCGCCGGCCCTGGAGGAAACGGCCGCCGTCGGCTTGGCGCGAAAGCAGGGCCGGACATCCTCATCCGCCGGCGCATAGGGTTGCGAGCCGTACTTCGCGCCGGCGTCATTGCGCCCCCGACTCCTCGCCAATACAATATGGGGGTCATGGGAACAGCGTATATCGTCAGGCACGGAGAGACGGAGTACCACGCCCAGCACCGCCTGCTGGGCCGCCTCGACATAGGTTTGAACGATACGGGGCGGGAGCAGGCGCTGCGCGTGGCGGAGTATTTCGCGGATATGGAGCTGGCCGCCATATATTCCAGTCCCTTGAAGCGCTGCCTGGAGACGGTGGGTCCGCTGGCCGAGAGCAAGGGCCTCGAGGTGGTGGTGATGCCGGGGCTCATGGAGGTGGACATGGGTGAATGGGACGGGCAACCCATAGCCGACCTCTTCGCCGAGGGCAACGAGCTCTTGGGCAGGTGGATGCGCAACCCTTCCTCGGTGACCATTCCCGGGGGGGAGGATTTTTCCTCCGTAAAGGAGCGGGTCATGAGTGCGGTGAGAGAGATAACCTCTCGCCATAGCGGCGATGACCGGGTGGTGGTGGCCACCCACGGCGGTCCCGTCAGGGGCATCCTCTGCGAGGCTTTGCGCATGGACTTGGACGACATGTTCCGCCTCCAGATAGACCTTGCCTCCATATCCGCCGTCAAGTATTTCGACGGCGGCATACCGGAGACGGCCATGGTCATCCTGGTCAACGAGACCCTCCATCTCCGCTGATCTGCCGGCCAGGGATTTC
>JACVJD010000107.1 GCA_015711825.1 Candidatus Solincola daggyaiensis
CACCTTCACCGGCAAAGTCGCGCAGGTGGGGGTGAAGTCGAAAACGGGATCTTCCGGCACCAACGTCTTCCCGGTGGTGGTGGAGATGGACCGCACCGACATCCCCCTGCGCCTGGGCTACAGCGCCACGGTGGACATCGAGGTGCTGAGCAAGCGCGACATCGTCTCCGTCCCCGTAACGGCGGTGATGGAGGAGGACGGCAGGAGCTACGTGTACGTGGTGGTGCAGGGAAAGGCGGTGCGCAGGGATATAGAGGTCGGGGTCAAGTCCGAGGAGTGGGTGGAGGTCGTCTCGGGCCTCGACGCCGGGGAGCGCGTGGTGGTGGAAGGGGCCGGCAAGTTAAAGGAAGGCCGGAAGGTAGAGTAGCGTGAGCCCGTGAACGTCCGCCGCGGAACAAAAGGGAGGGGTTTCGAGGATATCCTCGCCGAGATCTCGGCGGGCAAAGGCGAAGGCCACCGCATGACCCACGTGGAGATCATCCCCGCCCGCCCCGCCTCCTACGTGAACCTCCCGCGCGATATGCATCCCGATCTGGCGCGAGCCCTCGAGCGTCTGGGGGTGCGCAGTCTCTACCCCCACCAGGCGCGCGCCATGGAGCTGGCGCGGCAGGGGCGGCACGTGATCATCTCCACCGGCACCGCCAGCGGCAAAAGCCTCTGCTACCACCTGCCCGTTTACGAGGAGATACTGCAACGCCCAGCCTCCCGCGCCCTTTACCTCTTTCCCACCAAGGCCCTGGCCCAGGACCAGCTGCGCAGCCTCAAGGAGCTGCACGGGCATGAGGTGCGCTCCGCCACCTACGACGGCGATACCCCGCAGGAGTTGAGGTCGTGGGTGCGCCGTGAGGCTCAGGTGGTCCTGTCGAACCCCGATATGCTGCACTTCGGCATATTGCCCAACCATCGCCTGTGGGGCGGGTTTTTCTCCAACCTGCGCTACGTGGTGCTGGACGAGGCCCACGTGGCCCGGGGCGTTTTCGGTTCCCATGTGGCCCAGGTGCTGAGGAGGCTGCGCCGCGTGGCCGCCCTTTACGGCTCGCGACCCCGCTTTTTCTTCACCAGCGCCACCATAGCCAACCCCGGCGAGCACGCGCGCAACCTCTCGGGCCTGGAGGCGGAGGTGGTGGAGGACGACTTCTCCCCCCGCGGGAGAAAGGTCTTCGCCCTTTGGAACCCGCCGGACATCCTGGAGACGGGAGGCGGCGAGATCCACCGCTCCTCCAACCTCGAGACGGCGGAACTGCTCTCGCGCCTTATGCGGCTCGGGGTGCGAACCATCGCTTTCTCGCGCTCCCGCAAGGCCGCGGAGCTGGTTTACGGCTACGTCCACCGCTACCTGGACGCCAAGGAGAGGGAGCTGGCGGCGCGTCTCGCCGCCTACCGCGGAGGGTATCTTCCCCAACAGCGCAGGGAGATAGAGCGGCGGCTTTTCTCGGGAGAGCTGCTGGCGGTGAGCACCACCAACGCCCTGGAGCTGGGGGTGGACATAGGGGAGCTCGAGGCGTGCCTGATGAACGGCTACCCGGGCACCATTGCCAGCACCTGGCAGCAGGCGGGACGGGCGGGAAGGCGGCAGGCCGAGTCCCTGGCGGTGCTCATAGCCGCCGACGATCCCCTGGACCAGTACCTGGTGCGCCATCCGGAGTTCATCTTCGGGAAAGCGTGCGAGGAAGCGGTCATCGACCGCGAGAACCCGCGCATACTGGGGGCCCACCTGGCCTGCGCCGCCTACGAGCTGCCGCTGCGGGAAGAGGACGAGGAATATTTCGGCCCCGCCATGTGGCGCGCTCTGGAGGAGCTGGAAGGCGAGGGCACGCTAAGGCGCAAGGGCCACATCATGTATTACGCCCGCCCCGAGGCTCCCGCCCAGGACGTCAACCTGCGATCCGCCTCGGGATCGCTCATAAGCATCGTGGAGAGCGACACCGGCAGCCTTCTGGGCACGGTGGAAGAAGCTACCAGTTTCTTCCATGTGCACCCCGGGGCGGTCTACCTGCACCAGGGCGAGTCCTACCTGGTGGAGGAGCTCGACCTCGAGCGCAAGGTGGCCCTGGTGCACGGGGCGCGGCTGGATTACTATACCAACCCCATGGACAACACCGACGTGTCGGTGAAGTGCATGGAAAAGGAACACGCGGCGGCTCCGCAGTTGTGCGCCATGCACTTCGGCGAGGTGGAGGTGTCCACGAAGGTCTATGCGTACCAGCGGCGCCGCATGCTCACCCACGAGATCCTGGAGACGCTAGGCCTTGACCTCCCCACCCAGGTGCTCACCACCCGTGCCGTCTGGTACACCCTGCCCCCGCAGCGCCTGGCGGCGCTGGAGCTGGACGAGTATTCCCTGGCGGGAGGGCTGCACGCCCTGGAGCACGCCGCCATCGCCATGCTCCCCCTTTTCGCCATGTGCGACCGCTGGGACATCGGCGGCATGTCCACCTCCGGACACCCCGACACCGGAAGGGCCACCGTGTTCATCTACGACGCCTACCCGGGCGGAGTGGGCATCTCCGCCCGCGCCTTCGAGCTGGCCGCCGATCACCTCCGCGCCACCCGCGAGATGGTGAAGGGCTGTCGCTGCAAAGAGGGTTGTCCCTCCTGCATCCATTCCCCCAAGTGCGGAAACGGCAACGAGCCCCTCGACAAGCGGGCGGCGCTGGCTCTGCTCGCTCTCCTGGAGGAGGACCTCTCCAGATAAGCGGGCCCCAGACATTGGGGTCACGCCTCACAATATGTCTGAAACGCCGGGCCTCTCCCGCCGCCTGGAGGGGTTGCTTCGATCAGGCCCGCCAGGAATGGCGAAGGCCTCTACCCCTCAAGGCGCATGGTGTTGGGATGCCTCAAGCCAGGCTGTTATTACCGGCCCACGCTTCTTTCGTTAAGGAGGTTTTGGCCGTGCCGAAAATACCCTGCGATAAGGCTAATACCATCGCCCCGGAGAGCCGATAAGATTAATGGAGAGGGAGACCGAGGCGATGGTTAACCTTCCAAAACAGGTGTGGATATGAGCGTTACACCACGACTCTCCCTCTCCCTTTCTTTTCTCCCTTGTCTGGTCAACGGCTCTCTAACCAGCCCTCCCTGACCGCGTCGATGATCGCGGTGCGCACTTGACTGGGCATATTTACCAGGTATTCCCTGGCGCGCTCCTTGAACTCGGGCCGCAAGCCTTTGAGGTAGGCGAGGACGTTTTCGGGGCTGAGCTCGCGCCGCGCCTTTTTCTCGAAATTGGGCCTAAGGTCGTTCCAGATAACCACGTCGATGCGCTCGCCGGCGGCGTTCTTCCCCTCCGCCCACGCCCGGATGTCGGGCAAGTGCTCGTCGACGCTGCGGCACCAGTGCTCGTCCGTCGCGAGGTCGAGGAAGCCCACGTTCTCGGGCTTCGACCCTTGCGCCTGGGAGAGACCCCATACCGCCTCGCCCACCGTTTCCGTCCCCAGGTATGCCCATAGGACGCGCAAGGGGGCGGCACCGCGACACAATACCGGTATGAGCGTCCGCTGTGGGGTGACGTGCGAGAGCTCCACGGGAAGCATAGGCCCGTCCTCGTGCCAGACCCCGTCCCTGAGGTCGAGACCTCCAGGGTTGCTTACCAACGAATCCCATCCCAGCACCACGATCGAAGCCATCGGGGAAACCTCCGTCTGTCTTAACCCTCAACCGGCGTGGCCCTTGCGTCCTTGCATATGGACACCGGACATAGTTTGAATTCGGCAGAATGCCTCCCTGTTTTTAGAAGCTGAACCCTCGTTTTGAGAAGCTGATCGCGGTCCCCGGTTTGAATAGGTTTGTCGGGTACGGGAAAACGCGCTCGCAAGATCGGCGCCGGGCGGCTGAGCAAGATGCGGACCCCGGTGGAGCCGAGCACGTCTCCAGGTGGCGCGATCGTCTGCCATGCCATCGGCGTCATTTCCCCGCCCGCGGATGGCGCAGCGCCTCATCCCTCATGGCGGCAGGCTTTTCCCGGCGAGCGATTAAGCCAATACATTCTTTCCCTTCATGCGTTCTGGTAAAGTGTTTGTCATGAGGTTCACGTGGGGTTTCGGTAGAGGGACGCAGGAGTTCGAGGTCCCCGACCACCTCCTCTTGGGCGTGGTGGAAGGGACCGCCGTCGAACCCCTGCCCGACCTCGGCAAGGCGCTTGAGAAGGCGCTTTGCACCCCCGTCGGCACGCCTCCCTTGCCGGAACTGGTGCGCTCCGGGGACAAGGTGGCCATCGCCTGCCCGGACTTTCACCGCCTGTGGGCGAGGTCACGGACGTGGCTGCCTATGCTGGTCGGCGCCCTCAACCGGGCGGGCATACCCGACCGCGACATCACCGTGATCATCGCCAACGGCACCCATGCCGGGCCGGGTTATGAGGGCATAAAAGAGATCGTCGGGGACCGCTTACCCCATCGCGTGCGGGTGGTAAGCCATGACGCGCGCGACCCCGCACAGCTGCGCTACCTGGGGAAAACTCCTATGGGCACGCCGCTCTGGATCAACCGTCACGCCTTGGAGGCCGACCATCTGATCCTCACCGGCGCGGTGGTGCCGCACGCCTTCGCCGGTTATGGAGGGGGGCGCAAGGCGGTGCTGCCGGGCCTTTCCGGCATGGTCACCATCCTGGCCAACCATTGCCGTGCCCTCAGCGAGGCCCATGGCGGCGGGACGCACCCCATGGCCCGGCCCGGGGTTCTCGCCGGCAACCCCGTGCACGAGGACATGCTGGCGGCGGCGCGTATGGTGGGACCCCGCTTCATAGTGAACTTCGCCTTGAGCGAGGAGGGCGAGTTTCTAGGGGTCTTCGCGGGCGACCTGGAACAGGCGCATGAGCGGGGCTGCGAGTTCGTGGCCTCCGCCTTCAGGGTCGAGATAGCGGCCAAAGGGGACATCGTGGTCGCCTCGCGAGGGGGGTTTCCCATGGACCTCACCTTCTACCAGGCCTTCCAGTCCAACGCCAACGCCCGCGCCGCCCTGCGCGAGGATGGGGAGGGCGTGCTGATCATGGTAGGGGAATGCAGCGAAGGGCTGGGACCCTACGAGTTCCATCGCTGGTTCGAGCTAGGGGGCGAGGATGCCATAGAGGCGGAATTGAGGCGGGACTTCACCGTGCCCGGCTTCGTGGTCTTCCGCGCCGCCCTTCTCCACCGCCAGGCCAGGAAGGTCATGCTGGTGTCGCGTCTTGACCCGGATATGGTGAGGCGCATCGGCATCATCCCCCACGCGAGCATCGGGGAGGCGCTGCGCGAGGCCATGGACACGGTGCCCGGCGGCAAGGTCCTGCTCATGCCGCATGCGTCCCAGACCATCCCCTCGCTCGCCTGCTGACCCAGGAGCCCTCGCATCAGCACGCCGTCGCGCTCATCCCTTTCCCAGCAGGGCCTCAACCGCTTCCGCCGGCCCGGAGGCGCGAACGATCTTTTCGTCCGGAACCCCCTTGTTGGCGATCTCCCAGCTCGAGATGGCCACCACCTTCTTGCCCATCTTGAGGGCCATGGCGATCTCGGAGAGGGTGCCGTATTCCCCGCCCACCGCCACCACCGCGTCCGCGGTGCGCACGATAATGGCGTTACGGGCCTGGCCCATGTCCGTGGCTATGGCGTGGTCCACGTAGGGGTTGGCGTCGCTGCGGAAGGGGCCGGGAAGGATGCCGATGGTGGTGCCGCCGCCCTCGCGTGCTCCCTTGCACGCGGCCTCCATCACGCCGCCCAGGCCGCCGCAGACGATCACCGCGCCCCTTTCGGCCAGCAAGCGCCCCAGCTCAAAGGCGACGCGGGACTCCTCCTCGCTGCAGAACTGCCCCCCTATCACGCCCACGTACATGGATAGAAGACCTCCTTCCCTTGCTGGACGTTTAACGCCGCGATGTCCATAACGCGATATCCCCGTATTCTAGTCCTCCGATAGCATGGCCCTGGCCGCCTCCTCCGCCGCCGCGTATATGTCCTTGAGAGGGACGCCGCACCTCGCGGCGGCCTTGCGGCAGTCCTCGTATTCCGGGGCGATGTTCACCGGCTTTCCTTCCTGCCAGGCCAGCTTCACCCGCAGCTTACCGTAGGGGGTCTCCACCGCCACGATCTCGCGGTCGAGAAATTCCTTGTCCACGGGGGAAATGCGTACCCCCAGGGTCTTGGTCTCGGCGAACACGACCTCCTTGATCTCCTCCTCCCTTTCCGGGGACGCGAGCACGTTCAGGGTGACCGCGGGACGTGATTTCTTCATCTGGATAGGATGGAGCCACACGTCATCGGCCCCCGCCTCGAAGAGCTTCTCCAGCACGTAGGGGTAGATCTCCGGGTTCATGTCGTCGATGTTGGCTGATATTACCAGGCTATGCTCGCGCGATCTCCCGCGAGCGGGCGCCTCCCGCTCACCCAGGTATGCGCGCAGGAGGTTGGGTATGTCCAGGTCGCGGTCGCCCGCGCCGTAGCCGACGCCCTGGATGCGCATGGGCGGCAGGAGGCAGAAATCGGAGGCCAGGGCCTTGGCGATGGCCGCTCCCGTGGGGGTGACCAGCTCGGTGGGTATGCCGCTGGAGTAAACGGGCACGTCCTTGAGGATCTCCACCACCGCCGGCGCGGGCACCGGGAGCACCCCGTGGTGGGTCTTGATCATGCCCGTGCCCATGGGAAGGGGTGAGCAGAGAACCTCCTCGATTCCCAGGTGATGCAGTCCCGCCACCGTTCCCGCCACGTCCACCATGGTGTCCGCGCTGCCCAACTCGTGGAAGTGCACCTGGTCGATGTTGCGGGAATGGATGCGGCTCTCGGCCTCGGCGATGAGGGCGAAGATGCGCAGCGAGTCCTCCTTGACCTTGTCCGGGAGGGAGCTTTTCTCGATGATGGTCCTGATGCTGGCGTAGGTCCTCACCACGCTGCGCTCCTGCACCCGCACGCCGATCTTGGTCGCACCGATGCCCTTGCGCTCAGTGCGGGAGGCGCTGATCTCCACCTCGCTCAATCCCAGGCAAGTGGCCACGTCACGATAGACTTCCAGCGGGACCCCGAGGTCCGCCAGGGCTCCCAGTGACATGTCTCCGCTGATCCCCGCGAAGGCGTCCAGGTAAAGGGTTCTCATCAGGCGCTCTCCTTACGAGCATTAGCCTCCCAAGGGGCGGCTGCCGGCTTGGGCATATTGGTTATGGCTCGAATGGTGTCGGAGGAGTCAAGGCGGAAAAGGATGAACCGGCCGCACGCCCTAAAGCCGCCGCTTTTCACGGTCCCCGTGCCCGACTCGAAAAGCCCCATCATTCCTTCACGCCTCAAGGTGAAAAGCGGCACGACTTTCGTGATCCGTCCAAGAGAACCACCGACGGGCTGCGATCATCGCCATATCCCCATCGATCAATCAGTGCTTCTCCACGGTCGTCAAACGCCCTTCCTGGGAGCGGCGCAAGGCAGCCACCGCCGCCCATGGCCGCCGATGACAAAGTGTTCCTTGAAGCCCTGGGGCTTTTCCGCAAGCGCCGGGTCCAAGGTGCCTCCAGGTCGGTCCGTTCATGCCTCAGAACACAACCCCTCGCAGTTACTGCCATGGCCGAGTCTCAGGGAGACCGCGGGAGCGAGAGCCGTTCATTCCGTTCATACTTTAAAATAAAACTCCTCGCATTTCCTTTTAGGCGGCACCAAGATCATCCATCACGTCGTACTCCGCCGTTCATGCCTCAGAATACAACTCCTCGCATTTTCTGTCCCGTCCCGCCTCTTCCATGCTCCCGCTGCGGAAGCCCTCCAGGTCGAGGAGTATGCGCCTGAAACCCAGCCCCCTGAATTTCTTCACCAGCCTTTCCCGCACCTCCTCCCCGAGCAGCCGCCCCATATCTTCTTCCTCGGCCTCTATCCGCGCCTCTCCCGGGGCATCGACCCGCACCCGGAAGAGGCGCAGTCCCAGCCCCTCTAGCCATTCCTCCGCCGCGTCCACCCTGGTCAGGAGCATGCGGTCGAGGGTCATGCCGTACGGAAAGCGTGTGGCCAGGCACGGCCGCGCCGGCGCGTCCCAGTTGGGAAGACCGAGCTCCCTCGCCGCGGCCCGCACCTCCTGCTTGCTAAGGCCTACCTGCTCAAGGGGGCTCAAGGCGCCCAACTCCAGGTTGGCCTTTCTGCCGGGCCGGTGAAGCGAGGCGTCGTCGAGGTTGGAGCCCTCGAGCAGGGCCCCATATCCCCGTTCCCGGGCCATCTTGCCCAGCAGCTCGAGGCGAAAGCGCTTGCATATATAACAACGGTTGGGGGGGTTGTCCTCGAAGCCCGGCAACGAGATCTCGTCCGCCTCCACCATCTCGAAGGGTATGGAGAGCTTCTTTGCTACCGCTATGGCGCGGGTGAGGTCGCGCGGAGGGATGAGGGGGGACGCGACGGTTACCGCCAGCATGCGCTCACCCAGCGCCTCGCGGGCGAGGTAGGCGACAAGGGTGGAGTCCACGCCGCCGGAGTACGAGACCAGGGCGGAGGGCAGCTTGGCGATGATCCCGCGCGCCGCCTCGAGCTTGTTTTCCAATCCCGCCTCCATCCTCTCTTTTGCGCTCCATGAAAAAGTATATAGCCTCTGGGGCCCGGGGGTCACCGCCCACCCGCCCTTCGCCTCCGGCGTCGGCTGGGAGTGTGGTATCCTCTTGTTTGAAAGGAGGTAGGCCGGGAATTGGACGCGATAAAGAACAACGCCGGCATATTCATAACCCTGCTCTTTCTTTTGGACCTGGT
>JACVJD010000108.1 GCA_015711825.1 Candidatus Solincola daggyaiensis
CCGCCTCATCCCCCAGGAGTTTCACCGCCACCCCGAGATATGCGAGGTCGGCAAGGGCCGCCTCGCGCACGGCCCCCTCCGCCTCCTCGTAAAAGCCGCGCAGGGACTTAAGCATCGCCCGCGCCAACTCCCCGATATCTCCTGCCAGAATGCCACGCTCCAGGTTGTGGAGGACGCGAGCGACCAGGCAGTGGAAGGAAAACAGCACCGCGTCCAGGGTCACGAATTTAGGCGCTGAGATCTCCCGGTAGGCATGATCGATGCGGCCACGGGATCCCGGCACGGCGACGAAACCATGGGATGCCAGATATCGTCTCGCCTCGGCGCTCAAGGCGACGGACGAGATCCCCACCACTCCGGAGAGATCGCCGCCCACGGTATAGGGAGATACGTGACCCGCGGTGGCCGCCGACACGGGATAATAGTAGGCGAAGGAATCCTGCCAGGACCGCCCGGAGAGAACGATACGCCTGCTTCCTTCACCTCTTCCGCATCCCGCCGACAGGAAAGCCGAGGCCAGGACAAGCGCCGCCAGACAAACGACGGTCCGGGACCTCAGGGCCTGTCGTCGCCTCGTTTTCGTCCCTATGAGAGGTTTCATCCCCGCTCGTTCCCATATCATGTCCCGATCACGACGCTATTATGATTTACGCCGCCGCCACACGGTTCCCCTCCCTTAAAACGCCGCTAAAGCCCTGGAGGTCGCGTTCTCCCCCGCAGTTCCCTCTTCCCCGTCCCTCGAACCATCCCCAACCAGATGCTGCGGCCGGGACGATCAGGGCCGGGGCGTGGGCGCAGGAAAGAATACGGCATGCGCCCGGTCGAGCGCAATCGGAATCTCGCGAGCACGAGGCCTTCCGTTCTCGGCGCGCGATGGCGGCGGCAGGGGGAGCGCCCGGCATGCGCCCGGTCGAGCGCAATCGGAATCTCGCGAGCACGGGGCCTTCCGCTCTCGGCGCGCGATGGCGGCGGCAGGGGGAGCGCCCGGCATGCGCCCGGTCGAGCGCAATCGGAATCTCGCGAGCACGAGGCCTTCCGCTCTCGGCGCGCGATGGCGGCGGCAGGTGGAGCGCCGACGTGTGCGTTGGATTCGGTAGAGGTTACGCAAACCGCTCGGCGGACTTCCATGCACACGGGAGGCTATAATCTCTATGTGGGTTAACATCCGCCGCGGGACGAAGGAAGGGGTTTTGCGATTGCGGAAGGGAAAAAAGGGCTTATTATCCCGCGCGATCGTCGCTGCGGCCCTCGCCGGTATGCTAATGCTGTCTGTCTTCCACGCGGGATGCGGCGGCTCCGATCTTCCCGCACAGGTGGTAGAGAAGGTACCGCCGCCGCCCGGCCCCATACCGGGACTGTCTTCGGACCAGAGCAAGGCGGTGGAGGAATACGGGTATCCCGATCATTTCTTCATTTCCATCGATCCCTACGGCTCCGACCGCGTCGAAAGGTGGACATACTTCGGCCTGGGTAAAGCGCTGGATTTCGACAACGGGCGCTTGTTTGGCGAGGAGGAGGTGGAGGACCAGTCCGAGCGCTACCCGCCCACCGACCTTCACCCCCAGGATTTCGGCTCCCTGGACACCCCCGCGGAGGCCACGGCTATGCTGGGAGAACCCCTCTTTACCCACGAGACCAAGGACAGCCTGATGCCCGAGAACACCATCATGGTCTTCGTAAAGGCGGTCCTTCTCTTCCGGGACAATAAGCTCATCGGGGTCGACACGCAGGTGAAGCCGCCCACCCTACCCGTGCCGTAGGATTTGCCGGGCATACCGCTAGCCCGGTAAGCCCTTATCACACAGGCGGGTCGTTGAAGCGGGCGCCGGGAGTATCGCGGAACGGCTGACGGGGAATAATCTATTTAGGCCGCCCTCTCGCGAGAAGATGGTCAAAGGTTCTCCGCGCGAGGCTGCATTAGGCCATCCGCTTCAGCAGGTCGTTCAAAGAGGAGATGGGCGGTTATTATGAGGCGAGCCGTGGGGTATCGAAAAGACGGACTCGGACGGAGCGGCGGCGAATCGATCAGCGCTCCGCAACTGAGAACGGCACCAAAGACCCTTGCCGGGAGCGGGGCTGGAGAGCAGAGTCCGTCGCGGCTCGAATACGATCGGCGGTAAACGTCGAGGAGGGCATGTTGGATGCGCGCTAAACATAAATACCGTTACGCTTTGTACGGCTTCCTGGTGGCCGCCGCTTATTGCGGCATGCTCTTCCTCCTGCATTACCTTATCTCCTCGGGAACTCCCGGCCAACTCCTGAGCGCGACACCCGCCGCCGCCATACTCGTTTTCCTGAGCCTCCCGGTTTGCCTCCTCACCGGCTATCTGCTGGGAGCGGAGAGAGACCAGCGCGCCTCCGCCCGGCTCCTGGAGGAGCGGCATCGCGAGCTCGAGGAGCTGTTGGAAAGCCATTCCAAACTGCTTGCGGAGAACCTGGAGACCCGGCACATGGCAAGGATCGCGGCCCAGGAGACGAAGCACCCCTTGACCTCCATCGTCGGCTACGTGATGACCCTGCGGGAATACTGGGACAAGCTTGACGAGGGATCCAAGCGCGAGTTCATCGACTTCATAAAGGTCGCCGCTTCACGGCTGGAGGGGATCAACAACGACCTCATGCGCATCATGGAGCTCACCGGTCATCACCAAAGGCCGCGCGACGAGAAGGTGGAGGTGTCGGAGATCGTCGCCGAGGTCTGCTCGCTCATGGAGGAGGTCTTCGCCGAGCGCGGGCTCAAGGTGGCCTTACGCTTTCTCGACCGCATACCGCCGCTGCGAAGCGACTCCTCTCTGCTTTTCGACCTCATCTACAACCTCCTGGACATCTGCCTGCGCTGCAGCGTGGACGGGGGCATGGTCTCGGTATGGTGTTCCCGGAGGGATTCCAGGATCAACGTGCATATGCGCTGCCACAACTCCGCCCTCAACGACGCGGCGCTGGAGCGCATAGGCACCTGGCCGCCGGCGGAGAGCGAGGGTGAGTCCGCCACCCTGGGCATGGAATTCCACCTCGCCGAGGCCATGGTGGAGGAGCTGGGGGGAGAATTGAAGATGGACACGGTAGGGACGAGCGGGTTATCCTTTATGCTGTCCCTGGAGGCGGTCGGACCTTATGCCACCGGCGACTGACTGGGCGCGAGGAAGAGGCAACGGAGGTGTAAAGTACCGATGGCCATACGCTTGTGCCGCGAATGCGGGTTCCCCTACTGGCTGAGCAAGCTTATTTGCTGGAACCAGAACGGCACCATCACCATGAAGGCAAACCCACGCTACCGCGTGGTGATCATCGAGGCCGATTTCCTCACCGACCTCTTCGCGCGCATCGAGAAGAGTATGGGCATTTCCATATCCCACCTGGTCTTCGAGGCCCAGCGCAACGCATCCATAGACACCATCGGCTCACAGCTGGCCCGTTTCCCTTACTCGCTGGGAAGGCTGGGTCCCAACCGTAGGCTGGTGGTGCGCGCCTTCTGCCGCCTCTCGGCATGGCTCGGACAGGCCTACGCAAGGCCTCTCGAATACCGTCCAGGCCGGGGCGGCGAGGCATTGATACGCAATCCCTACAACCGGGAGTTGATGGCCGCCATCATCGTGGGGGCTTTCGAGAGCCTCGAGCGCCGCCCCTTCGAGCATCACTGGAAGGAATCCGAGAACGGTGAGATCATCGCCGTGCGTCCCGCACAGAGCAGGCCGGAGGTTGCGGAGCGCATGGCGCTCGAATACCCCCCCATCCTGCCGGGGCACTTTTTTATGCCCCGCTGTCCCTCATGCGGCGTGCCTCACGAGCTCTCACACCTGCGCTGGAACGATGAGGAGGGCACCATCATCGACACGCGCCGCGACGTGCGCGTGGTCCTTCTGGACGGGTTCGTCCCCAACGTCGTCTTCCGCGAGCTGGAGCGGGAGCTGGGCTCCGACATATACCCCCTTATCATCGAGGCGGAAAAGGAATATACCCACCGGCGCATGAGGGCGCTGGGGGTAGTGGGAGACCCGGATGGAGTACTCCCCAGGCGTGAGCGGGAAAGCATCTACGAAAACACCCTTTCCACCCTGCCGACACGAGGGCAAGGCAACCCGGTGCAGTACGAATACGGCTACGAGGGCCTGACGGTAACGGTGGAAAACCCCTATAACGAGCACCTGCTGGCCGGACAGATGGCCGCCCTCTTCGAGGCGGCGGAGGGGCGCGAGGCGCTGATCAAATGGCATTCACCCCAGCCCTCCAGCGTGGTCTTCACCGCGCGGGCACGTGAATACCAAAAGTCATAAACCGCTATAAGCCACGCCCTGGGACGCTCCCGTACCCATAAGCCTACACGACAATGCCTCTTGGCAAGTTTTTCCTGCCTCTAACCCCAGCTTCGCTAAAACCCGCGCCCCCGACCCTCCGTGACAAAGCCTCGCCTCATCATCTCCGCATCCTTGTGGGTTTCGTCACCATGCATAAAACTCTCTCACGGCCATTCGCTGCCATAGAAGGGGCGGGCGTAGGGAGGCGCTTCGCGATAGTAATAGATCAGCGCGGTCACCCGTTGGCCGCTCTCCAGCGCCACTTCCATGGTGCCCTTCTCGAAGCCGGCCTCTCCCTCGATGACGTCTATGATGCGGATCATCTCCTCGTAGAGGCCCTCCAGCGGCACCAGGAGAACCCCGTTCACCGGCGGCTCTCCCTCTTCTCCCGGTCCCACCAGCAGGGGATAGCCGAAGGGAGTCTCGTACAGCCTGCCGGGAATGGAGGCGGGGACGGCCTCCCTTACGGTGTGGCTGATATGGCGGAACATCTTCTCGCCCGGTTTGAGGGTGCCGTAAGCGAATACCGGTATCACTTCCATTCCGCCACCCCGTACAGCTTTGCCTCCATGCCATCTGCCGGCTGCATCCTCACCGCGGCGGGATCAGTTTTCCAGGGTTCATGATCTCCGCCGGGTCAACCGTCTTCTTCACCGCCCTTATGGTTTCCAGGGAGATATCTCCGACCTCCCTTCGCATCCAGGGGGCATGTTCGTACCCCACCCCGTGGTGGTGGCTGATGGTCCCCCCGTATTCCATGATCGCCTCCGAGGCCGCCCGCTTCGCCCTTTCCCACTGCTCTTCCTCTTTCCCCTCCTCGGCCATGGGAGCGAAGAAGGTGTAATAGAGGGAAGCCCCCTCGCGATAGGAATGAGAGACGTGGCATGCCACCATGCTTTTCCCCCCTCCTTCCTCGAGGGAAGAACGCAAGGCGCTGCGCACCTCGCCGTAGAGGTGCAGCAGGTTATCCCAGGTGGTGGCGGTCTCGAGGGTGTCCACCATGACTCCCCAGTTAATGAGCTGCTCGCGGAAATAGGCGGTTTCGTGACGGCTGTTGTACCACTGGCGGCCGGGGCTGGTCCCGAGGTGGAACCCTCCCAGCTCCCTGCACAGGCGCAGAATGCCCACTCTCAGGAATTCCACCTCTTCACGCTCGCCCTCAAGGCCAAGCACCATGAAAGCGCCGTCCTCGAAGGAGTACCCCCTGCTGGCGAGGAATCTCAGGGCGGCATCCTCCGCCTTTCTCTTCCATTTGCTGCCGGTGGTGGAGCGGAAGGCCTGGGCCAGGGCCGTCTCGGTGCGGTCGGAGAGCCTGACGCAGGTCGGGACCATGCCCTGCTGCATCATCTCCCTGATGGCGGAGACGCCCGCCGCGAAGTTGCGGAAGATCAGCCCGCGGTAGTCGACGACCGAGGGAAGGGGCCGGATTCTCATGGTCGCCTCGGTAATGACTCCGAATACGCCCTCCGAGCCCACGCAAAGCTGCAGCACCGAGGGTCCCGCCGCCGTAGAGGGTACCTTGCGCGTGTCTATGACCCCGCGTGGCGTGACCATGCGCAGGGCCAGCACCATGTCCTCTATGTCTCCGTAGCCGGTCGATTGCCTGCCCGAGGCGCGCGTGGCCAACCATCCTCCCAGGGATGAATGGTCGAAGCTCTCGGGGAAGTGCCCCAGGGTATAGCCGTGGGCGTTGAGCTGTTCCTCTATCTCCGGCCCCAAGGCTCCGGCCTGGATCACCGCCGTCTGGGAAGTGGCATCGACGCGCAGCACGCGGTTAAGCCTCGCCAGGTCCATACTGATCACGCCGCTCCTCCCCTCCGCCAACGGCTCCACCCCTCCGGTCACGCTGGAACCGCCCCCGAAGGGGATGAGGGCGATGTTCTTGTCCTCCGCAATGCGCAGCAGCTCCACCACCTCACCCTCGTCCCGCGGCCAGACCACGGCGTCCACGGGCCTCTCTACCCTGCGCTGACGGAAGCGAAGCAGGTCACGGTAGCTCTTGCCCATGGAATGGCTCACGCGCTGGAACCTGTCCACGGAAATATTGTCCCTGCCGCACAGCTTCTCCAGCCCCGCCAAGATGTCCGCGTTAATGCGGCAGGGAGGGAGATCGATCTCCTCCAGCTCGGGGTCGGTGAAGCGGTCACGGTCGAGGGCCATGCCGAGGTTCTGACGCAGAAAGGGCATGATATTCTCGCGGTTCTCCACGTCGAACCTCTGGTCCAGATCTCCCCATCCCCACCAGCGCGTCTTTCCCTCCACGTAATCGGACATGGCCTATACCTCCCCTCAGAGCGAGTTCGACCTCCACGCAGTATTTTACCCCAAGCGGAAAAGGCGAGCCGGGTTGCGTCTCCGGCACGGCCTCGGGCAACGCAGGGGCGCCGGGTTCGAGCCTCAGGGCGCGAGTTTCATCTCCTCGGCCATGGCGGCATCCGGAGGTAGTTCCACCACGATGTCCTGATCGTAGTCATAGAGGTCCACGCGCATGGAGCTCCTCATCTCGCCCACCTGGGGAATCCCTCCCATGGAGTAGTCGATCTCCATACGCTCTATGAGGCGGCTGGAGGCGTGTATCCAGACCTTGATGTCGGCGTTGAAATCGGTAACCGATCCCTCGATCATGTCAAGCCACCCCTGCGGCATACCCTCACCGCTTTCCTCCATGTACTGGCGGTACATGCGCATGGAGGCGTCGAAGTATTCCTTGTCGAGGTGGAAGGCGATGCCGGTTCTTCCGTCTTTTTCCTCCAGCACCCGGGAATCCACCGCCATCTTCGCCATCAGCTCCACCTGGTCCGCATCAACCAGGCCCGTATTCATGTTTTGGGCCTTGTACATCCCCAGGCTCATCTTCTGCCATCCCTGGCCCGGCGACTTCTGGTAATAAGCGTCCCCGACTATATACGCCTCGGCCTCGAAACCTCCCATGTTCACGAACATATGCTGGCGCATGCCCTCCGGGGCGTTCTGCACCTCCGCCCTCAGTTGCATGGCGATGGGCGTCGATCCCGCCCCCATGCTCATCTCGATATCTCCCTTCATGCGGTAGCCACCGGTGCCGCCCATGGCCTCGGCGGCCTCCGTGAGGCGGGCGACGGCATCAGGTCCCCCGGAACCCCCTTTGCAGCCCGCCGCCAGCGATATCAACATCAGCACCGCCAGGAACAGGGCCGTCTTTTTCGTGTTCATGGTCTCTCCTTTCTTTCCCCTATCATAGATCGGGACCATCACCGCCACAACCGCGCCTTTGCTTTTTGCCTCTCTTGCACCCCTTTACGAAGATGCAGGCCTACCTGGAAATCGATCCCCTAGGATACGGGTATGATTCTCGCGGCTTGATCGCAGCGCTTGCCGGCACATGCCGGCTCTTACACATCCCCGCTGCCCTGAGCGGGGAAATCCGCAAGCTACCGCAATCATGCCGCACCACCGCAAAGCCGCCGCCTCCCCCCTGCCTCTTTCCCCTCCCGTGTCTATACATCGGGCGCCACCGGTATATAATCAATGCAGACCGAATGGGGTGAGCTTTGAGGTACGCCGTTTTCTCCGACATTCATGCCAACCTGGAGGGCCTCGAGGCGGTGCTTGAGAAATGCGCTCAGCTGGGGGCGGACTCCCTTGTGTGCTGCGGCGATATAGTCGGCTACAACGCCGACCCCAATGCCTGCGTGGAGATGGTGCGGGAAAAGGGAGTGCGTTGCATACAGGGAAACCATGAGCGCGGGCTGCGGGACCTGGAGGAAGGGAGGGTCCCCAACATGAACCCGGTGGCCATGGAGGCCCTTGCCTTTACGCGGGAGGTCCTGACGTCAGACAACCGAGACTGGCTTCTGTCCCTTCCCCACCAGGCGGAGTTAGGTGGTTTCTTCCATATATTTCACGGTTCCCCCTCCGATCCCGACGCGTACATCTTCGATCCCTTCGAGGCCGCATATGCTTTCAAGAGCCTGATCAACGACTATTCCCCTCCCCAAAACCTGCTGTGTTTTATAGGGCATACCCACGTGTGCGCCGCCTACGCCTTCGATCCCGACAACCATCGCGTGGTGGAAAAGAAGGTGCGTGACGGCGACCTCTTCGCGGTGAAGCCGGGGGCGCATTACATGTTCAACGTGGGCAGTTGCGGGCAGTACCGGGGCGGTATTCCCGCAGCCACTTTCTGCCTCCTGGACGGCGACGAGATGACCGTGGAGTTCCGCTTCCTGGAATACGACCTGCGTGCCTGCCAAGAAAAGATCGTCGCGGCCGGGCTGCCTCCCATACTGGCACAGCGCCTCTCCATGGGACAATAAGCGATAGATGAGTTATAATCATGTTTATGAAGGATCGTGATGATTTACATAAATT
>JACVJD010000109.1 GCA_015711825.1 Candidatus Solincola daggyaiensis
TTGTATTGCTTGGATTATTGTCATGTATTCATGCGGGTTTTGGGCTAGTGGTGGTACATTCTCCGTGGCTGTATCATGGTGCAAGGAGTATGAAAACGGCATGAGTGAATGTGGCATTCGTAGGAAAAATAGGGGGCTTGGCTCCTCAACATCCTTTGTTTATGCCGGACTTAGGGGTTTCGGCCGATGCTCTACCACCTTCCCGAGAGCCGGGTGAACGCTTCGCGTATCGAGTACCAATGGTTCGTCCAGGACCTGGGCGTGGTGACGGGCATAAAGAGCCTTCCCAACGTGCTGGGTCCCACCTATGACGAGGCGACGGGGTATTACTCCGTGCGGCAGGACAAGGTGTGGTACAACTCCACCGGCATCGGGGTGCTGGGGTCCTTCCAGGAGGCGGGCAAGGCGCAGCGGTAACGCCGGCGCCCGCGACTGTCTGAGGATCGATAGCGAGGGCGGCTCGCGGGCCGCCCCTCTGCTTTTCGGCCCTTTTCCGATCGTTGCAGAAGCCGTCTCGAGACCCTCCGCGCTTGTCGGGCCGCACCGAGCTTCCCACCCTTTTATGCCCTGCTCCTATCCGGGAGTTCGGCAGAAAAAGACGCTTGTATCCTCGCTAAGCGTGTCCGGACGTCTCTCCTCCCGCAAGTGTGGGTGGGAAGATGATGGCGAGGAGGTTGCGGTCGGGAAAAGGCGGGTGATCGAGTTTTAGGCGATACCCTCGAGCGCACATCGACACCGGAAAACCCTCCTTAAGCGGCGAAGGGTTTCCGGGCCCGACGCCGACGAGGTGTCTGCGGTGTGGTTATAATAGGGGTTGTCCTGCGCCGCGCATAGCCAGGGCAACCGGACGCTTCGGGAGCCTGGGAGGCGGAGCCGCGACTGCTGGCGAACCGGGCTTGGCGCTCAAGGCAGGCGTGCCAGGCGGATGTAACTGGAGGTTGAAGATGAGAAAGACCGCGTGCGCAGCCCTGCTCTTCTCTGCCGCGCTTCTCCTTGCCGTTATCCCGGCGCCCTCGGGGGCCCACGCGCAAGGGCTGGAGCCGCAGATAGATGCCGTTCTGCCGGCTGCCGCCTGGAGGGGAACGCCCGTGGCCATCCAGGGGGCACGTTTCGGGGACCTCCAGATACCCGAGGTGTGCGCGGTGACCTTCAACGGCGCCGACGCGGGCGCGGCCATAATCTGGACCGATAATTATATCGTGGTTACCGTGCCCGAGGAGGCGACGTCCGGGCCGGTGGTGGTGACCACTCTCTTCGGGAGCAGCAACCCCTACGACTTCACCGTTTACGAGCAGCCGGCGGCCTTTCCCTGCTTCTTCGCCGAGGGCACCACCCGCGCCGGCTTCGAGGAATGGCTTACCCTCTACAACCCCTATGACGCGGAGCATACCGCGACCGTGACCTACATGGTGGCGGACGGGGCCAACCGCATCCGTTACTACAACATACCCGCGCATGCCCGGGTGAACATATACGTGAACTCGGAGATCGGTTCCGATCGCGACGTCTCCATGGCCGTCACCTCGACGCAGAGGATATACGCGGAACGGCCCATGTATTTCCGCTACCGGGACGGCTGGACCGGCGGGCATTGCGCCGAGCCGGCCCTGGATACCTCTACCACCTGGTACTTCGCCGAGGGCACCACCCGCGCCGGCTTCGAGGAATGGCTGTGCCTGGCCAACCCGGGCGGTAACGATGCCGAAACCCGGGTGGAATTCCTCTCTTCCCAGGGGGACGTGTACACCGTGCGCTGTACCGTGCCGGCGTGGAAGAGATATACCATCAACGTCAACTCCGTGGTGGGGCCGGAAAAGGACGTGGCCGCGAAGGTGGAGTCCGATCAGCCCATAGTGGCGGAGCGCCCCATGTATTTCTCCTACCGGGGCGAGTGGGACGACGGCCATATCGCGCCGGGGGTTATAGCGCCGCGCGAGGAATGGTACTTCGCCGAGGGCACCACCCGCGCCGGATTCGAGGAATGGCTGTGCCTGGCCAACCCGAATGAGAATGAGGCGGCGGTGAAACTCACCTACCACGTAGTGGACGGAGGTGAGGTGGAGCAGGAGGTGTCGGTACCCGCCATGCGCAGGGTCACCGTGCCCGTCAATGCGGTGGTGGGGCCCGACCGCGACGTGGCGGTAACGGTCCGCTCCACCGTTCCCATAGTCGCCGAGCGCCCGATGTACTTCGACTATCGCGGCGGCTGGAACGGCGGGCACGTTTCAGCCGGTGCCGCTCCTTACGAGCAGTGGTACTTCGCCGAGGGCACCACCCGCGCCGGCTTCGAGGAATGGTTATGCCTGCTCAACCCGGGCGAGGTGAGCGCGCTGGTGAGCGTGAAGTATTCCTTCCAGGACGCCGGCGAGCAGGTGCAGGAGTTCATGCTCGCGCCGGGGCAACGCTTCTCCATCATGGTCAACGAGGCGGTGGGCCCGGAAAAGGACGTGGCGGTGGCGGTGAGCTCGGACCAGGGAGTGGTGGCCGAACGCTCGCTATATTTTTCCTATCACGGCGTCTGGGATGGCGGCCATAACGCCCTGGGAAGCGTCCCCTAGGGGGCCGTCACCTCGTGCTATAATCTCATGGTATGGGCGCGGCAGGGGGGAAGGTGCCGTGAGACGGTCGGCGGGAGCCAGGTATGGATGAGGAGTGCATCAAGCGCGCGGCGCAGATGATTTTGGAGTCCATCCAGGTGGTGGCGCTCACGGGAGCGGGCATCTCGGTGGAATCCGGCATCCCGGATTTCCGCTCCCCCGGAGGGTTGTGGACGAAGTACGATCCCCTGCTATACGGCACTTACGAGGGTTTCGTCAACCACCCCGAGCGTTTCTGGGAGATGGCCAAGGAGCTCAACCCCACCCTGGAGAACGCCGAGCCCAACCCCGCCCATTACGCCCTGGCGGAGCTGGAAAGGCTTGGCAAACTACGGGCGGTCATAACCCAGAACATCGATCACCTCCACCAGCGTGCCGGTTCCACGGATGTGCTGGAGCTCCACGGCACCCACCGCACAGGCCACTGCATGGCCTGCAAGCGCGTCTTCACCCTGGAGGAGATGAAGGAGCTGAGTTGCGACGGGGACCGGGTGGCATGCTGCCCCGATGACCAGGCGACCATCAAGCCGGACGTGGTCTTTTTCGGGGAACCCCTTGATTCGAGGGTGCTCGCGCGCGCCGCGGAGCTCGCCTCCACGTCGGATGTCATGCTGGTGGTGGGTTGCAGCCTCGAGGTCTACCCGGCGGCGGCCCTCCCCGAGTACACCAAGCGGAGGAGGGGCAAGCTGATCTTCGTGAACACCACCGCCACCAACCACGACCGGCAGGCCGACCTCGTATGCCTGGGCAAGGCCGGGGAGGTGGTGCCGGCGATAGTGTCCGAGTACAAGAAAGCGGCCGGCTTGATATGAGGAAGGGCCGCGCGATTTCCCGTTCCGGTTTCTTCTTCTGGAAAGATGGGAAATAGGATATGGGCAAAAAGGATGACGGCGATAAGGCGGCGGTCAGGAAAAGGCCGGCGGTCAAGTCATGGGCGACACGCTCGGTAGCTCGTCACAGCCGGGAAGGCCGCATCTTGCGGCCGAGGGCCGTTATTGCCGATAGAGCAAGGCGATTGGGGCGCGAGCCCGTCGAGCATGATTCGACGGTAAGGCGCGCGACGAGATAAGGAGGGCAAAGGTGCCGGAAGAGAAATTCCCCTGGGAGTCGCTGTTCAGGGGAGGCGGCGGCGACGGTGGAGGTTTCCCCGCATTCTTCCGCGGCAAGGAGGGGAAACGACCCTCTTCCGGCATGGCGGAGAGATGGAAGAACATAAAGCCCCGCACCAAGTGGATAGTGGGTATCGCTATCCTGGTGCTGGTGGTGATCGTCCTCAGCGCCTCATGGCTCTCCACCTTCTATACCGACCTGTTGTGGTATGACGAGGTGGGGTATACCTCCGTTTTCTGGAAACGGATCGTCACCCAGATCTGGCTCTTTTTCGCCTTCGGGCTGCTCTTTTTCGCCATCTTTTACGGCAATATCTGGCTGGCGCTGCGTCTCACCCCGCGTTACGAGAAACCCGCCGGCGCCCTCTCGTCGGTGGAGGAAAGCCTGGCCGCTTTTCGCGAGCGCGCCGGCAAGTGGCTCCATCGTGGGTTGATAGTCTTTTCCGCCTTCGTCTCCCTTATCGTGGGATGGTCTTCCGCGGCGCAGTGGGAGAAGGCGCTCATCTTTTTCAACCACGCGCCCTTCGGCAAGGCCGATCCTATCTTCGGGAAGGACATCGGCTATTACGTCTTCGAATACCCGTTCCTGCGCTACTTCGTGGGGTGGTTGATCACCTCGCTGATCTTCATCATCATCGCCACCGCGGTGGTGCATTTCCTCTACGGGGCCATAAACTTCAGCGCCGCCAAGGGGAAGCGCTTCGCGAGCCATGTGAAGGTGCACCTGTCGGTGCTGGCGGGGATCGCCCTGCTGGCGCAGGCATGGAGTTTCCGCCTGGACATGTTGGGGTTGCTGTACTCGCCGCGGGGAACGGTGATCGGCGCCAGCTATACCGACGTGCACGCCCAGGTCCCCGCTTACTGGATACTTATAGCCGCTTGCTTCGTATGCGCCGGCCTCTTCATCCTCAACATTCGTTACAAGGGATGGAAACTGCCTCTGGCGGGGGTCGCCGGACTGGTGGCGGTGGCCGTTTTGGCGGGAGGCCTCTACCCGCTGGTGGTGCAGAACTACGTGGTCAACCCCAAGGAGCTCACGCGTGAGCGGGAGTATATCGGCTACAATATCGAGTTCACCCAGGACGCGTGGCGGATCCAGGACGAGGGCGAGAACGCGGTGCTGGACAAGCGGTTGTTTCCCGCCACCTTCGACCTCACCTACGACGACGTAGTGGCCAACGCGGCGACCATCGACAATATCCGGCTCTGGGACCCGCGCCAGATGAAACAGGTCTTCACGCAGCGTCAGGTGCTGCGCCAGTTGTACAGCTTCAACGACGTGGACGTCGACCGCTACACCGTCTTCGACGGCCGTTATTCCCAGATGATGGTGGCCGGCCGCGAGCTGGTCATCGGGCAGCTGCGCGAGGACGCCAAGACGTGGCAGAACACCCGCCTTTCCTACACCCACGGGTACGGCATGGTCATGGCCCCCACCAACGAGGTTTCCGCGGTGGGTGATCCCAGCCTCGTCATCCAGGATATCCCCCCGCAGTCCGCGGCGGGTCTGGGGGTGGAGATAAAGCGTCCGGAACTGTATTACGGGGAACTGGCGCACGATTACGTGGCGGTGCGCACGGGGGCGGAGGAGATCGACTACCCCCTCGAGAACACCAACAAGGTCGTGGATCCCTATTACGAGGGGAGCGGCGGCATACCCGTTTCAAACTTCCTCAAGCGCCTGGCCTTCTCCATCCGCAACCGCGACATAACCTTCCTCTTCAGCGGCTATATAACCGGCGAGTCGCGTCTGATGTTCAGGCGCAACATCAAGGACCGAGCCCTGGAGGTCGCGCCTTTCCTCACCCTGGACGGCGACCCCTACCTGGTGATCACCGATGACGGACGGCAGAAGTGGATACTGGACGCATACACCACCACCGACCTCTATCCTTATTCCCAGTTCCTGGAAGTGGAGGGCGGGCGCATCAACTACATCCGCAACTCCGTCAAGGTGGTGATCGACGCCTATGACGGCTCCCTGACCTACTACCTCGCGGACCCGCAGGACCCCATAGCCGCCACCTATGCGAGGATCTTCCCCGATCTCTTCACGCCCATGCAGGAGATGCCGCAGGACATCATGGGGCACCTGCGCTATCCCGAGGACCTGTTCTCGGTACAGATGGAGCTGTACAAGACCTATCATCTAAACGACGTGGACGCCTTCTACCAGAAGGAAGACGTGTGGGAGGTCGCTACCGAGACCTACGACGTGAACCAGGTGCAGGCGGTAAGTCCCTACTACGTCATCCTCAAGCTGCCCGGTGAGGAGAAGGAGGAGATGGTGCTCATGCTCCCCTTCAACCCGAGGGGAAAGAGCAACATGGTCGATTGGGTGGCGGCGCGCTGCGATTTCCCGAACTACGGCAGGTTGATAAACTTCACCTTCCCGCCCGGAAGGCTGGTCAAGGGCACGCAGCAATTCGAGTCGCTGGTGGACCAGAACCCGGAGATATCCGCCCAGATAACCCTCTGGAACCAGGCCGGATCCAGGGTCATACGCGGCAACACCCTGGTCATCCCGGTGGAGGAATCGCTGCTCTACGTGGAGCCCCTTTACCTGGAGGCGACCAACCCGGCTATCCCGCAGCTGAGGCAGGTCATCGTGGGTTTCGGAGACACCATCGCCATGAAGCCGACGCTCAAAGAGGCCCTGGGAGCCATCTTCGGGGCGCAGCCGCAGCCGCAACCTGAACCGCAACCGCAGCCCGAACCCGGACCGGAGCCGCAGGCCAATCTCGCGAAGCTTATCGAACAGGCAAACCGCGCTTACGACGAGGCGCAGGAGGCCCTTCGCAGCGGGGACTGGGCGACCTACGGGGCGAAGATGAATCAGTTGAGCCAGCTCCTGGACCAGATGGCAGCCCTCTCCACCCAGCCTTAGCGGCTGCGCTTACCCCTGCAGCCACATTCCGGTGGCGGGGATAGTTGCGCCCGTTTCTTCTTTTGCGAACGCCGCATAAGAGGATGAGGATCGGCAAGTGATCTGCGAGATGCGGTGATTTAGAATATGGACGGTGGAAGAAGAGACCTAGAGGGCGGCTTCATCGGCAGGGAGGGCAGGCCATGAGGCGCTGCGATATCTGCGGGCTTCCGCGCAAGCTCTCGCAGAGATACCTGTGGCCGGGCAACGGCGTCATCCTGGCGCGCCGCGATCCGGGCATGCGCATGGTCATATTCGAGGCGGACTATTATTCTTATGTGTGGTCCGAGCTGGAGCGCCGCCTGGGCATCAACGCCGCGGACGCCATGATCAGGGGGCAGCAGGCGGCCACCTTGGATTACCTGCAGAACCACCTCATTTACGGCTGGCGCAGGACAGCGGTTCGCTACCTCCCCACGCGCGCCGTTTTCGATACCGTCATGAAGGAGATGACCCTTCTGGGATTCTGCCGCATGGAGCTGCTGGCGCACCGCTGGCGGAAATTCATAGTGCTGAAGGTCAGCTCCCCTTTCGATATCATCTCCATCGCCTGGGGCGCCAAGGGGCTCCTCGAGTATGCGGCCGGCAAGAAATCCGAGCTGTCATGGAGAAAAGAGGGAGAGGATTACGTCCTCACCATCGTGCTCACGGCTCGGGACGACGCGGCGGCGGTGGATGAGAAGGCCCTTGAGATCATGCGCGAAGCCAAGCGGGAATTGCTCATGGGAGGAGAGTTCATCCCTCCCGGGGAGGAGAGGGGGGACCCCTGCCCTTCTTGCGCTCTTCCCCGCGCCCTTACGGAGCTGGAATGGGTGGAGGAGGAGGGCGTCATCCGCAGGCGCGACAGCGGGAGACGCTATATCTTCTCAACCGGTCACATCTTCATTGGGGTAGTGCGCGACCTGGAAAGAAGGCTGGGCATGGACCTGGAGCCGCTGATCATGGAGATCACCAAGGAGTTCCACCTGCGCGACCTCCGGGGGATAAACATCCGCACCCGCCACGGCGCTTACCGCGCCGCGGTCAGGTACCTGCTTGCGGGTGGGTTCGGAAACGTCCTCGAGTATTCCTACGGCGAGGGGCATCTGGAGATGACCGTGGCCAACCCCTTCTACATACCCAGGCTGGTCGGTCGCATGGCGGGGCTGTTCGAGTTCCTGGAGGGCGAGGAGGCGAGAATCGACTACCGCATGCTGGAGCCGCAGGTGCTGAGGATGGAGCTCCGGACGGAGTGAATCCCCCTACTCCTCCAGTTCCTCCACGGGGGTGAAGCCGACAAGGGACGCCCTCACCACCAGGCGTAGGGTGGCATCCCCCTCGGGCGCGCAGGTGGTCAGGGTCAGGGTGGGTTCCTCGGTGTAGAGGGTCACGTTTTCGCTGGGGTCGATGTAGCGCAGCTCCGTCACCCGGTATTCGTATATGCCGCGGGGATTGCGGATGAACACCTGGTCGGCGGGTTTAAGCTCGTCCAGGCGGTTGAAGGGCCGGGTCTTGGTGGTGCGGTGCCCGGAGATGACGCAGTTGCCCGGCCACCCCGGGAACCCGGTGTGGGGGAGATGAATGGGGCCCAAGGCCAGAGCGGCATAGAGCTCCTCCTGGTCGTCGCTGCCCTCGCGCACCTCCTCCTCGATGCCGACCGCAGGTATGCTGATGAAGGCGGGTGTCTCGAAGGAGAGGGGCGGCCCCAGGAGATCGTCGTGGGTGAGGGGCTTGAAGCCCTCGGGTTGCGGCCGCTCTTCCTCCGCTCCCGCGGGGAGGCTGCGCGCGCGCCGGTAAAGGTAGGGGATAAGCAAAGCGGCCGCGATAAGCACCGCCAAGGTCAGCATGGCGGCGATGGCGGTTCCTTTATGAGCGCGCAATCAGCATCCCTCCTACC
>JACVJD010000110.1 GCA_015711825.1 Candidatus Solincola daggyaiensis
GCGAAGTCCATCTAAGCCTCGCCTCCTTTCTTGCGCATGGCCTCCAGGGCCTGCAGGGCGATGTTGCGCATGTTGGTGGTGAACTCCGAGTGGAAGAGCCAGGAGATGGCCTCGCGCTCGATGGCCATGGCCGCGTCCCAGGGCAGGCCCTGGAAGGAGTAGTTGAACACCGCCTTGCCCATGCGCAGGGAGTCGGCGGGGTTGGCGCACAGCGTGGCCACCATCTCGTCGACCCCGGCGTCGAACTCCTCGTCGGGGAAAACCCTCGTCAGCAGGCCCATGTCGTAGATCTCCCGCGCCGTGTAGTCCTTACGCCCGGAAAGCAGTATCTCGCGCCCGCGGAAGACGGGCAGGCTGCGGGCCAGGCGCACCGTGCCGCCCCACCCCGGGAGGATGCCCATGGTGATCTCGGTCACTCCGAAATTGGTCCTCTCGCTGGCGTAGATGAGGTCGCAGGCCAGGGCCAGCTCCAGGCCCCCCGCGATGCAGTGCCCCTTGACCTTGGCCACCGCCACCTTCTCGTTCTCGGATATGGCGCGCACGATGTCCAGGCCGGTCCTGCCCATCCAGTCCACCATGGTGTAGTGGTCGAAGGAGGGCAGGACGGAGAGGTCGCCGCCGGCGCAGAAGGACTTGCCGGCCCCGGTGAGCACCACCACCTTCACCGCCTTCTCGTCGCGCACGCGCGTGAAGGCGTCCAGGAGCTCCTCGGCCATCTCGCGGTTGATGGCGTTGCGCTGCTCCGGGCGGTTCATGGTGATGGTGCATACGGCAGCCTCCGGCCCGCCTATCTCGTAGAGGATGGAGTTGTATTCCGTCATCGCCTACCTCCTTCTAAGCCGTGAGCGCGTGCCGGGCTTGGGCGAGTTCGCGCAGGGAAATGGAAACAGCGTGTTGTTCGGAAGATGTCCAGGCGCCGGTCACCTTCTCCCTGGAGACGGCGCCACCGCTTTCGCGACACAGTCTCTTTCGTGTTGCCGCTGACACCTAGAAGTCCTCCCGTATCTCGGGTAGCCTTGGTGGGACGCGCATTTTGGTGACCGGAGGCAGCTTCTGGGGCCGGCGCCAGCACTCCGGCATGTACCTCTCGCGGCCGGTGTTGGGGTTGCGGATGCAGCGCACCGGCAGCCCCGCCGCCGTACGCATCAGGCACTCGTTGCAGCGGAGGCAGCGGTTGATGTCCTCGACCCTGCCCTCGGCGACCTTGTTGCCCCATTCCGGGTCGGCGAACATCTGGCGTCCCAGGGAGACGATGTCGCACTTGCCCGCGGCGATCGCCTTCTCGGCGAGCGTTGGGTCATGAACAGAGGGGCAGAATACGGGGACGTTTACCGCCGCCTTGAAGTGGGACGCCTCCTCCAGCATGGCCCCATCCTCGTCGGGGAAGAAGTAACTCAGGGCTTCGTACGAGCCGTCAGAGAGGTGGATGTAGTCGGCTCCGAGGGCGGCAAGGGTGCGCGCCACCTCCAGGGCTTCCTCGTGGGTGATGCCGCCCGGCAGGTGCTCGTCGGCCGACATGCGCACCCCGAGGATGTAGTCATGGCCCACCGATTCCCGCACCTTGAGATAGACCTCCAGCATAAAACGCATACGGTTCTCCAGGCTGCCGCCGTAGAGGTCGGTCCTCCGGTTGGAGATGGGGGAGAGGAACTGGTGCTCGAGATAGCCATGGGGGGCATGCAGCTCGATGCCGTCGAACTGCGCCGCCACGGCGAAGCGGCAGGAGTTGGCGAACTCGTCCTGCTCGCTGCGGATCTCGGCTACCGTCATCTCGTAGGGCATTTCGCCCGTGGCCCGCTCGATGAGCTGCGGGTGAGCCTCCAGCGCCTTACCGAAGCCGCGGGGCATGAGTTCCGGCTTGATCATCATGGGCACAACCGAGGGGGCGGGGGGGTGCTCCCCGACATGGGAATGGCCCTGCCGTCCGAAACCGATGGACATCTGGATAAAACAAGCCGAGCCGAAGGAATGCACGGTCTCCGCCAACTCGTAGAGCCCCGGCAGATGCGAGGTGTTGTAGCAGTGCAGGTTGGTGGTGTAGGGGAAGCGCGAGGCCAGGCGCGTGCCCAGCACGCACTCGGTGATGATCAGTCCGCAGCCCCCCTTGGCGCGGGCGGCGTAGTAGGCCAGGATCTGCTCGTTGACGTAGCCGCGGTTGTCCATGGAAAAAAGGGTGTTCATGGGGGCAAGCGCGATGCGGTTCTTGATCTCCACCCCCTTGATCTCGATGGGGGAGAGCAGGTGCTTGAAATCGCTCTTTTTCGCCGTCTTCTCGGCCGCTTTCTTCTCTGCCATTTGCTGATACCTCCAGGGATGTTCCGCCGCCTACTTCCTCACCGGACGCCACTTGGGCAGGGTGACCTCGTCCGTGACGTCGTCGAAGACCACCTCCAGCTCCATGCCGTTCTCCAGTTCCTCGAAGTCGCAGTCCACGATGTTGGAGATCATGCGCACGCCCTCGGCGAGGTCGATCATGCCCAGCGCGTAGGGAAGGTCGGCCCAGAAGGGGAAGGGCACGCCGAAATAGTTGATGGCGTAGGCGAAGAGGGTGCCCTTGCCGGAGGCCTCGATCCACTCGTGCTCGTCGGCCTGGCAGGCGGTGCAGTAGAGGTAGGGCGGGTGGTCTATGTTCCCGCACTTGCTGCACCTTTTGAGCACCAGGCGGTGCTCCCTGGCCGCGTCCCAGAAGGGCTGCGACCACGCGGTGGGGACCGGGAGGGGTTTTTTCAGGTCCTCGTCGCTGAGGTTCATCATCGCCTTGATGGCGTCTATGCTGATGGGCTCGTGCTTGCTCATGCTTACCCCCTTTCGTCTTTATCCCGGTATCTCGTTGCCCAGGACGGTGAAGTGGCAGTCCATGAAGGCCCCGCCGCCGGTGTTCTCGATGAGGAACCGGGCCCCTTGCACCTGGGCTTTTCCCGCCTTGCCCTGCAGCTGCCTGACCGACTCCACCAGCAGGGCGATGCCCACCCCGGTGCCGGTGTGCCCGAAGGAGAGGGCCTCGCCGTTGGTGGTCACCGGGTACTTCCCGCCGGGGGAGGTCTCCCCCGCCTCCACCAGGGCGCCGGTGGTCCCCGGCTCCCACATGCCCAGGGCGTCCATGATGATGAGCTGGATGCAGGGGTAGGAGCCGTAGATCTGGTAGATGTCCATGTCCTCGGGGCCCAGGCCGCTCCTCTCGAAGGCCGTCTTCGCGATGGGGAAGAGGTATTCGGACATGGTGGCGAAATCCTTCATGCCCGCGCGGGTGATGGTGCGGTGGGAGTAGTCCGAGGCCTCGCCCAGGACGTAAACGGGCTTATCGCAGACCTTGCGCGCCTTCTCCGCCGTGGTCATGATGAAGGCGCTGCCGCCGTCCCCGAGCACGTTGCACATGAGGGTGGTGAGGGGGTAGGAGACCATGCGCGCGTTCACCACCTTCTCCACCGTGATCTCCTTGTGGTTGAACATGGCGTTGGGCTGCAGCATGGCCCAGCGGCGGTTGGCCACGCACACCGCGGCCACCTGCTCGATGGTGGTGCCGGTGATGTTCATATACGCCTGGGTGATCATGGCCGCCAGGGCGTTGTAGGTCATGCCGTAGGGCACCTCCCACTCCACGTCCGAGCCGGCGACGGAGAAGTACTTGGCCTGCTGGTTGGGGGTGAAGGTGGAGAAGCGCTGGGCATGCACCACCAGCACGGTGTCGGTCTCGCCGGAGTGCAGGATGCCCTCCGCCGTCTTGCGCAGGGAGAAACTGGAAGCGCCCCCCGAGGAAGTCATGCAGGTGATCTTGCACCCCCTGGCTCCGATGGCCTCGGGGAGCCTCCCGAAGACCATCTCCGTGTTATAGTCGTTGTCCGGGTTGGACATGATGTGCTGGGCGCAGAGCACCGCCCCGATGTCCTTGACGTCGATGCCCGCGTCCCGGATGGCCTCCCGGGCCACGGTGTAGGCGATCTCGAACTCCGAGCGCTGGGGATAGTTGCCGCACGGCACCTCCCCGGTGCCGATGATGGCGAACTCGCCTCTTTCCATGGTCGACTCCTCTCTCGCTGTGGCTCTCTCCTGGCGGAAAGCCCTCGCTTTCCGGTTGCCTCTTAACCGCTTTGGGAATGATGAGTCAGTCTATATCGGTTAGTTCATCGCTAGTTGCGTGCCTTTGGATTTCGCCGTGACCCCGCTATTATAGGCATATATAGCGGTTAAAATCAAGCACGATCTGTGGTTCTACTATTGACAAACTATGTAAATAAATATATTATAACTGCATAGTTACTCAACAATTATGGAGGTTCGCCGTGGCACGCGAAGAGCATCGCCCGCTCAGGATATCGGATCTGGAGAGGATCTCGGGGGTCGGCCGCAGCACCATCCACTATTACCTGCGCGAAGGGCTCCTCTCCCCTCCCCGCCGCACCGGGAAGACCATGGCCTATTACGACGCCGGGCACGTCGCCGAGCTGAGGCGCATCCGCGAGCTGCAGGAGGAAGGGTATCCCATCGCCATGATCAGGGAGATGAAGGAGGGTGCGCGGGGATGGAAGGAAGCGGCGGCGGGCGAGGCCGCACCCCCAGCCGACAAGAAGGCCCAGATCATGGAGAAGGCGGTGGAGGTGTTCGCGCGCAAGGGATATCACAAGACGCGCATCAGCGACATCACCAGGGCGGTGGGCCTGGGACACAGCACCTTCTATCTTTACTTCCCCTCCAAGAAGGCCATGTTCCTGGAATGCGTGGACCGGGTCTTCCAGGCCATGTTCAGCGGGGTGTGGGAGGAGATCAAGCACGAGGAGAACCCCCTGCGGCGGCTGAGGATGAGGGGGGAGGCGGTGTTGAGATACCACCCCGAGTTCCTGGACATCCTGCACGTGCTGCATGGCTCCATGGAGGACGACCCCCGCCTGGAGGCCAAGAGGAGGGAGATATACGCCTCCGTGGCCAAGACGGTGCAGCGGGATATCGACAAGGCCATCGGGGAGGGGATGATACCCGAGATCAACTCGGAGGTCGCCAGCTATATGCTGGTGGGCTGGCTGGAGACGGCGCCGCTGCTCTTGAGCGAGGACATGGGCTATTCCGTCGACGACCTGCTGGACACGCTGGACCACATCTTCTCCTCGCGCGGTTGAGGGCGCGAGAGGTACCGCGCCGAGAAACTCGCCCCAATAACGGAGCTTCGAGCCCGGTGAGTCCGCTGGAGCATGCATGCGGGTTGACGTCCCAAGAATCAGACAAGCCATCTATTCTTATTCATGCCGAGCGGGTACAATATGGGGGTGAAAAGTGAGGCGGCGCCGGGGTATTTGGCATACCTCTGCGAGAAAACATGGGAAAGAAGAAAACGCTTTGGCCGCGGGAAGGGGATGCACTTGAGCGTCGAGCGAGATGAGGGCGTTGAAACGGCGCCGAAGAAAGGCAGGACCTATAGGGGCCTGCATGAAGACAAGCGCAGAGAGGAGCGCAGGGAAAGGCTGATCGCGACCGGACTGGAGCTCTTCGCCACCAGGGGATATACGAGAACCCCCATCGAGTATATCTGCGAGGTCTCCCACGTTACCACGCGCCATTTCTACGAGCTTTTCTCGAGCAAGGAGGAGCTTCTGAGGGCGGTGTTGGAAAGGGTGATGGACGGTGCCCGGAAAGCGGTGGCGGAGGCCCTTTCCACCTGGATCGAAGACCCCGTGGAGCGGGCGCGGGCGGGGCTTTCCGCCTTCGTCCACTCCTACCTCGACGACCCGCGGCATGTCCGCATCGTGCTCGTGGAGACGGTGGGGGTGAGCGAGGAGATGGAGAGATACCGGCGCGAGCTCCTGCACGAGTTCGCCGGCGTCATCGAGGCGGAGGTGCGGGAGCTGATGAGAAAAGGCGTGGTGGCGGAGCGTGACCGCAGCATGGGATCGCTGGCCATGGCCGGAGCCGTGAACGAGCTGCTGATAGACTGGGCATACTCCGAGGACCCTCCTCCGGTGCAGAGGGTCATCGACGAGCTCGTCGATCTTTTCGAGGTGGTGTTGCGCGGTATGGAGGTAGTGGAAGGAGGAAGCGGGGGATCATGAGGCGATACGAGATCCGGGGGCGCAAGGCCGTGGTCACGGGAGCCTCCTCGGGAATGGGGAAGGAGCTCTCGCGGCTTCTGGCGAAGGAAGGGGCGGACCTGGTGCTGGCTGCCCTGCCGCGGGAGAAAGAGATCCTGGAGTCGTATGCCCGGGAGCTCTCGGAGGGTTACGGCGTAAAGGCCTATGCGGTGGCCGTTGACCTAGCCGAGGGGGAAGGGCGGCGCGAGTTGCTCGACCGCGCCATGGCGTTGATGCCCCACGTGGATATCCTGGTCAACTGCGCCGGCCTTTATGCGTACGGGGATTTCCACGAGCTTCCATTACAGCAACAGGAGCTGCTGGTGGAGGTCAACTCGACCGCCCTCATGTCTCTCATGCACCTTTTCCTGCCGGGGATGATCGCGCGCCGTGACGGACGCATCCTCAATTTCAGCTCCACCGCCGCATTCCAGCCCACCGCCAACGAGGCGGTCTATGCCGCCACCAAGGCGTTCGTGCAGAGCCTCAGCGAGGCGGTGCGCCAGGAAGTGCGCAAGTACGGGGTCAAAGTGTGCACCATAAACCCGCCCACCACCCGTACGCCGATGATGAGGGATATCCCGGACCTGCCGTTTTTCAAACTGGTGCCCCTTGCCGAGCCCGCCGATATGGCCGCGGCCGCGCTTGCCGCTTTGAAGCGCGGCCGCGCCTTCCATATCCCGGACGCACGCAACTACTTCGTGCACGCTTTGCTGCCGCGTCTCTCCGCCCGTGAGACCGTGGCCGTGGTGTCTTACGTGTTGATGCGGGACTGGAAAAAGCGCCGCAGAGGGTGAGGTGTCGCCGGCCGCGTCCGCGACGGTTCATGCGGGGGCGAGGGAGTAAGGCCCATAATAAGGGCCTTTAAAATACCGGGGGGTTTCCCGCTCGGCGGCCTCCGCGCCCAGGAGGCCTGGAGGGGCAGGGGCGGTATTAGGCGGGGCTCTGCGGGAGCTCAGAAGAACTTGTATCCCACCCCGGTCACCGTTTTTATGAACTCGGGGTTGGAGGAGTCGCGCTCTATCTTTTTGCGCAGGCGGGCGATGTGGGTGTCGATGGTGCGGGAGATGCCGGGGTCCTCATAACCCCACAGCGCCTTGACGATGTCCTTGCGGGAGAAGACGGTGCCCCGGTGGCTGGCCAGCAACCACAGCAGATCGAACTCCGTCTGGGTGAGGTTCACCGGCCTTCCGTCCAGGGATATCTCGCGTCGTTTGCGGTCGATCTCCAATCCGCCCACGGAGACGTATTCCTCCTGTTCCGTGGGGTCCCTTACCATGTCCGCCCGGCGGAGGGCCGCCTTCACGCGCGCGATGAGCTCCGCGCCTTTGAAAGGCTTGGTGATATAGTCGTCGCCCCCGATGGCCAGCCCGCTGACCAGGTCGGTGATGTCGTCCTTGGCGGTGAGAAAGACGATGGGGGCCGCGGTTTCGTCGCGCAGGCGGCGGCAGACCTCCATGCCGTCCATCTTGGGCATGATGATGTCCAGGATCACCAGGTCGGGATGCTCCTCCCGGCACATCTCCAACGCCGCCTCGCCGTCCTCGGCGAGCAGGACCTTGTAGCCCTCCGACGAGAGGAGCTCGGCGATAAGGCGCCTTATATGCGGATCATCGTCCGACACCAGAATGGTCTTCTCCGCCATCTTTCCTCCCGTTAAGGTTCAGCCTTCCAAAGGTATATTTCGGTAACGCCCTTTGTTCGGTTTAGCGCTCGCGTCAAGAGGCCCGCATGCGCGCCAGCGCGGGGGAGGACGGAAGCTCGACCTCCACTCCCGCCTCGGCCAGGGCTTCCTGTACCGCGCGGTAGTGCATGAAGCCCCCCAGGTGCAGGATGGTCTCTCCCACCTCGCGGTCCATCTCCATGGAGGCCACGCAGGGGAAGCTGTGCCAGTACTTGGCAACCACCTCGGCCACCCTGGCGTCCAGCGGCGCCCCCTTGAGGTTGAAGGCCACGTAGTAGGTATTGCCGCAAGGCGCGCTGCGCAGCACCCGCGCCTCCCTGATCACCCCCTCTCCCAGCACCAGCTCCAGCTTCGGATAGCCGATGCGGAAATGATGCATGAACTCGTCCACCGCCGGGTGGATGCCCGCGGGTAGGGAACAGAAGGGCTTAGGGAAGGCGCAGCCCATGCCCAAGCCCCGACACTCTTTCTTCACCTGCCCCCGCACCCAGCGGCTTACCCACTCCGGTCCCTCTGAAGGCGCCAGGAGGACGCGTGATCCCGCCGCGGCGGCGAGGCGCGGCAGGGCCAGCA
>JACVJD010000111.1 GCA_015711825.1 Candidatus Solincola daggyaiensis
ATCTTCCTACCTCCTCTGTTGGTGGAGCCCATCCGGAAAAAGAGGCACACCGAAACCCTTAGCCTTTTCCGATTATAAGCCAACGGAAAGGTATTTTATAACCTCATGCAGGAGAGAGTGAAGCGAAGCGCTTATGGGCGAAGAGTCCGGCGGCGGCGGATAAACCGCCGGCCTACCGCGTCAGGAGCGTATGGACCTACTTCCTATCGTCAAGGCAAGCGCCACCGAATCATCCTTTAAGGAGATAGTAGAGGCGCAGGGCGCTGTCCGCGGCCATCTCCGTGCCTATGCCCCGGCCGCCTGTATCCGACCCCACCAGGTAAAGCCCTTGGATGGGGGTGCTTTGGGAGGGCCGGCGGACCCCGTCCTGCCCCACCTCCTGCGCCAGCCCTATACAGTCCCCGCCTCGGCGTCCGCTCAGGGCGGCGACGGCGGGGGTGGAAACGCGCTCCACCTCCGCCGTCGCCGCCTTCAGCTCCGGGAAGAGGGAGAGGGCTATCTCCTGCGCAAGGTCGAGAACGGCGTCGCAAGAATCCCGCCGCTCCAGGCTCGAAGGCGCCGGTGCCCCGACCAGCAGCATGTCCTTGCCGGGAGGGGCGAGGGACGCGTCCCACATGGAGGGCGCGGTGACGAAAAGGAATAGGTCCTCCGGGGCTTTGGCGTTCTCGAGGTAGTCGAACATGCGGAAGGGATCGAGATCGGGCATGTGTAGAAGGCAGGGAGTGCGCATGGACCCGATCTTTCCCTCGAGAAAGAATCTTACCGCTATGAATGCCTCCGAGTCGGCTGCGCCATCCACCTTTTCCAGGTAATCGCGAGGGAAGTTCTCCCTCCCCGCCAGCTCCACGGTGTTGGCCAAACCGGCGTTGGATACCACAAGATGGGCGGGGATATGCTCGCCTTCCATGGTCACCACGCCACGGGCGCGGTTGCCCTCTACGATGATCCTTCGGACTTCGCAACCCGTTCTTACCTCGCCTCCGGCACGCGTGAGAGAAGACAGGTAAGCGGCGGGGATAGCCCCGGCCCCGCCGCGCGGATAACAGAGGTTGGCGGCGCGCATGGTGCTGGAGAGGATATAGGCGAACTCGCCCATGGAGGCTCGATGCCAGGGCAGCGCCATGGTCAGCATGGCCTGGGCGTGAAAAGTGCGCAGAAAGTCGGGCGAGCGGGAGAGAGGGGAGAAAAACTCCGATACCGCTACCCCCTGGAGCTCGCTGTAAAGGGGATGACGTGGGTCATGGAAGCCCTTCGCGAAGCGCGCCAATCCGCTCGCCCCAAGGTGGCGCAGCGACCTCGCCATGGTCGGGAGCCATTCCATCTTCTGCCACCCCCTGACATGTCCCTTGACGAAGTTGAGAGCCGAAAGGGGGTGAAAGACGGAGGACGCCATCTCCAGCTTCCCGCGACCCGAGAGGTTCAAGGTGAAGGAGGGCCTGTGAGCGACCCAATGAGGTCCGCATCCCAGGATGCGGTCGATGGCTCCGAAGGGTCCGTAGGGGCCGCGACCGAACATGTGCACTCCCGTGTCCACCACGTATCCACGGCGTGGGAGGGAGGAGCATTTGCCCCCGGGGAAAGGGTTCCGCTCCAGCAGGGTGACGCGGTGACCCGCGTGGGCCAAGAGGGCCGCCGCCGCGGCGCCGCCCGGCCCCGAACCGATGATCACCGCGCTTTTGCCCGACATATCGCTTTCCTTTACCGCCCGACCCTCCGGCCCGTGCTTCTCGCAGAGCCCGGGGAAGCGGCGAGCACCGCGCTATTGCCCGACATATCGCTTTCCTTTACCGCCCGACCCTCCGGCCCGTGCTTCTCGCAGAGCCCGGGGAAGCGGCGAGCACCGCGCACTATAAGTTCAAGGCGATGGCGCCGGCAGCTGGAGGATATTGGAAAATATCATATCTCCACCCGCCGCTCGGCGATGGTGTTGTCGTTCTGGTCCACGAAGGTGAAGAGCAGGGATCCGCCGGGCTGGAAGGCGTCCCGCTCCGCGGTCACCAGGTGGTATGGGCTGGTCAACACCTGCGCGGACATTCCTCCAGGTTCCGGCTCCACCAGCTCGATTTCCACCCTCACCGCCGTGCCCTGCCGGTAGACGTGGGTGATGGTGATGGCGTATCCTCCCGTGTTCCTGGGGCCGAGCATGGCGGCTATAACCAGGTTACGCGAGAAATCCACCTCGCCCAGCGGTTCCTGGAAGAGGGAGATGGAGGCAAGGCGCTGCAGCTCTTCCTCCTCCGTGATCACCAGACACTCCGGCTGCGCGTTCTCGGGGGCAGGCACGCCTTCCAGGCGCCCGTACTCGCTGGAAGTCCCCTGGCCGAGGGTCTTCACCGCGATTTCCCTCGCGTTGGCAGGTTCCCCTTCCAGGGGCGCCTTATCGTCGCTTCCGGCCCCGCCTGCGCAACCCGCCACGATTAGCGAGAGCGCCGTGAACGCCGCCACAGCCAGGGAGAGCAATGCGCGCCTTCCGGTGTTCGATACGCGGTCCATCTCCAACACCCCTTTTCGATCCGTGGTCTTATCGTGGCCGCAGCGCTGCCTCCTAAAGGGTATTATACAAACCTCTCGGCCGTAAAACGTCGCTTTTACGGGCGTAACGAGCAAGGGATGAGATCGCTTATACCTGAACCGACGGTTATACCCTTTCTCCATCCGATTGCTTGGCCTTCTCCCGCACATATCCCGCACATAGAGTGATGAGATCGCTTATACCTGAACCGACGGTTATACCCCCTCTGCCATCCTGATGCCGTCAACTCTTATTGCAGACTTTTGGGAGAAAACCTTACATGAGACCTTACCTTAAACACGACCAGCCTCCGGTGGCGCATAAACGATCTTGTCTCGGGTCGGCATGAGGTCCGCGGGCCAACGGAAGGTTCGTGAAACGGCGGTCATAAGACAAGAAAAGCCTCCGCGACAAGGTGAAGGCTATAAGCGGTATGATGCGCATGTCGCGAGGAAAACGGTCGGCGGGGTAAGGAAAAAGGTCGTGCCGTAGGAGAGGCGGCCGTCAAGAGGCTTATGGACGAGGCGGGGGAGACGCTCCTGCAGCGGAACCCCGAGGGCAAGGTCATGGGCGCCGGTGAACGCGATCCTCCGAACCCGTGCGGGGAATTGCGATCAGCCTTAACGTGTCGCCTTAAAGCGGGGTCGCAAAAGCTTCCGCGGCGGAAAGGCGGAGGCCGACCCGCGCCCCGTCTTGAAGGCGATCTCCTCCCGGGCTTGGCGCGAGTGCGTGTCCGGAAGGCGCGTCTCCCTTTCCCCTTACCGCGGCCGCGGCTTAGCCGTCAGGGCGCGAAAAACGGACTGGCGGTAAAACCGCTGTCCGGCTGTTTCCCGTCCGTGATCGGGTATATAATATTAAAGCCGCCGGGCGGCGGGTACCGGGCGAGGGAAAAGGACAGACAAGGATATCGCGCGTTCTCCCCGGCCCGGGAAGGGCAAAGCAGCCATGGGGGAAGGTCCCCCGAGGAAGGAAAGGAGAGGGTTTATGGCGGAAATAAGGTTTGACGATCGCGTCGCAGTAGTGACCGGGGCCGGAGGCGGCCTGGGTAGGGAATACGCCTTGCTCCTTGCCAGCCGCGGGGCCAAGGTCGTGGTTAACGACCTGGGCGGCGCCATGGACGGCACGGGCTCCGGGACCACCGCCGCCGAGCAAGTGGTCAAGGAGATCAAGGACGCCGGAGGCGAGGCCGTTCCCAACTTCGACAGCGTGGCGGATTGGGAGAGCGCCCAGAACATCATCAAGACCGCCATCGACGCCTACGGCAAGATCGACATCCTCGTCAACAACGCCGGCATCCTGCGCGACAAGAGCTTCATCAAGATGGAGATGGAGGATTACGAGAAGGTGATGGCGGTCCACCTGGACGGAACCTTCTTCTGCAGCAAGGCCGCCTTCCCCTACATGAGGGAGAACAACTACGGCCGCATCATCTCCGCCTCCTCCGCCGCGGGCGTGTACGGCAACTTCGGCCAGGCCAACTACGGCGCCGCCAAGATGGGCATCGTGGGCCTCATGCACGTGCTCAAGCAGGAGGGCGCGAAGTACAACATCATGGCCAACGTCATCGTCCCCATCGCGGGCACCAGGATGACCGCCACCGTACTCCCGCCCAACCTGGTGGAGATGCTCAAGCCCGAGTACGTGGCTCCCATGGTGGTGTGGGCCTGCTCCGAGCAGTGCACCTTCTCCGGTTACACCTTCGTGGCCGGCGCCGGCTACTTCAGCCGCACCGCCTTCATGGAAGGTCCGGGCGTGTTCATCAACCCGGCGGAGGGCATTACCCTGGAGAAGATCCACGAGAACATCGACAAGATCGTCTCCCTCGAGGGCGCGCAGACCTTCGGCAGCGCCACCGAGCAGACGGGCTTCGCCCTCTCCAAACTCAACCTGGGTTGATCCGGGTGCCGTGAGCGGATAAACGAAGGGGTTGATAAGATGCCTATCGATCTTTCGGTGGTGGGGAAGGAGCTTCCCCCTCTGGATTACGAGTACACCACCCGCGACGTGATCCTCTACGCCCTCGGCGTGGGGGCCGGCTACGAGGCCGACGAGCTCAAGTTCGTGTACGAGAACGGCCTGCAGGCCCTGCCCACCTTCGGGGTCATCCCCCCCTTCCCGGCCCTCATGGGCCTGGTGGCGGTGGAGGGCGTGAACATCAATCTGGTCATGCTGGTGCACGGCGAGCAGTACCTGGAGGTGCGCAAGCCCATTCCCGTGCAGGGCAAGCTCACCTCCAAGCCCAGGATCGCGGCGGTGTGGGACAAGACCAAGGGGGCCGTCATCGACCTCGACGTGGACACGGTGGACGAGTCGGGAGAGGTGGTCTTCTTCAACAAGTTCTCCAGCTTCATCCGCGGCGAGGGCGGCTTCGGGGGAGAGCGCGGTCCCGATCCCGGCAACGAGCCCCCGGAGCGCGACCCCGACAAAGTGGTGGAGATGAAGACCCTCACCACCCAGGCCATGATCTACCGCCTCTCGGGCGACTACAACCCCCTGCACGTGGACCCCAACTTCGCGGCCATGGCGGGCTTCGACCGCCCCATCCTGCACGGCCTGTGCACCTTCGGCCACGCGGGAAGGGCGGTGCTGAAGGAGTTCTGCGACAACGATCCCGCCAAGTTCAAGGCCATCAAGGTGCGCTTCAGCCGCCCGGTGTGGCCCGGGGACACCATCGTCACCCAGATGTGGAGGGAATCGGAGGAAAAGATCCTCTTCCGTTGCACCACCAAGGAGCGCCCGGAGGAGTACTGCATCACCAACGCCGCGGTGTGGCTCAACGCCTGATGCCGGCGGCGGCGCAAAGAGAGGGCGGGGGAGACCCCGCCCTTTTCGCTTTTTGCCTGGACGGGGTTACAGGTTGGGGATGAACGACTCCTCACGCACCGCCACCATGGAGATGGCTTCCTCGGGGCAGGTCACCTGGCATAGCCCACACCCCATACACCTTTCGGCCTCGATGCATGAGACCTCCTCCCCCTCCCGTTCCACCATGGATATGGCCCCGAAGAGACAGCGGTCCACGCAGGTGCCGCAGCCGCTGCAGGCCTCCTCGTCCACCCGGGCCTGGAAACGGCTGGGGTCGACGATCTTGGTGGGATCTATGGGGAGACCGAAGGCCACGCAGCAGTCTCCGCAGCAGTTGCAGATGATGTGGCTGCCGTAGGCCTTGTTCATGGTCACGTGCACCAAGCCCTCCTTCTCCGCCATGCGCACGATCTCCATGGCCTCTTCCACGGTGAGCTCCCGGCCCGTGCCCCTTTCCAGGGTGTAATCGGCCGCCTTGCCCAACTGGATGCATACCTCGAGGGGCTTGCCGCATTTGCCGTCCACCATACGGCAGGTGCAGTTCACCACCGCCAGGCGTCCCGCATCCTTTACGATCTGCTCCACGTCCTCGTAGGCCAGGATGTTCTGGCGTGCCTCCACCGGCTGATTCACCGGCACCACGCGGGTCATGGGCTTGGGCATGATCATGCTGATCATGTTGATGTAGTCCGGCAACTCCTCGAAGGTCTGGCGTTTCCAGAGGTCCAGGTATTCCCTGCTGGCCCCCCCCCAGAGGATGGTGGCGTCGTGGAACTGGGTTATATCCCTGCACATGCGGTAGATGGTCCCCTCCGGCTTGCGGGCCTTGAAGACCAGGCCCTTTTGGAAGAGGGTGTCCAACTTCTCCTCCATGTCCTCGACGGAGTAACCCAGGCGCTGCGCCAGGTCCTCCGCGGTGCCCGGAGTGGCCAGCATGATGCGCGCCTCCTCCTCGTCGGCGATCATGCGGAAGAGGTCGGGTACGAATTTGCTCCCCTTGGTGAGGATGCGCTCCGACAGCTTTTCGTAGATGTCCTCATCGTTCATGCCGGCCCTCCTGTTAAAACTCGCCGCGCCTTCCCCTTGACGCATAAGATTATACACCCCACGCGGGCGGGTAAAGGCGTTAAACGTCACATCCAGGGGGGCGGGCTCTTCGCAACACCCCACGCGGGCGGGTAAAGCGCGTAAAACCCTCGTCCCCTGAGCCCGTTCCCCTTGTAGGCCCAGCGGCGGTTACCTGGCCCAGGTTCGAAGGAAAAAGTGAAAAGCGGGCTGCCTTTGCCGGCTGCGCCGGAACGGTCGTGCTTCCAGTCGCTTCGCCTCGAACTCGATGCCATGAAAAGCGGGCTGCCTTTGCCGGCTGCGCCGGAACGGTCGTGCTTCCAGTCGCTTCGCCTCGAACTCGATGCCATGAAAAGCGGGCTGCCTCTGTCGGCTGCACTGTACTGTAACCTGCTGAGCCGTAACGACCACTTCGCGGAGTTTAGACCATGAAAAGAGGGCTGCCTTTGCCGGCTGCGCCGGAACGGCGCCGGCGGGGGCGATGTCGGCGGCCGCGCTCAATGGCCGGTGCCGGTATGCGACTCGCCGCCCGACCCCGCCTCTACCCCCGGAGAGCCGGGCGTTACGTCTTTTTGGGCTTCTTCCTCGCCGTGGGAGGGCTTTTCCTCGTGGGCTGCCTCCTCCCCGCTTTCGTGTTCCGCGTCCCCTTCACCGCCGTGAGCCGGCTCACCTTCCGAAGCGCCGGCTTGCAGGGTGGAGAGCAGGCCCTCCAGGGTGGAAACGGCGCCACCGTATAACGCCAGCAGGTCTTCCTGGAATCCCTCCAAGCCCGCGGGCACCTTCACCGTCGAGAGCTCGAGGGCCGCCGCGCGGAGCTCCTCGACAAGCTCCTCGAGCGATGCGGCGCCCCCATGCGCCTCGTGCCCGCTTTCCTCCATGAGATGCGCCGCCTCCGCCAGAAGCTCGGCGGACTCGCGATTGATCTCCCCCACGCGTTGCTGGTATCCGCCCAGGGGCTCGCTGCCGCATCCCGCCGCCAAGGCGGCAATGGCCGTTATGGCGAGGAAGGAGACCGCCGTACGGAGAACGGGCTTCGCGGACATATCTTTCACTCCTTGTAAGATCTTTTTAACTATTGGGACAGCCGTGGTCATGGCATAAATATATCCTACCTCAAGGAGGGGGAAAAGCGCCCCTTCTTTCCCCTCCCCATTCCGCTTGCTTTGCCGGCGCGATAAGGAGGCCCCCTTTTTCCTTTCAACCCGGAACGCGCGTGGCGATACCGTGCGGCGTCCCTTCGCAGGTCGGGTTCTTCGCGCCGCAGGGTCGGCGAAGGGAAATGGGGTGAGGCGGAGGGAAGCGGAACAGGTAGGTTTGCAAGGTGACCGAAAGCAGGCCTTAACCCAAAAGTAATCCCGAACGCATAAACTTCGTGCTGGGATACCACACCCTTGCTTATAGCAATGGGGATATATTCTCAGGTCCCTTTGGGGGCGGAAAGAGCCGGCCGGAACCGCACGCGCTTCCCCGCGCGCGACCGCCCGCCGCAATGGCCAAGGGCGCCAGGCACGCGGCACGCCTCTCGTGACCTGGCGCTGCCGGGGAGGTGGTGACGGGCGAGATCGTCGCTAAAGTAGATGGGCGGAAAGGCCGATCATAGGGTTTGTTCTACCGGCGGTAGAATAGGCGGTTAGCCTGGCGGGGCATGTCGGCGAAGACGGCCTCCATGTTTAAGGGCGCTCGTGTGAAGGAACCATATCCATAAAGGTTGTACGCAAAACGCCCCGGCATCCGGAGGTCGGGCGCAATGGGACCGCAAGCTGTGCGGTCGATGCCTCGGAGGCTGAAGGA
>JACVJD010000112.1 GCA_015711825.1 Candidatus Solincola daggyaiensis
GATACCTTGAAGACCTCGAAATCGTATTGGGGGTTGTCGGAATCATAATTGTCGTAGTAAAGGTTCACGGTGCCCGATTTCACCACCCGCCCGGTGGCGTTGTTGACCAGGGAGAAGGAGCAATAACCGCACTGCCAGTAACGGGCGCTGTAAAGGCTCAGTTTGCCGCCGTTCCGGGGCACCTCGATGCCGATCTCCAAGGCGTCTTCTTCCTCGCCGCACACCCAAAGCTGGCCGCCGTGAGCTCCATTATAGATTTCTCGTGACCAAAGACCGTGAAATGCGATGGAATAAAATGGGTAGGCGGGCGCTTCGAAATCGCTAACATAGGTCACGGATTCAACACGCGGCGCCCTTTTGGACTCCGTAGGGGGGATCTTCACCGGAACGCTCAAAGGCTCGCCGTCGACGGCTATTCGCGCCGACACGATGCCGGCCTGGTCGCTTAGGTCCGGTGCGGTACCGGTAGAGCTTCCCTGTGGCGTAGGAGCCGCTATAGCCGCAGTACTCGTCAGGGGGATCAGGCAGGTCGCGATAAGGATAGTGATTAAAAAGAAACCTCCCAGCTTGCGGAAGAGCGACGGCGTGGCACCGGATCTCGCCCCCATTTTCGCACCCCCTTCCGTTCGTAGGTCGATTTACGCACGCGATCCACCGCCCACCCGGTTATGGCAAGCATAAAACGGCATGTAAAATTATGTCAAGCAAACCGACTTCAGGCGTGGTGATTCTCATCACCGCGGGCCATGCAATGCTGGCATTATCGTTAGTGCCGGTGGCGTGACATGCGTCGCTGCGGGTGCCGGAAGCTTATCGGTGAGTGGTAATGCGAGAATTTGACACGGTCGGTAAAGAAAAATATAATGAACGATGCTTGGTCGCCTTTCAATGTATGGAAGGCTTGGGTTAAGGCTGGAAGCCGAAGAATCGTTAATCGCGCTTAGCGGATTTACGTTTGTGGGAATTTCGAGGCCACGAAGGCCGGGGTTTTCGTGGCCTTTTTGATTGCGTACAGAGAAGCGGAAAAACTGCGGTTCACGCGCAAGGGCGACCGCGCGCTTGCTGGTGCGGGAAAGCCTTGATGAAACGCGTGATCGCGCGCCACGCTGAGGAAAGGGCGCCACGAAGGCGACGCGTTCCCGGCAGGGGACGGCTTTCGTGGCGCTTTTTTCCGCCGTTGTCGATTCGAGAAGGACACCTTGGAGCGATGCAAAGGCGTGAACCTTATTGCTTGCGGATGCGTGGAATGCGCGAGGCGGCGCCTTCCCGCCGTGGTAGCCGGTTCCCGAGTGGCAATCGCGAGCAATTCATGCGGCGCGGTTTCGGGAGCGGTTCAGACTCGCAGGGAAGCGTTTGGTGGGCATGGCCACCATCGATTTCGAACATCGGGGTTCAGCCGCAGTGCCGATGAAGACACCCGTGCATGTGGAGGGATGCGGCGCCACCAAGGCGCTATGGAAAAGATGGCTTATGGAAAAGATGGCTACAAGAAACCCATGCAAGCGAGGAATGCGGGTCATCGGCGGAAGGATGAGGGACGTCGCGAGGCGCGCGGCGGGGATCAAAGGAATCCATAGCGCCAGGTCTTCTGAACGTGGGGCACGGAGTTGTGAAGCGAAATGAGGAGGGAAGAAATGGAAAGAGCAAGCAGGTACTCGAGAGGCGGCGTGCGGGAATGGGCGATCGCCCTGTCGATGTTGCTCGTTGCCGTCCTACTGGCATCGTCCTCCGCCGGTTGCGGCAAGAAGGGTGCCACTTCCACAGGCGCCGAAAAGCGCGACGAGCTGGTGGTGTCACTGGGCGGCGAGCGTGAAGAGGGCTACGACCCCACCACGGGATGGGGACGATACGGGTCGCCCCTTTTCCAGAGCACCCTGTTGACCCGAAACGATGACCTGGAGATCGTGAACGACCTTGCGACATCGTACGAGGTCAGCGCGGACGGCCTCACCTATAAGGTGAAGATACGCGACGACGTCAAGTTCTCCGACGGGCAGCCGCTGACGGCCGACGACGTGGTGTACACATTCGAGACCGCGGCGAAAAGCGGCTCGGTGGTGGACCTGACCATCCTCGATAAAGTGCAGAAAGAGGATGACGGCACCGTGACCTTCAAACTCAAAGAGCCCATGTCCACTTTCGTGAACATCCTCGCGACCATGGGCATCGTCCCCAAGCACGCACACGGTGACGATTACGCCTACAACCCCATAGGATCCGGGCCCTACAAGCTGGTGCAGTGGGACCGCGGCCAGCAGATGATCGTGGAGGCCAACCCTCTGTATTACGGCAAGAAGCCTTATTTCAAGCGCATCACCTTCGTGTTCCTGGAAGAGGACGCCGCCTTCGCCGCCGCCCAGGCAGGTGAGGTGGATATGGCCTCCGTGCCGCACACCCTTGCGACGAACAGCATCGCGGGCATGAGGCTTATCAACGTGAAAAGCGTGGACAACCGCGGCATCTGCTTGCCCTGCGTGCCCGCGGGCTCCAGCGACGAGCAGGGCAACCCGGTGGGGAACGACGTTACCAGCGACGTCTCCATACGCAAGGCCATAAACCTGGCCGTGGACCGAAAGGCCCTGGTGGATGGAGTGCTCAAGGGTTACGGCACGCCGGCCTACACCGTGTGCGACGGACTTCCGTGGTGGAACCCGGAGACGGTGATAAAGGACGCCGACCTGGAGAGCGCCAAGAAGATCCTGGAAGAGGGCGGGTGGAAGGACGATGACGGAGACGGCATGGTGGAAAAAGGCCAGCTCAAGGCCAGCTTCACCCTCGTCTATCCCTCCACCGATCAGACGCGGCAGTCCTTGGCCATGGCGGCTGCGGATATGGTGAGAAAAGCCGGAATAGAGATGAAGGTGGAGGGCAAGAGCTGGGACGATATCGAGCGCCTCATGCACTCCAACGCCGTCCTCTTCGGATGGGGAAGCCACAGTCCACTGGAGATGTACAACATCTATCACGGAAAGTACCGCGGCAACGAGTTCTATAACGCCAATTATTACCAGAATACCAGGGTGGACGCCTATATGGACGAAGCCATGGCGGCGAAAAGCGAGGAGGAGGCCATGGAATGCTGGAAGAAGGCGCAGTGGGACGGAGAAACCGGCCTCTCGGCGCGGGGCGACGCGCCCTGGGCGTGGCTGGTGAACCTCGATCACTGCTACTTCGTCAACGAGCAACTGGATACAGGGAAGAACCGCATCGAGCCCCATGGCCACGGATGGCCCATTACCGCGAATATCTTGGATTGGCGCTGGAAGGATTAGCCTAGGGGTTAGAAGGGCAGAGGGCAGGCGGCAGCGCAGGCCCGCCCGCCATGAGCGGGCGGGCCATGCCCCTGAGAACGCGGGAAGGAGCGACCTTGAAGAACGCCTTATTAGTATTCATGGGGCGAGCCGTGCGCCTAACCACCCTGCTTGCGGCGCTGGTTCTCTTCTCCTTCCTTTTGGTGAGTCGCTCCCCCATCGATCCCGTGCAGGCATACGTGGGAGCCGACATGAACCTGGTGAGCCCCGAGCAGAGGCAGCAGATCGAGGACTACTGGGGGCTCGATGATCCCACTCCCACGCGGATTGCGCGCTGGACCTCGGCCATCCTGCGGGGGGACTTCGGGACCTCCATGATCTACCGCCGCCCGGTACTGGACATCATCAAGGAGCGGTTCCTGGCTTCCATGCTGCTCATGATGACGGCATGGTTGTTGTCGGGGTTAATAGGTATGGGCCTGGGCCTGCTTGCGGGAGCATGGAGCGGAAGGGCACCGGATCGCATGGTGCGCTGGTACTGTTTCATCATCGCTTCCACCCCTGCCTTCTGGTTGGCCATCCTCATGCTCATCGTCTTCTCCGTCTGGCTGGGTTGGGCGCCTATCGGGCTGGCGGTTCCGGTGGGAGTGGAAGCGTCGCGGGTTTCCGTTTTCGACCGGTTGCATCACCTCATCCTGCCGGCGTTGACCCTGAGCATGTTGGGAGTGGCGAACATCGCGCTCTTCACGCGCCAGAAGGTGGTGGAGGCCTTGAACAGCGAGTACGCTCTCTTCGCGCGCGCCAAGGGCGAGTCCAAACGCTCCATAGTGCTGCGTCACGTGCCGCGCAACGTGGCCCTTCCGGCCGTCACCCTGCTGTTCGCGTCCTTTTCGGAGCTCTTCGGCGGCTCGGTGCTCGTGGAGACGGTATTCACCTACCCGGGGCTGGGCCAGGCGACGGTGCAGTCCGCGCTGCGCAGCGACGTGCCTCTCTTGCTGGGAACGGTGATCTTCGGGGCCCTTTTCGTATTCACCGGCAACCTTATAGCCGACGCCGTCTACCTCTTCATCGATCCCAGGATACGGGATGCGAGGCGGTTAAAGCCGAAGGAGTTATCCTATGGGCACGTGGAATGAAAAGCATATAAACAAGGGTAGCGGGAGGGAAGAGACGGTAGGAACGGAGGGGAGCTACGGTAGCCCTACTGGAGTTTTCCGGAATACGCCCGACTTCGATAAACGCGGGAATGAGAGGGAGGGGAGAAAGAGGAATGAGCCCTCCGACGTCAGGGTATCGGATCCCAGAGGCCTCGCGCGACACGATGGGCGAGGCAGTGAGGGGAAGGCGCGACGTGCATGCACGGCCACGGCCTGCGAACCGGCTGTCCGTCGCGATGCGCGCCAGCTTGGGCGTGGCGGCGGAAAGAAGCGCTCTTTTAGGGCCGCCTGGAACCGGCTGTCGGGCGAGGACGGCCAGGTCGCAGTGGCCAGGCCCGCCTTTCGCCTGCCTGAGATCAATCGCAGGCAGCGCGTGCTCCTCGGCAGCATGCTCCTGGGCATCATTATTCTTATGGTGATCGTATCCAGCTTCGCCATAAGCGACGCGCGTCTGGCCACCAACCTGGAAGCGCGGGATATTCCACCCGACCTTAGTCATCCCTTCGGGACCGACTGGCTGGGGAGGGATATGCTGGTGCGCACCGTCAAGGGGTTGACGCTGAGCTTGGGGGTGGGCGTTTTCGCCTCGGGATTCAGCGTGGCCATCGCTTTGGCGCTCGGGCTTCTCGCCGCTTCGGGGGTGAAAGCGGCGGACGCGGTGGTGTCCTGGCTGGTGGACTTCTTCCTGGGTTTGCCCCACCTGGTGTTCCTCATCCTCATCGCCTTCGTGCTGGGAGGCGGCGTCTCTGCGGTGGTCATCGGGGTGGCGCTTACCCACTGGCCGAGCCTGGCGCGCGTGGTGCGCGCCGAGGTGTTGCAGCTGCGCTCGGCGGAGTATATCCAGGCATCGCCGCATTTCGGGCGCTCGCGCTGGTGGATGGCCAGGCGACACTTTCTGCCTCATCTGGTGCCGCAACTCATCGTGGGTTTCGTGCTGCTCGTTCCCCATGCCATACTGCACGAAGCCTCCATAACCTTCCTCGGCTTCGGCCTTTCACCTCACCGCCCGGCCATAGGGATAATCCTCTCCGAGGCGATGCGTTATCTCTCGGCGGGGAAATGGTGGCTTGCCCTCATGCCCGGGTTGGCGCTGGTGGCGCTGGTCGGGATCATCTTCGCGTTGGGAGATAACCTGCGCGCCCTGCTGGACCCTCATACCGCACACGAGTAGCCGGCGATGGGAAGGAATGGGGAAAACGTGCTTGAAACGGAGTCGGCAGGAAGGAAGCGATGCCTCGCGGCTTCCTTTGCCCGGGTCGGAGAAGGGCGGGAAGGTGTTATGTGGAAGGTCAGATAAGACTGAAACCGAAAGTTACTCGGGCGATACGTGCCCATATCCACGGGGTAAGCCGAAGCGAGGGGGGAACGACGCGACACGATGGGCGGTGCGGAGAAAAAAGAGAGGAGTTGACCGCAGCGCCGGGCCGGAAAAGTTCCAGATGATGGCGTGAACGGTATAAGGAGTCGAACGGAACAGGAGTCGGACGAAAAAGCCCGATCGCCGAAAATCGCGAGGAAGAAATGGCGGTGGTGAACATGGATGGTGAGAAGGAAAGAGTCCTCGATCGGGCGCCCTCGCTCGAGGTTGAGGAATCGTTCTCCAACACGGCCTCCATCAGCCCGGAAAAAAGCGAACCGGACAGTCGATCGAGCAAGCGGGAAAGCGCCTTGCTGCTTGAGGTAAGAGATCTGGCCATCTCTTTCACGCAGTATTCCAAGGGTCTACGGCAGCGGACCATATCGCCTATAGTCGATCTAAACCTGGTGGCGAAAAGGGGCGAGGTGGTGGCGGTGGTTGGAGAGAGCGGCTCCGGTAAAAGCCTGCTGGCGCATTTCATTATGGGAATACTTCCCGGCAATGCCCGCGTCTCGGGGGAGCTTTATTACGACGGGCTGCCCTTGACTCGGGAGAGGGTGGAGAGACTCCGGGGGCGGGAGATAGCCTTCGTCCCGCAATCGGTGCAGTTCCTCAACCCCCTCATGCGCGTGGGCGCGCAGGTCCCGGTCAAGGGAAAGAAAAAGCGGGAAAAGGAGAAGGAGTTGCGCGACATCTTTGCTCGCTACCGCCTAGCGAAAGGGACGGAGCGAAAATTCCCCTTTCAGCTTTCGGGAGGCATGGCGAGGCGAGTGTTGTTGGCGTCGGCCACCGCGAGAGGAGCGCGCCTCATGGTGGCGGACGAGCCTACGCCTGGGCTTGACGATGCCGCGGTGGGAGAAGCCCTGGGACACCTGCGCGAGCTTGCCGACGAGGGCAGGGCGGTGATTCTCATCACCCACGATCTTGAGCAGGCGCTGGGCATGTGCGACCGCGTGGCCGTTTTCTATGCCGGGACCACCCTGGAGGAAGCTCCGGCAAGCGATTTCAACGGCGACGGCCATGACCTGAGGCACCCCTATACCAGGGCCTTGTGGATGGCGTTGCCTTCCAACGGTTTCCATGCCGTGCCGGGCAACCAGCCTACTCCGGACAGCCTCCCCGAGGGGTGTCTGTTTTCTCCGCGGTGCGACATCGCCACGCAGATTTGCTTCTCCGAGAGGCCGCCAAAGCGCGAACTGCGCGGAGGATGGGTGAGGTGTCACCATGCCGCTTGAGGCCAGGGACGTTTCGTTCCGCTACGGACGCGGAGACTGGGTGATACACCGGGCATCGCTTACCGTGGATCCCGGAGAGGTGGTGGGCCTTAAAGGGGAGAGCGGCCTGGGAAAGACCACCTTCGCGCGCGTCGTCGCCGGCTATCTTTTTCCCCAGGAAGGAGTGGTGCTCCTCGACCATGCTCATCTGCGGCGGGGTTGTTATAACCCTGTCCAGCTCATGCACCAGCATCCCGAAAAGGCGGTGAACCCCCGCTGGCGCATGCGCGATACCCTCAAGGAGGCATGGGAGGTGGACGACGCCACCCTGGCGGCCCTGGGCGTTGAACCTTCCTGGCTGGGTCGCTGGCCCAACGAGCTGTCCGGGGGGGAACTGCAGAGGATATGCCTGGCGCGCGCCTTGGGGCCGGAGACGCGTTTCCTCATCGCCGACGAGATCACCACCATGCTGGATGCCGTTACCCAAGCCCAGATCTGGAGGGCCATACTGGCGAGGGTGAGGGAGAGCGGCCTGGGGGTTCTGGCCATCAGCCACGACGGCGCGTTGCTGAAGCGAGTGGCCGATCGTGTGGTCGAGATGGTGGATATAATGAAGTGGTGACGGAAAAAGACGGCATTACGGAGACGGGAAAACCGGCCGCTGCTCGCCAGGCACGTTTCGGTTTCTGCGCCCAGCGCTTGTCGCGCCAAAGGAACTCCTAAGCATGCCCGATATCGTGCGCGCACCATAGCTTAGCGAGGTTACGTCGCGTGCGGGACGGTTTTCAGGGCTTGCGCGCCGCGGCACCTCGTGGGGTGTTTCACGTCTCCGGTGCCGGGACTGCGATTCAGAGCAATGAGCGGGCGTATTTCGCGAAGAAGCGCCTTTTGTCACACATGAATTCGATGACCTTCTTGGCGGGTGGAGATAAGGTATGGCCCTTGCGCCAGGCCATTTTGAAAGACCGCTTCGCGCGCAGGTTGGAAGCGTTGATGATCGCGATACGCCCATCCGCCAATGGGCCGGAGATCGCCCAAACCGAGGCTAGAGAGATGCCTGCACCGGATTCCACCGCCGATATCACTGAGC
>JACVJD010000113.1 GCA_015711825.1 Candidatus Solincola daggyaiensis
GCCGGAGTTCGCCCACACCACCTTCGAGAACGCCCGCATGAGCGCGGACGAGGTGGCGGAGGCGGCCATCCGGGCGGTGGAGAGGGGGCGGCTCTACTGCGTTCCCCAGTCCTCGGGCAGGGCGTTGTGGAGGATAAAGCGCTTCAGCCCGGGCCTGTTCCAAGGTCTGGTAGCTTATGCCAACCGCTATCCCTGGGGAAAGAAGATTTTCCTGTGGATGGCCCGCAAGGGCATGCTGCAGTGAGAAGGGGCACGGAAAAGGAAGAAAAGCGTTCTCGTTTCCGGCGAGCGTCCGGGAAACCGGGAACGGAGCGGCGGGATTGGTGGGTGGGGCAAGAAGGAAAGCGCTCTCCCTTGTCGCTGGTTGGAAACGACCCGAAGGGTGGAAATGGCCCAAAGGTATGGGTGAAGAAGGAGGGCGCTCTCCTTTACAACCCCGCTCCGGGACCTGCCGCGGTATGTGAGCGGGCTGGGCAATGCCGCCGCGCTTGCGCCTAAAATATGTGCGCGAGACCACCCCCCTTGATCGATTGCCTTCCGCCCGGACGCTGAGAAGGCCTTTGATGCAAAGGAAAAGGGCGGGCCCGCGCCCGCCCTTCAAGAGCGTCGGAAGACGATAGCGCTTACACCCGCTCCCACAGGGTGGCGTTGCCGTTGCCGAAGCCGCCGCAGAGGGTGGCCACGCCGTACTTGGCGTCGGCGAAATCCGTCTTCATGATATTGCTCAGGGTGATGACGATGCGGCACCCGGACTCTCCAAGGGGATGCCCCAGTGCCAGGGCGCCGCCCCAGACGTTGATGTTGTCGAAGGGGGCGTTGTGTCCGATGCCCAGCTCGCGGATGACCGCCAGGGACTGGGTCCCGAAGGCCTCGTTGAGCTCCCACACCCCGATGTCCTTTACCGTGAGCCCCTTGCGGGCCAGGAGCTTCTGCACCGCCGGCACCGGCCCGATGCCCATCACCGTGGGATCGCAACCGGCCATCACGCCGCCCGCGTACTTGACGGTGTAGGAGAGGCCCAGCTCGTCCGCCTTCTCACGGCTCATGAACAGGGCGGCGCAGGCGCCGGTGGTGAGGGGGGAGCTGGTGGCCGCGGTGACCACGCCGTCGGGGCGGAAGGCCGGCTTCATCTGCGCCATCTGCTCCAGGCTGGGGTTGTCCCTGATCCACTGATCGCGGTCGCACATGAACTCGTTGCCGTTGTCGTCCAGCGCCTTTACGGGCACGATCTCGTTCTTGAACTTGCCCGCGTCCCGGGCCGCGGCGGCCTTGAGGTGGCTGTGGTAGGCCATGAGCTCGGCGTCCTCACGCGAGATGTTGTAGATCTGGGCGATCTTCTCCGCCGTGGGGCCCATAGGCAGATCGGCCGGGTTGTAGTACTCCGCGATGCGCGGAGGGAAGTCCATACCCATGGCCATGGGCACGTTCATCATGTCCTCGACGCCGGAGGCGATGAAGATATCCCCCTCGTCGGCCATGATGGCGCGGCAGGCGTGCTCGACGCAGGACATCCCGGAGGGGCACTGCTGGTTGACGCCGTTGGTGGGGACGCTTTCGGGCATGCCCGAGGCCAGCCAGCCCAGGCGGGCGATGTCGTTCTGCATGCCGGTCTGGTTGGCGGTGCCGCAGAAAACCGCGTCCACGTCCTCCGGCTTCACCTGGGGGTTGCGCTCGAAGAGCGCTTTGTAGACGTAGGTGAGCAACTCGTCCGGACGCAGGTTCCTGGCCCACCCCTTCTCGGCATGGGCCCTGAAGTTGGGAGTCCTTACCCCGTCCACCAGGACAGCTTCTTTGATCTCTGCCATGTCTGATCTACCTCGCTTTCCGCTTTTCTCCGGGCTCTCCGCAAGCCCCGGTCCGCTTTCGTCCTCCTCCGGTTACCAAGAGGTAGCGATATTATAACAGATTCGACAAGCCCGTTCGGCGCCCACCAGGCAGCGTCAGCGGGAAGGAAGCGGACGCGGGAGCCCGCTGTGAGCGACAAACTCGATGCCGGCGTGGCGGCGATTCTGGAGCCGATAGGAGGAAACGGCGGCGTAAGCCCCCTTTGAGCTCGAAGAGGGAAAAGCCCGCTCGAACCCCGATGAAAAACGAGGATGCGCATCGGGAGCGTGCTCCCCAACCCGAGTCGCGCTAAGGGATGATCGCCGGGATCGCGGCCGGCGCGCCATCGTCACCCTCGTTCCCGGTGCTCAAGGCGCGAGGTCCTGCGGGGTGCGCGGGAGCGTAATAGGCGAGCATGGAGACGGCGGCTTTCCCGGCGTTTACCGAGGGCCGAAAGCGCGTGGTCAAAGGCTGCTTATCCTGCCGCGGCTATCCCGCCGTATCGCGGTGCCCGCCGCCCTTGACGGCGAGCGGGTGGGTATAAGGCTTCGGAAAAGCCGCCGGTCCTCGTGGTCGAAGGTGCGCAAAGCCAGCAGACCCGCCGCGTAGACGAGGAAGAAGGCCACCAGCATCTCCGCGGTGGGCAGCACGTGCCGCAGGGGCAGCATGGAGAGGGCCGCGACGGCCGAGGCCGTGAGCGGTTTCCAGAGGCGGAAGATGCGCGGGCTCAAGCCCAGGTGTTTCCAGGAGAAAAAGACACTGCACGCGAAAAGGCACGCCTCCGCAGCCAGCGTGCTCACCGCCGCCCCCATAAGCCCCAGCGTCGGCGCCAGGAGCAGGCACAGCCCGGTGTTTACGGCGGCGCAGAGCAGGATGGCGATGACGCTGAAGCGCTGCTTGTACTGCGAGTTCAGGAGGTCGATGAGGGGGATGTAGGCGAAGCTGAAGAGGGGGATGGCCGCCAGCGCCCACAGGGCCGGAGCCGCCCCCGCGTATTCCCTGCCGTAAACGGCGGAGATTATCTGGGGGGCGTAAACGACCAGCAGCCCCGAGAAGGGCAGGCTCAGGCAGGCCAGGTATTTAACCACCAGGCGGATGGCGGCATGGTGCCGGTCGCCGGGCGATCGGCCCACCCTGGAGAGGAAGGGGAACACGGCGGTCATGCAGGTGGCGGGGATGATGGCCAGCATCCAGATCACGCGGTAGGCGGAGCTGAACAGTCCCGCCTCCACGTTTCCCCTCAGCAGCGAAAGCAGCACGGTGTTGGAGTAGCCGAAGAGGAAGGTGAGAACGCCGATGACGCCGAAGGGTACGGCCCCTATAACCATTTTCTTCCAAAAAGCCCAGTCGAAGGTGAACACCGGCTTTCCGAGCTTGCGGGTGAGGATGATGAAATCCATGGCCATGGATACCGTCGCCCCCACCATCATGGCGAAGGCCACCCCCATGAGCCCGTAGCCGTTGAAGAGCAGCGCCGTTCCCACCCCGAAGGTGAGGAGGATGTCCACCACGTCCACCAGCGCCTGGTATTTCATCACCTCGAAGGCCTGGAAGATGGCGTCGAAAAAGCGGCGTAAGCCGGTGAAGACGAGCAGGCTGAGCCCCATGAGAAAAAGGGGCAGCCGTCCGTCGGGGCTCTTGGGGGCGAAGAGCAGGATGAAAGCCACCAAGCCCGTGCTTGCCAGCCCCGCCAACAGGCGGAGCACCGAGAGGTCGCCTATATACCTGCCCACCTCCTCCCGGTGGTTGGCCAGCTCCCGCACCACCATCTTGGGCAGGCCCATCTCCCCCACGATGACCAGGATGGAGGCGAGGGAGAGGGCGAAGGAGAAGGCCCCGAATCCCTCCGTCCCCAACTGCCTGGCGATAAGGATGGTGAAGAGGGGCATGAGGACGGCGCGGAAGGTGCCCCCGCCCACGATAAAGACTATGTTCTTGGCGATCCGTTTTGCGTCGCTCAGGTCTTTCCCCACTCTCTTGCGTGTCCCGGTCTTGCGTGTCCCGGTCGTTTTGCCGCCGGCCGGCTGCGCGCATCCCGTCCGCGCCCCCGAGAAGCCTGCCCGCAGCCCGCCTCTCTTTCCCGCCTCCCGCTCGCGTTCGGCCTCGTGCTTCCGACAAAGTATGGGCGCGTGGCTTCTATATGTCAATCGGACAGGTCAGGGGGGTTGCTTTAGCGTAGCGACTTTGGCTATGGTTCGATACACGGAAGAGGAGCGGCGATAGGCTGAACGGATGGGCTTAACGGGGGTGCGAATATGCCGGCGCTGATCATAATCCTTATCGTGATTGCGGATGTCGTCATCGACCTGCTTTTTCTATCCTGGTGGGTAAAGCGCCTGCGCTCCGAGGCGGTAGAGCGCCTGCGCGAGATCACGGAAGGAGAAAGGGTTTTCAACGTGGAGGACTGCAATTTTTTCGGCCGCCTCTCCAAGGGCTACAAGCAGTGGAGGGGAAACGGGATGTTGGCCCTCACCGACCAGGGCCTGCGCTTTCGCCAGCTCCTCCCGAGGACGGAGATCCTCATCCCCGTGGGTTCCGTCACCGGTTTATCCAGGCCGCGCAGCTTTTTGGGCAAGAGCAGGTTCAAGGACTTGCTGCGCGTCGATTTCGTGAACGAGGAGGGAAAAAGCGACGCCTGCGCCTGGTTGCTCCCCTCCCTCGACTGGTGGGTCGCGGCCCTGGAGGCGCTGCGCGCCGGCGGGGAGCCGCCCCCAGCCCCGTGGGAAGACGGGCCCGGAGGTCCGCTCGCCCGCCCCGTTTAGGCGGTTGCCGCGAGTCGTCAGCGAAACAGATAATGGACGACACGCAAGAAAACGCCATTATATACCGGCAGTTTGCGGGAAAACGCCGCGCTCGGTCGCCTCGATTGTCCGATTCCCGGTCGACCCGGCGTGCGGCGACTTCGCGGCAGACGTCCGATACGGCGGCCAGGGTACTTGCCGCCTCCTGGGGCCGGGGATTCCCGCCGCCCTACACCGCTTCCTTCTCGTAATCGAAAAGCACGCAGTCGGGTACCGCGTTCTTTTCGGCGTCCCCGGCGTGGATCAGCTCGTGCTTGAGGGCGGACAGGAGATGGGCTTGGCGCAAGGACTCCTTTTGCAGCTTTTCGATGGTCCTGCGGGTGTGAAAATACACCTCGACGTCCTCCTCGTGGCGCGAATCAGCCCTGGACATTATTCCCAGGGATATGTTGGCAAGGCGGGCCATGAACAGAAGGTCGCAGAGTATCTTGCCGTTGGCCTCCTCCAACTCCTGCAGAAAATAGGACGCTTTCAACCATTCCCTGGACATGCGCATCCTCCTCGCGCCATAGGCGCCGGGGCCCTTACGGGCCCCGGCTCGTTCCGTTGGACTCGGGCTTGACCGCTGCCCGGGTAAGTGGGGTCGTGACTCACTTGCCCTTCGAGGTCGATACCCCGCTCTCCTCTTCCACCTTCGGGGTGGCGGGGGCCGGCGGGAAACCCCATATGCCCATCCAGTTGCGCATCATCTCCGCTTGCATCTCCATCCAGGGCTTTAAGGTCACGGCGCCCAACGACCACAAGCCGCCCCTATCACGCCCGCCGTCCTCCTCCATCATCCCGAGGCTTTTATCCAGGTCCCTTTGCAGCTCCTCGCGGATCCTTTTGGTGTTCGTGGACCAATTGTTGAACAGGGATTCCATTTCGTTGCGTATTTTGCCGTTCTGCTCCAGCAGCATGGTCCAGTATTTCTGCATCTGATCCTGGATCATATCCGCGGACCAGAAAGCGGCCTTGTAATAGGACCTCATCCCTTCGAGCATGGCTTTCTGCAGGGTATCCATTGCCTTCTCCTTTCCTCTCCAATCTCCCGTTCCGCGTCCTTTTTGGGATCTCTTTTCAGGGGCTTCTTAAGGCCCACGGCGTTCCGGCGACGCGGATTTCGGACCCCACGACGCCGGGTGCGTTTTTTTCCGGCTTTCATGCCGCAGTGCGATTCCGCCCCTCGCTCAGTCCTCGAAAACGTAATCGTATTCCTCACGGTCGTAAGGGTATTCCTCGTCGGAATAGATCATGCCGTCGGCATCGCCGGCCGCGACTTCTTCAGGGTAGTCAGGTTCGTGATAGCCGGGGTGGCTTATGAGCCCTTCACGGCGCGCCGCGCGGACCGTCTCGACGGCGTACTCCGGATCCGAAACTTCCTCTGGGGACATTACCTCCTCTCCCCGGGCCGCCGCCTCGTCGTCTCCGAGGTGACCGTGGCCTGCTGATTCCGCCCTGTTCATTCCTTCCACCTCCTCTCTGTAACCTGCCCAAAACAGCCCACAATGCGTATTGAAGCGGCGGCGATTTAAATCCGGGTTTAGCGAAGGTAAAGACCTATTAACGCTTCATTGAAGTTTCCGCTTCTGATCTTTGAAGGCTTTGAAGGTGCTCAAGGCGCGGAGCTTTCAAGACATCCAACCTTTGAGGGCATACAGGGCGCGGAGTCGCCTCGAAGCTCGTTCAACCGGAATTAACCGAGCCGTAGCGCAATCTTTGCGTCCACTATACCTGTTCTTAAGCTTGGCCCTCTAGTCTGGTCATCGTCGGTCACCGGCGGCCGAGTCCTTGCGGGTGTGATCAGCGGGTGTCCTGAGGAGTTTTCGCACTTGGGCGGCGTCGGCGCGTCAGGCAGGGTGAAGGTAAGCTCGATATATGCCGCTCACAATATGAAAAGACAAGAGCGAAGCGCCGACATGAAGCGGCGCGAAAAGTATAGCGAAGGGGTAGGCCGACGAATTGACCGGATGCGCGGTCTACATATCGAAAAGAATGAGCTTGCAAGAGCGCTGTCCGGTTTACTGCATTGACCCCGGCTTCCTCCCACCCGGAGAAGGGGCCCCATCGGCCCCTTCTCGCATTTTACCGCTTCCGTTCTCCGTGGGACCGGTTCTCCGTGGGACCGGTTCTCCGTGGGACCGGCCCGGCAAAAAGGCCGAAGGAGGGTGCTATGGGCAGTTTACGGCTATGCGCCGTTGATCGAAGGTCGTGCCGGGGCCCGAGTCGGGGCCGACCGCGATCCGGGCCGAGAGGCGGGATTTGGTGGTATTAGGATGTGCGATTATATTAAAGGAAGTAAAAATGAGCGACGTGTCGGTGTTGGAAAAAGGGCAGGCGTTGAAAAAGATCCTCATCATCGAAGACGAAAGGCCCCTGGCCGAGGCGGTGCAGTTCAGCCTGGAAAAGGAAGGGTACGAGGTGGACATCGCCCTGGACGGGGAGAGGGGCTGGGAGATGTTCTCGGGGGGCGGTTATGACCTCATCCTCCTGGACCTCATGCTTCCCGGCATCGAGGGCATGGAGATATGCCGCCGCATCAGGGGCTCCGGCTCCACGCCCGTGATCATGCTCACCGCCAAGGATTCCGACGTGGACAAGATCCTGGGGCTGGAGATGGGAGCGGACGACTACGTGACCAAACCATTCAACATGCGCGAGCTGGTGGCGCGCGTGCGTGCCGTGCTGCGGCGCGCGATCTTGGAAGGGGAGGTGGCCGACTCCAAGAACAGGCGCCTGGAGGTCGGGGAGATCGTCCTTGATCCCGAGAGGCACGAGGTGACCGTATGCGGCGAGGTGGTGGATATGCCGCTCATGGAATACCGCCTCCTGGAGCTGTTCATGCGCAACCCCGGCAAGGCCTTGGGGCGCGAATACCTGCTGAACAAGGCCTGGGAAGGCGATTTCTACGGTCAGACCAAGACCCTGGATGTGCACATCCGGCGCCTGCGCGAGAAGATAGAAAAGGACCCCGCGAATCCGCAACACATCATCACCGTGCGGGGGGTCGGCTACCGTTTCGAGGCGGGCGGGTCGAAGGGATGAAAAGCCTCCGGCGCGTTCTCATCTTCAGGTACACGGTCATCGTTGCCCTTTTACTGGTGTGCGTGGCCCTTTTGGCGGTCTTGCCCATAAGGTCCTTCACCCTTGCGCGCGAGGAGGACACCCTGGAGGATCACGCGGTGCTCTTCGCGCGCGTGTTCCAGCCCTATTTGACGTCCGCGGGCGGCGTGGAGAGCGAGGCGGCGGATTTCGATGCCTACCTGGAAGGCCTTGCCTCCGACCTCCCGGTTCGCCTCACGGTCATCGACACCTCGGGCAGGGTGCTGGGCGACTCGGATTTCCCCGCCGAGGAGATGGAAAATCATGCCGGCAGGCCGGAGGTGGCGGCGGCCTTGAGGGGGGGCACGGGTTCCGCCCGCCGGGAGTCGAGGACCCTGGGCAGGAG
>JACVJD010000114.1 GCA_015711825.1 Candidatus Solincola daggyaiensis
CATCAACATCGGGACGGGAGGGGCGGACATGGGTTCCAGCTATTTCCTCTGGCGTATCGTGGGCTGGGGCATGGCGGCGGAGATGCTCCTCACCGGCAGGGTCATCGAGGCCGAGGAGGCCTATCGCATCGGCCTCGTCAACCACCTCTACCCGCAGGAGGAGCTGTTGGAAAGAGCCGTGGAGACGGCGCGCAGGATGGCCGAGAAACCTCCCCTGGCCCTGCGCATGACCAAGGACGCCATCGGCATCGGCCTCAACTCCGGCAGCCTGCGCGACACCCTGCGCCTGGAGGACCGCAACCAGGTGCTGCTCATCGAGAGCCTTTACATGGCGGGGATGATGCTCGCGGGGTCCCCTCCCGAAAGCCAGAGGGAGGACCTCGCGAAGGAGTGAGGGCGCCCAGCGGCATACCCCGAGATCATGGGCGGATTGAAGACGGGCTAAATGCAAGGAATCGTGAAGGAGTGAGGGCGCCCAGGCGGCACATCCCTGTCCTTCCGGCAGAATATAGGGCATAGGGCATCGCAGTTAAGGTAGAGCCCCTCTCGGCGGGCGTGGCCCCGGCGAGGAGGCAAGAGAAGGCCTGTCTTTTATATCCTGTTGAAGGGGAATAATATATTGCAACGAGTTCGGCTTGGACGGGTGGCGGGAGCTGACGCATCAACAGGAGGTCGTGGCGATGGGCGATTATGACGCTGTGGTTATCGGCGCCGGTCTCGGAGGCCTTTCGGCGGCGGCGAACCTGGCGGCGGCGGGGCGCAGGGTGCTGGTGCTGGAGAGGCATTGCGTGCCCGGCGGTTACGCTTCCACTTTCCGCAGGGGCCGTTTCGAATTCGAGATCTCGCTGCATGAGCTCTCGGGCCTGGGGCACAAGGGCCGCAGGGGTCCCCTCTGGCATTCCCTGGAAAAGATAGGGGTGGCGCAGAAAGTGGAGTTCCTCGATATACCGGATTTCTACCGCAGCGCCTATCCCGACCTCGACCTGGTGATGCCCGCGGAGCGCGAGGCATACGACGAGGTGCTGTGCGAGAACTTCCCCGCCGAGGCGCAAGGGATAAAGAAGTTCACCTCCCGCATGTTCACCATCCTCGACGAGGTGTCCGCCTTTTCCCCCCAGGCCATGGCCGAGAACCCCGCCGCCTTCACCAACCTCATGACCTACGCGGGGGCCACCCTGGCCGATGTGCTCAACACCGAGGTAAAGGACGAGAGGGCGCGCGCGGTCATCGCCCAGCTGTGGGGATATTACGGCCTGCCGCCCTCCAGGCTATCCTTCCTTCTCTTCGCCATCGCCAACGCCACCTACCTCAAATACGGCCCCGTGCACGTCAAGGGGAAAAGCCAGGCCCTCTCCCAGGCCTTCGTGGAGGCCATACTGGAGCGCGGCGGCGAGGTGTGGCTCAACAACGGTGCGGCCCGCATCCTCACCTCCGGCGGCAAGGTAACGGGGGTGGTGGCCGACGACGGCACGGAGATCGCGACCTCCTACGTGGTGAGCAACGCCAACCCCATCTCCACCTGCCTGGACCTGGTGGGGCGCGACGCCATACCCTCCTGGTACCTCAAGCGCCTGGGATGGGGAAGGATCGGCACCTCGCTCTTCACCGTCTTTTTGGGCCTGGACTGCCCGGTGCGTGACCTCGGCCTGGGGAACCACGAGATCATGTACAACCTCGACTACGACTTCGAGTCCCATTACCGGGCGGCGCGGGACGCCGCGGTCTACGAGCCCAAGGGGCTGGCGGTGGCTCCCTACAACATCGTGGACCCCGACTTCTCGCCTCCGGGCACCGGGGTGGTCTGCCTCACCGCGGTCGCTTACGGCGACCGGTGGCTGGAGCTCTCGCCGCAGGATTACGTGCAGGCCAAGAACGCTCTGGCCTCGCGCCTCATGGACCTGGCGGAGCGCGTAGCGCCCGGCATCAGGGACCATATCGAGGTGGTGGAGGTAGCCACCCCCCTCACCCACCTGCGCTACACCGGCAACGTGGAGGGGGCGGTTTACGGTTACGAGAACTCCCCCGCCGAGGGCACGGTGCTGCGCCTGCCCAACCGGGGTCCCATGGAGGGGTTGTATTTCGCCGGGGCCTGGGTGCGCGTGGGGGGCGGCTTCCAGCCCTGCATCGACTCCGGGCGCACGGCGGCGGAGAACGTGCTCGAGGACATGGAGAAGGGGGGCATGGGCGCGGCCGCCGTGGAGGAGCTGAAGGGGTTCTGCGAGAGCCAGGCGGCGCAGGCCCAGGAGATCGCCGTGGAGCCGCACCTGGTGGAAAAGCAGGCCTCCGCGCTGCATCCTCGCCGGCTGCGCCTGCGAGTGGAGGAGATCATCGACGAGACCCCGAGCGCCAGGACCCTGCGCCTGGTGCCGGTGGAGGGAACGCTGCCGGTTTTCCGGGCGGGGCAGTACGTCAACCTCTTCGTGGAGGTGGAGGGGGTAAAAACCTCGCGCCCCTACAGCATCAGCTCGGCGCCCGGAAAAGCGCATTACGACATCACGGTGCGGCGCAAGGCGGGCGGGTTCGTCTCCCCGTTCCTGCTCGGAAAGATCGAGGTCGGGGACGAGCTGGAGTCCACCGGCCCTTTCGGCTGCTTCTATCACGAGCCCCTCACCGACGGGTCGGACCTCGTGTTCCTGGCGGGGGGCAGCGGCATAACGCCCTTCATGTCCATGCTGCGCGAGACGGCCGAAAAAGGCCTCCCCCTGAACATCCACCTCCTTTACGGCTCGCGGGATCCCGACGACATCATCTTCCGCGGGGAGCTGGCGCGCCTGGGATCGGAGCTGGATAACGTGGATGTGGATTTCATCATCTCCGAGCCCAGCGAGGACTGGGGCGGATTGTGCGGCTTTATCGATGCGGATATGATATCCGGCGTGCTGGGCAGCGTGGAGGGAAAGACCTTCTACGTCTGCGGCCCGGCGGAGATGTACCCCTTCTGCGAGACGGCCCTGGAGGCGCTCGGGGTGCCGCGGTTGCGCTTGAAGAAGGAGGCCTACGGGCCGCCCGACCACGTCACCTCCGAGGAGGGATGGCCGGGTCTCGACCCCGGCGCCGAGTTCGAGGTGGTGGAGGAGAGGAGCGGCACCGCCTTCCGCGCTCGGGCCGGGGAGCCGCTCATGAACGCCATGGAGCGGGCGGGGCTGGCGGTGGAGGCGGTCTGCCGCTCCGGGGAATGCACCTACTGCCGCACCCGGCTGGTGTCGGGAGAGGTGTTCGCCCCCGAGCGCGTGCGGCGCCGCTGGGCGGACGAGCGCTTCGGATACATCCACCCCTGCATGAGCTACCCCCTTTGCGACCTGCGCATCAGGATGTAGGCCTGGCGGGAATGGAAGGATGCGGGGAAAAGAAGGGGGATTGCCGGCCGGGGCCGCCGGGTAACCTCCTCCCTCGGCGTCCACGAGGCTCTGAGGATAAAAAAGAAACCCCTCCGGCGCGCCATCGCTCGCGCCGGCCCCGTGGTTCCCGGGCAGGGCAATCACATGCCGCATTCTCGTAAACGCCTATCCTGGGCCGCCTGCCTGAGTGCGCGGCAGGATATTAAACAGAACGAATCCTTCAGTTTGTTCGCTTCTATGCGATGGGATATAATCCCGTTGTCTGGGGCTGGTTGATGTATAAGGGGCGCGAAAAGAAGCCCGGCAGGGCGAAAAAGCGGAGGAAGGCGATTGCGTCCTCGGTCTCACCGACCAGGATGGCCGGGCGAAGGCGACGCAGATATTGCCGGGACAAAAACCCGTGTTTGCCGTGCGCCCGCACGGGTAAGGATGTGCGGAATGCGGAGGCTGTAAAGGAGGGGTAATGGCTGCGACCGTCATGAGCGAACGAGGCAGGAAATTGCTGCGCGACTTCCCTGCGCTGGGGGCGTTGCATGAACACGACCGCAAGGGCATCGAAGGGTTGATAGGCCTGGTGGAGAGAGCCGCGGAGTATAACCGCGACGTGGCGCTCCCGCGCGCCCTGGAGCTGGACGAGCGCATGGAGCGCGAGCCGGACTATTTCGACTGGGAGATGATGCGGGAGGCGTGCAAGTACCGCTTCTTCTCCCTGGCTATACCCGAGGTGCTGGGCGGCCTGGCGAACAAGTACATGGTGACCGGCATGGCCCTGGTGGTGGAGGAACTGTGCTCCGCCTGTGGGGGCATCGGGCTGGCCATCGCCGCCCACAGCCTGGGGGTGGCTCCGCTCATCGCCTCCGGCGCCATGGCTCACTGGGAAACGGTGTTGCACGAGATCGTGGAGGAGGAGAAAAAGGGCAACCCGGTGCTCATGGCCTACGCCATCACCGAGCCCTCGGCGGGAACGGACGTGGAGGAGCCCGAATTCCTCGCCGTGGCCAGGATAGGCCTGGAGGCGAAAAGGGTCAAGGGAGGCTACCGCGTCAACGGCCGCAAGTGCTTCATCTCCGGAGGCAGCGAGGCCAAGTACATCACCATGACCGCCGCCACCGACCGCTCGCGCCCCCTGGAGACCTGGACCACCTTCCTGGTGGAGAGGGGAATGGAAGGATTTTCCACCCCGCGGGTGGAGCTCAAGATGGGCCAGCGCGCCTGCCATGCCGCCGAGCTCCTGTTCGAGGACGTGTTTATACCCCATTCGCACGTCCTGGGCTACGAGGGAGACGGCATCGCCAACGGCATACTCATCATCATGGCCGCCTCGCGGGGGCCGGTGGGGGCCATCGCCACCGGCATAGCCAGGGGGGCCTTTGAGCATTTCCTGGCTTGGGCAAGGGAGCCCGCCAACGGCAAAAAGCCCATCGACGAGGACCGCATCCGCATGGCGCTGGCGGATATGTACGCCGTCCTGGAGGAGAACCGCGGCCTCTACCTGGGTCACAGCCTGGGGGGCGACGCGCTTTTCCGCAACGCCTTCACCCACCCGCTCTTCCTCTCCGCCTTCATGATCCCGCGCCGTATCAGGGCCTCCAAGCCCTATGCCTCCCTCCTCAACTCCTATTATGGAAAGGGCTTGGTGAACATCCTTTTCCGCTACTTCATCAAGGATGAGGACGCCACGGACATGCTCGCCAAGGCCTCTCTCGCCAAGTTCGCCTGCGCCGACAACGCCATGGCCCTGGTATCCCGGGCACTGGAGCTCATGGGCACCACGCCTTCACCCCAAAGGCGTTGGGTGGAGAAGGCCTACCGGGACGTGAAACTCACCCAGATCTACGAGGGGACCAACCAGCTCAACCGGCTGGCTCTCTACAATACCGAGATAGCGGGGACCTTAAAGGTGGAGATACCGGGTCCCTTCAAGAAGGGGGTGAGGTAGATGGCGCGCCTTCCCGAGTTCCGCGAGGAGCAGGAATACCGCATATTGCGGGACAGCGCGGCCTCCTTCGCCGCCGACGTGCTGGCGCCGCAGGCCGAGGAGCTGGATCTGCAGCCGGCGCCCTGGCGGGTGAAGAAAGCCCTGGCCAAGGCGGACGAGCTGGGCATGCTCTCCGCCCTGGTCCCCGAGGAGAAGGGCGGAGGGGGGCTGGACGACTACGCTTTCTGCGTGGCGCTGGAGGAGATAGCGGTGGAGGAGGCGGGGGTGGCGGTGGCGCTGCTCGCCCACAACGCCGCCCTCCTGCCGGCGGCGCTGGGGGAGTTCGAGGGGCTGATAACCGGCGTGGGCGAGGAGTCCTACCCCGCCTGCCTGGCCTTTCCCGGGGAGGTCGCCCTGCGCGAGGGCAAGGTGAACGCCAGAGTGCCCTTTGCCTTCAACGCGGACGGCTGTCCGTTTATCACCCTTATTCCCACGCAAGAGGCGGGCACGCGCGCGGTCACGGTGCGCAGCGACGCCGCGGGGGTGAGCATAGAGGCCGAGGCCTATCCCCTGGGACTGCGGGCGGCGCGTCCAGGCGCGTTGAAGATGGAGGGGGCGGAGCCGTCCAACCTCATCTCCGGCGGCGATATGCTGGGGGCGGTGGAGAGGGCCCTTTTCCTGGGGCTGTCGGCGGTGGCGGTGGGGATCATCCGCAACGCGCTGCGCAAGGCCTATGCCTATGCCAGGGAGAGATACCAGGCGGGCAAGATGATCATCGAGCACCAGCAGATGCGCATCTTCCTGGCGGAGATGCTGGCGGGAGTGGAGGAGGGGAGGTCCCTGACGAGAGAGTCCTGCTCGAGCCGGGAGCTCGCGCCCGCCGTCACCGCCTGGATGCGCAACACGGCAAGGGCGGTCCAGGCGGCCACGGACGGCGTGCAGATACATGGAGGCTACGGCTACATGCGCGATTACGGCATGGAACGCCTGATGCGTGATGCCAAGTATTGCCAGATGTATCCCACCACCAGCCAGGAGGCCTTGTTGCGCCTGCTGGATATCTATGAGACGGGCTGATCGAGTGGCTTCAGGCTGAGCCGATGGTCGCGGCCGTGGCTTACGGCGAGGTAACGGCGCCGCATGTTTACGGCCCGGAAAGGCGCGTCGCGGAGTCGGGGTTGAAGGCGAAGCGAAGTTTGGATACCATGGTATGATACCAGAGTATCTAAACTTCGAAGGAGGCGGACATGGACGACGTTTACATCATCGGCGTGGGGATGTTCCGTTTTGGGAAGTATCCCGAGAAGAGCGTTAAGCAGATGACGCAGGAAGTGTTGGAGAGCCTGCTGGCGGATTGCCCGGTGGAAAAGAAGCACATCGAAGCGGCGTGGTTCTCCAACTCCTTCTGGGGTATCGTGACGGGTCAACACAGCATAAGGGGACAGGTGGCCCTGACCCCCCTCGGCATCCAGGGCATACCGGTGATGAACGTGGAGAACGCCTGCGCCGGCGCCACCAGCGCGCTCAACGGAGCTTACCTCGGCATCAAGGCGGGCGCCTATGACGTCGCCCTGGCCATAGGGGTGGAGAAGATGTACAACCCCGAGGACAAGCAGGCCATGTTCGAGATGTTCATGTCCAACACCGACGTGGAGTTCATCCGCGGCATCCTGGAGGCCTTCAAGGCGGATGAGGCGAGAAAGGCCGCGGAGGCGGCCGCTTCCGGGGAGAGCGCGGCCAAGAGCGGCGGCGGCGGGGGGCGCTCCCCCTTCATGGACATCTACGCCATGGCCGCCCGCATGCACATGGAGAAGTACGGCACCACGCAACGTCAACTGGCGATCATCGCCGCCAAGAACCACTTTCACGCCTCCCTCAATCCCCTGGCCCAGTACCAGGTGGACATGACGGTGGAGGAGGTGCTCAACGACCGCCCCGTGGCCTATCCCCTGACGCGCGCCATGTGCGCTCCCATGGGGGACGGCGCCACCGCCGCCCTGCTCTGCTCCGGCAGGGCCCTTAAGCGCTTCACGGGCGCGCGTCCGGTAAAGATACTGGCGTCGGTGCTCACGTCGGGCAGCATTCCCGAGGGGGGAGAGATGGACCTCATCGGTACGCGCCTGAGCAAGCGGGCCTACGAGATAGCGGGGGTGGGACCCGAGGACATCGACGTCGCGGAGGTACATGACGCCACCGCCTTCGGAGAGCTGCTGCAGACGGAGGAGCTCGGTTTCTGCGGGGAGGGCGAGGGCGGCCCCTTCGCGGAATCCGGCGCTACCAAGCTGGGCGGCAAGCTGCCGGTGAACACCTCCGGTGGGCTGGAGTGCCGCGGGCATCCCATCGGGGCCTCGGGCATCGCCCAGATCGTGGAGCTGGTCACCCAGCTGCGCGGAGAGGCCGGCAAGCGCCAGGTGGAGGGAGCGAGGCTGGCGCTGGCGGAGAACGGCGGCGGCTTCATCGGCACCGGCGAGGCCGCCATGTGCATCCACATCCTCGAACGCGTATGACGCCGCCCGCAGGGCGGCGTCATGGTGCCAGTCGCCGTGGCCGAGACGGAAGCGAGCGGGAGCGAGCGAAAGCGAGGACGGGGCCTGGCACGTATGCGTTCGAACGAGGCTTCGGGTGGGGATTGACGACCTGCGCGAAGGCGATCATACCGCCCGCAGGGCGGCGTCATGGTGCCAGTCGCCGTGGCCGAGACGGAAGCGAGCGGGAGCGAGCGAA
>JACVJD010000115.1 GCA_015711825.1 Candidatus Solincola daggyaiensis
CCATATCCTCCTACGCGGTGCGCGACGGCGACGAGTACGTCATCAACGGCCAGAAGATCTACATCACCGGGGCGCACAAGGCCGACTACATCTCCACCATGGTCATCACCGACCGGGAGAACCCCAGGCGGTCCCGCGCCCTCTCCACCTTCCTGGTGCCCACCACCTGCGAGGGGCTGGAGATACGCACCATCCCCAAGGTGGGATGCCACGCCTGCGCCGCCTGCGAGGTCTTCTACCAGGACGTGCGCGTGCCCGCCTCGGCCATGGTGGGCACGCTCAACAACGGCTGGTACGAGATGCTCTCCACCTTGAACCCCGAGCGCATCGGGGTGGCCATGATCTCCCTCGGCCTGGCGGAGGCGGTGTTCGAGGACTGCCTGGCCTACTCCAAGCAGCGCATGGCCTTCGGCAAGCCCATCGGCCAGTTCATGGCCATCCAGCACTACCTGGCGGACATGGCCATCGAGATCGAGCTGGCCCGCAACCTCATCTTCAAGTGCGCCTGGCTGTGCGACAGCGGCCTGCCCTACCACGTGGAGGCCTCCATGGCCAAGATCTACGCCGCGGACATCGCGCTCAAGGCCGCCACCACGGGGATGGAGATCTTCGCCGGCTACGGCTACACCATGGAGAGCGACATCCAGCGCTACTGGCGGGACTCCCAGCAGATGGTCTTCAGCCCTATCTCCCAGGAGATGGGGCGCAACTTCATCGCGCAGTGCTACGGCCTGCCCAAGTCGTTCTGAGGAGGGGAAGCATGAACACCCTGGGCGACATCACGAGGAAGCACTCCCGCCTCGACCCGGACAAGGAGTGCATGGTCTGCGGCGACGTCAGGCTGACCTGGAAGCAGCTCAACCGGAGGGTCAACCGCCTGGCCAACGCCCTGGCGGGCATGGGGGTGGAGAAGGGCACCAAGGTGGCCACGCTGGCGCTGAACTGCCACCGCCTGGTCGAGATCTATTACGCCACCTCCAAGCTGGGGGCGGTGGCCGTCCCCTTGAACTTCCGCCTCGCGCCGGACGAGCTGGTCTACATCATCAACCACTCCGATTCCGAGGTGCTGGTGGCGGACCACAACACCATCGAGATGGCCGGGGGGATGCTTGACCGCCTGGAGCGCATCCGGGAGCGCATCGTCTTCGGCACCGAGGCGGAGGGGTGGCTGGACTACGAGGCGGTGCTCGCGGAGGCCTCGGACGCGGAGCCCGACGTGGAGGTCTGCGAGGACGACCTCTGCCACCTGCAGTACACGGGAGGCACCACCGGCCTGCCCAAAGGAGTGATGCTCACCCACCGCAACTACCTGACCACGGCCATGGGCATGGGGCTGGCGCTGGAGTTCGAGCCCCACTACTCCACCCTCCAGGTACTGCCCATCTTCCACACCGCGTGGTGGCCGGTGCTGCTGCACCACCTCGCCGGGTGCCGGGCGGTCATCGTCCCGCGCTTCGACTTCGCCGAGATCCTGGCCACGGCGGAGAGGGAGAGGGTCACCCACATCAACATGGTGCCGGTGCTCTTCTCCTGGCTGCTGGACTTCCCCGGCGCGGACTCCTACGACCTCTCCAGCATCAAGTATTTCTCCTACGCGGGCGCCCCCATGCCGGAGGAGGTACTCAGGCGTTGCATCGCGAAATTCGGCCCCATCTTCATGCAGGGTTACGGCCTTACCGAGGCGGCCCCCCTGGGCACCATGCTGATGATGGAGGACCAGTGCCGTCTGGAGGGCCCTCCCGAGCTGGTGAGGCGCATCAATTCCTGCGGGCGCGAGTCCCTGGTCACCGAGGTCCGGGTGGTGGACGAGGAGGACAACGACGTGCCCGTGGGAGAGATCGGCGAGATCGTCATCCGCGGCAAGAACGTCATGAAGGGCTACTGGAAGGACCCCGAGCTCACCGCGAAGACCCTGCGCGGCGGATGGCTGCACACCGGGGACCTGGCCACGGTGGACGAGTACGGGTTCATCTACATCGTGGACCGCAAGAACGACATGATCATCACCGGGGGGGAGAACGTCTATCCCTTCGAGGTGGAGCAGGTGCTCTACGAGCACCCCGCGGTGCTGACCGCCGCGGTGGTGGGGGTGAAGAGCGAGAAGTGGGGCGAGGAGGTCACCGCCGCCGTGGTCCTGAAGCAGGGGGAGACGGCGACGGAGGAGGAGCTCATCGCCCTCTGCCGCCGCAGGATCGCGGGCTACAAGTGCCCCAAGCGGGTGGTGTTCATGGACGGCATCCCCACCTCGGCCATCGGCAAGGTGCTGCGCCGCCAGGTGCGCGAGCAACTGCAGCCATAAGTCATTCGGCTGGAAAGAGGGTGGGGCTGGTGCGCTTGAGGGAATATCGCGGGCAGCACGTGAAGTTGCGGCCGCCGGGTCCCCATGAGGACCGCGTGGCTCTCATCCCCAACCTGGGATACCGACCGCAGGAGCTGAACCTTTACAGCGAGGTGGACCCCCTGGAGGAAAACGTGCCTCCCCTGCGGGGGACCAACGCGCTCAAGTATGTCTGGACCCACCACAAGCGGGAGATGCTGCCGGAGATCCTTCCCGCTGTACCCGCCCTGGTGTACATGGAAACCCTGCAGAAGAAGGCGGACCAACGCATGGTGAGAAGCAACGCGGCACGCCGTCCCGACCCGGCGCAGCTCAAGCAGGATATCAAGGAGTATGCCGCATCCCTCGGCTTCGCCCTCTGCGGGGTGACCCTCCTCGACCGCCGCTTCGTGGTGGAGGGATGCGATAACCGCTTCCCCTATTCCACAGCGGTGGTGCTGGGTATGGAGATGCGCAGGGAGTGGTTGCTGCAGGCGCCCAACTACCGCCTGCGCCGCTACCCCGACTACGACGTCTATCGCCGGGCCGGAAACGCGGCGCACCGCGTGGCCGACTTCATCCGCAGGCAGGGAGTGTCCTGCTCCGCCCGGGTCGCTTTCAACGGGGCTGTCATCTACCCGGTACATGCCATCACCGCGGGGTTGGGAGAGTTGGGCGCCTTCGGCGGGGCCATCATTTCGAGAGAACGGGAGAGGTGATGGGCTACGAAGAGATATTGGCCGAGAGGCCTGTCTACAGGAAGGAGAAAAACCTGGAGAAGCTCCTGAAACTGCTCCAGGAATAGACCAAGGAGGAGGTAGTCATGGGCGACGGATTCGAGAGGGACGGTTTCTTCAAGATCGACCCCGAGCCGCACCTTATCGGGGACATGGAGCACATCAACCACTTCCCCGGGGTGCAGATGTGGTGGCGGGCCATCGACAACATCCGCATGCCCCTCATGCTGGGCGCGAAGCCCGAGCTTTTCGAGGGCATGGACGCCAGGGAGATCACCAAGCAGGCGGACCCCGAGGTCCTGCTGGAGTACATGGACAAGTACGGGGTGGACATCGCCTGCCTGCTGCCGGAGGCCATGATGGACACCACCGGCTACACCAGCCGCTGGGTATCGAACGGGGAGATGGCCAGGGTGGTGGAGTCCCATCCCGACCGCTTCATGTACCAGCCCAACGTCTCCCCGGTGAAGTTCAAAGGGGTTAAGAACACCATCTGGGAGCTTGAGTACTGGGTGAAGGAGAAGGGGGCGAAGATCTTCAAGTTCTACCCTCCCGAGGACACCTTTATCAACGACCCCGACCTCTGGCCCTTCTACGAGAAAGCGGAGGAGCTCCAGATCGTGCTGGACATCCACACCGGCTTCTGCTGGGTGCCCCCGGGCAAGAGCAAGCACGCCCTGCCCCTGCAGCTCGACGACGTGGCCCGCGACTTCCCCGATCTCAAGATCGTGGCCTTCCACATGGGCTACCCCTACTGCGACGACCTCAACATGGTGGCCATGGGGCACCCCAACGTCTACCCCTGCCTCTCCCTCCTCATCCCCTGGGCGGTCTCGGCGCCGCGCAAGTTCGCGAGGATCCTGGGCGAGGCCGTGCGCTTCGTGGGGACGGACCGCATCATCTGGGGCACCGACTACGCGGGGTTCGGAGCCCAGATCAAGGGGGCGGTGGTGGGCTTGCGGGATTTCCAGTTCCCCGAGGACATGCAGGAGGGCTACGGCTACCCCGCCCTGACCGACGAGGACCGCGCCAAGATCTTCGGCCTCAACCTGGCCGGCCTGCTGGGAATCGACGCCTCGCGGAGAAGGGTGAAATAGCCCGCTCGCATCCCTGGAAACGCGGAGGGGTCGAGAAGGCAGTGTGCTCGCGGTAACGACGTTCCGGATTCCCGGGCGGCGTTCAGGAAGCGATGGCCTGCGGGCTCGGCACGGGGAGCGTCCGAGCGGCGGGAAACACCACAAAGCTGGAAGCCCTCAGGCGTCGAACACCCCGCACACCGCCTTCCACGGGCAGCGATCCCGGCAGAACGCGAGCGGGGCTTTTTCCGCGATGAGGGCCAGCAACTCCTTAGCGGTAATGCGTTGTCCATATGATATGCCCAGCCCTTCCCTTATCTTTTCATCCCATTTTCTTACTTTTTCCTCGTCGCCTACCGGGCTCTCGCAGCGGTTTTCCCCGAAGTCGGGGCAGTGGACGCATAGCTGGTCCGGTCCCTCGGCGACCACGATGACCGTCTCGCTCTCGGGCCGCGTCAGCTCCTTGATCTCGTTCACGGCGCGGGCGAACTCGTCGCCCCTGACCGCCAGTTCCAGGGGCAGGAACCTGTCGCAGAAGAGGTGGTGCGGCCGCAACCTCAACCGCTCCCGGTTTTCATACTCCGTCAAATCCCCACAACACCTCCTTCGCTAACGCCGACGTATGTTCCTCGCCTTCATCCCTCAAAGCCTTTCCGGAAAACGCTCAAACGGGCCGGAGAGTGGCAACCTGGCGCCATCTCGACGACACGGGTATCGCTTCTGCCGGGCACATCCTCGACAGACCGGCCGAGGATCGGGCTATCGCTGCAGGCAAGCGGGTGTCTCCCCGCCATAAGACCGGTCAATGATGGTCTGTTGCTTATGCTATGCCTGTTCTCGGTCACCCTGTCGAGTACCGCGCAAGGCGCGTTTACTCCAGGTCGTAGTCGTCCGGGATAACCTTCATGCGGATGAGTTCCGGGTCATGCCCGGGGATGACGATATCCGCCATCATATCCAGTTTGGCCAGCGAGCGCATTATCTCCCCGGGGTTAAGCACCGCAGGCCCGAAATATCCGCCGTAGCGAGAGCCCCAAACGCGCGCGATGGTCTCCTGGACCTCCGGGTCCTCGAGGTCCACCTTCTGTCCCGCCACGCCCCCCAGGGCGACTATCTCGGCGAACTTGGCGGGGAAGCGCTTGGCCAGCCCGGCGTACATATAGGCGGCGTCCCCGAAGATGACCGCCCTTCCGCGCCAGGTGTTGACCGCGACCGCCTGGTGTCCGGCGGTATGGCCGGCGGCGAGGATGAGCTCGATGCCTTCCCGCAGCTTGAAATCGCCGTTCACGAGCTTGAACCTGGGGACGAGGTCTATCCACTCCTCGGGATAGCAGCCCACCGCCTGGTAGCCCATGGGGAAATAGGACTCCAGCATCTCCGCCTCCTGCACGTAGAAGCTCGCGTTCTCGAAGAGATGGAGGTAACCGGTGTGGTCGTGATGCAGGTGGGTGACGATCACGGTGTCGATGGCCAGCGGGTCTATGCCGTGGCGCCTGAGCACCTCGGGCACCTCGAGATCCGGGGTGCGGGGCTTGGGACCGAATATCCATTTCGGCACGTGATCGTGCTGGTAGCTGCCGTCCACCACGATCTTCTCGCCGTCCTCGCCCTCGATGAGGAACATGAAGACGGGCAGGTCGGCGAAGTGGCCGGAGGCCAACGGGCTCATGATGAGTCCCCAGTTCATGTGGAACCACCCCGTGAGCATGGGCTTGATCCTGTACTCCTTCATCGCCGCTCTCTCCTTTCTCTTCCTCGGTCGCTTTATAAGGACTGCCCTTTCCGGTCCGGCGCGAGAAGGCGTCTCGGCGACCCCTTCCCGAGCTATAAAGCCCGCTTTACGTGTTGCGGGGCAGGGACGGGGAGTCAAAGGGACCGTTCTCCGAAAAGACGGGTTTTTTCCGGCTGTTCCGAGCGCTCGAGGGGGCCAAGCCCCGGAACCTCCATGAGCGCGATCCGGCCCACGCCGCCCACGCCTTGACCGCCAGCCTCTTCCAGACCGCTCCGAGTAGGGACCTTGGACACGCCCCTCGAGGGGTACGCGCACGGCAAGGTGAGGCGGAGACCTCACCGGCTTGAGAGCTTGGCGCCCAGTTCGCGGCCGAACTCCCGGGCGCGCTCCACCTCGCCCTCGGACAGGGTCCCCCTGTCCTCGCCCTTTCCCGGCGGCTTGTAGCCCTCGATGGCGGCCTTGAAGGGCGGCGCCAGGGCGACCAGGCCGCCCCCCTCGAGCATCTCGTGGAGGACCTCGGAAGCCTGCCTGAGGGGTTCATCCGTGCCCACGGTGCCGCCGGTGCTGAAAGCGGCGAAGGGTTTGCCCTGGAAATCCTTCTTGGCGAGCCTCCTCGCGTAGCGCTTGATCTTCGGCCAGGCTCCCGGCCACCTGGTGGCGGCGCCGATGACCACGAAGTCCAGGGACGGGTCCGGCTTTCCGGCATCCTCCACCGCCACCACCTCGACCTCGTGTCCGGATTCGGCCAAGCCCTGCCCGATGGCCTCGGCGATCCTCTTGCAGCTCCCCCACCAGCTCTTATACACCACCACACCCTTCATGGCGACGTCCTTTCCCTCCTCCTCATCACGCCTCGGCCTTCCGACACGGGCCTTGCTCGCAATCCCTTGCGGGCATAGCCGGCAAGCGAACGAGGTTCCGTCCCGAGACCCCTGAGGCCGCATCACCGCCGCCTCGCCACCCATCGATGCCGTTTTCCGCCCCAGGTCTTACGGCCGTCCCGTCGCCTGCCCCAAACGCGTCAATTCAATTCTTCCCAAATCAAGGGCGGAGGAACCGCCATTGCGGGGGTTCCTCCTTCCATGGGCGCAGGGAATAGCAGGCGGCACGGGCAACCTGGAATCAGCATCAGCCCTTCTTCCATGGGCGCAGGGAATAGCGAGTACGATCTACCGATGAATTCATTTGGAGTACTTTTTTACGATTCAATGCGCGAGCTTTAACATGAAGGGATATTCTGCTACTATCTTTATCGTCGCGGGCGCTTAGCTCAGCGGGAGAGCGCTGCCTTCACACGGCAGAGGTCGAGGGTTCAAATCCCCCAGCGCCCACCACCATCAAGCCGGGCCGATAAGCGAGCGGGCCCGGCTCTTTCCATTCCCTGGACAGGAACACCGCAGATATATTTTCCATTAATTACCAGGTGACGAAAAGCTTTGCCTGGTGGAAAGGAGGTTCCCGAGACCGCTACGGAAGAGTGCGCGTCACTTGTCGGAGGCACGCGCGAAGGGAGGTCGTGCTTTTTTCCAGGGGAGGAAGAGCAGCTCGGCCTCGTCGAGGAGGCTACCCTCGAGGATGAAGGCACCTGAGCGGTTGACCTCACCGGGCAGGGACATGGCCATGTAGGTGACGATCCCCTTCTCCATCTTGATATGGCAGCATACCTCTCCCTCCGGACCCTCGCAACGGCCGAAGCCCTCACCCCTCCCGCCGCGCCCGCGCTTCGTCTCCAGGGGGCGCTGGGGGAGATACTCCAGTATGAGGCAGGTTAAGCGCAGCGATTCCGAGACCTCCCGCGCCTTCACCGCCAGCAGGTCCCTGAAGAACCCCGCGCCTTCACCCGTGGCCATTTTCCACCCCAGCAAACCGTAGGCCCCCGGCTCTTCCGCCCGCGCATCCACCTTCATCCCGCACGCCCTCCCCAGCGGGCCCGTGAATGCGGCTTGCGGGGCCATGTCCCGCATCGCCTCGAGCCGTTTTTCCATCCAACGCGGCGCGCGCAAGCGCAGCAGGGGTCCGGAGACCACCTCCCAGCGCCGTGACACCTCCCGCAACGAGACCGCCGCCTCTCCGCCTTTCTCGAGGGGA
>JACVJD010000116.1 GCA_015711825.1 Candidatus Solincola daggyaiensis
CGTGTCCGGGCTTATCTCCAACCTGGACGGGGAGGTGGTGGCCCGGGCCATCAACGCCGAGTACGCCCTGCACCCCGGCTCCTCCCTCATCGAGAGGCTGCTGGCCTCGCCCCACATGAGCGGGGCGGATATCGCGGACCTCCTGAACAGGGCCGGATACCAGTTCCTGGTAGACCTCCTCGCGAACCTTGACGCGGATCCTGTCGCCCAGGCCATAAACGCGGTGGGGGAGGAGTTCCTCACCGATCTCCTGGCCTTCATAGATCCCGACCTGGTGGTGGGGTTGTTCCGGGCGGACAGGGACCCGGATTACACCGCGGGAAAAAGGGGCGGCGCGCTGAAGGATCTGAACATCCACCTTTACGTGTACGCGGCCATCGGACTGCCCCTGCCCCTGGGCCCCGGGGAGTTCAAGACCTTCGACGCCGGCATCTATATCCCCCCCGACATCCCCGAGATGCCGCCCTATCCGGGGCCTCCGCCGCCCTGGTAGGGGCGTTTGCGGGAAGGGGAAAAAGCGAGCGCGATCTTTGTCGCCATAAACGCGAGGATAAGGGACCACGTAGCCGGCGGCTTTATGCGAGGCGAAAACGTCGCAGGTTATCCCTCAGCCGTGCCCGGCAGGGCGTGTCTGCGAAGGCGTGGCGGGATCGGTATCGGCTTCATGGGCGAAGAACGATGCCCAGCCGGGCGGGTTAAGGCTTGCCGCAGCGAGAGGCGGCGATCTCCGCCCATGGCGGCGATTCAGGTGACCCACGCGAAAACGATCAAGGAAAGGCAAAAGGGAAAATAATGGTATAATCGCCCTATGGTCGACGAACTGCAGCGAGCCATAACCACGGCGTCCGGCCTGGCGAGCCTGTGTATAGGGCTTTTCGCTTTCCTCAAGAGCAGGCGCCAGCCGCATGGGGTGATATTCTTTTTCATCTCCGTTTTCATGACCCTGTGGGCCATAGGCGAGGCCATGACCGTCGCTTCCTCGACCCTCGCGGACAAGGTTTTCTGGACCAGGTTCCAGGGCATAGGGGAGCTGTTGCTGGTCCCCAGTTACCTTTTGCTGGCGCTGTGTTTTCCCCGCGTGAGGTCGTTCATGCGTGAACGCCGTAAGGCCGCGGCGGTTATCGCCGCGCTTTACCTGCCGTGGGTATTCAGCCTCATCGCCCTTTACGCCTCCGACCTCATTTACACCTCCTATTACCTTACCGATTACGGCCAGGGGATCAACGTCACCAGAACCCCCTACTTCTGGTTTCTGACCGCCCTCGGTTTCGCGGAAATCATTATCTCCATAGGGGTTTTCCTCGTGGAACGAGCCCGCAGCGAGTCCAGCCGGGGAAAAAAAGGCCTGCTCATCCTGGCCCTCGCCCCCGTGCCCATGCTCATAGCCAATGCCGTACAGAATCTGGAATTGAACCGCGTCATAAGCACCCCGCAATCGAGTATCATCTTCGTTTCCATGCTCGCATACGGGATTCTGCGCTATGGGCTCTTCGTGGATATGCATTCCGTTGCCAAGCACGTGCTGGTAAACGCCGCGGTCATGCTCTTCGACATCGGCGCTTTCCTGCTCTTGTGCCTTTTCTACATCTATCCCCTGGGCCTGGGTCTCCACCCCGCCACCTACGTGCTTATGGCGCTCTCCGCCGTTCCCTTCCTGGCGGCCTACCGCCGGCAGCTTTCATGGGCCACGCGTTCCGTGGAACGCTGGCTGTATGGTCGCGACCAGGCGGAGGGAGAGTTGCTGCAGGAGCTCGGCCGCTCCATACGCACCGTGGGGTGCCTGGAGGAACTGGCGAGGGGGGTAACGGAGAAGGTAAGGTTTTCCATGGCGCTCCACCTGTGCGCCGTGATGATCAAGGAAAACCGGTGTTATAGAACCATCGGCTTATCCCTCGATCCCATGCATGCCTTGGCCTCCAGGTTGCGCGGCGAGCTCAACAACTCCCTGGTCGTGCAGGGCGAGAACGGCTATTGCGTCGAGGGCTTGGGAGGGGCCGTCTCCGGTTACTGGCGCAAGAGAGAGAGGTTCTATCGCAACGGGTTTTATATGGACCGCTTGGACATGGGGATAATACGCCTGCTTCGCGATGGCAGGGTATCGGAATTCGAGTGGAAGGAGGCGGAGGAAGGCGAGTTCCTGTCCGTGCCCCTTGTGGTGGGAAAGGAGGATGTGGGGTTGCTGTGGATCGGCGGCAGGTCCGGGGCGGCGAGCTTCAAGCTCGAGGAACTCGACCTCATCTCCACCCTCTCGACGCAACTGTCGGTTTCCCTCCTCAACTCACGTCTCATGCAGGAGCTCATGGACAAGAGCTCGCACCTACAGCGCCTCGTGCACACCACTTGCGTGGCGCAGGAGGAGGAGAGGATCCGCATAGCCAGAGAGCTGCACGACGGTCTGGCGCCCTTTTTCCTGGACGCGCTTTACCGCCTCGAGAGCTTGGAATCCCTGGCCTCGGACTCGCCGCGGTTGGCCTCGCAGGTCCACGAGCTCAAGGGTATGGCCCGGGAGGGGTTGAGCGACCTGCGCAGGCTGATAGCCGACCTGCGGCCGTCGTCCTTGGAGGTGTTGGGCCTGGAAAGGACCATCCGCACCTACCTGGAGAGGTTCGCGGCCGAGAACGGGCTGGAAGTGTATCTGGAGATGCGGGGAGATGTGGATAGGCTGGGGCCGCTGCTGGAGGTCACGCTCTTCAGGGTGGCCCAGGAAGCGCTTTCCAATGTCTCGCGTCATGCCCATGCCGGCAGGGTGAGCTTCCGCCTGGATGGGCGCGACGGAGAGGTGGAGATGAGTATCGAGGATGATGGAGTGGGGTTCTCGGAGCACGAGGTAAGGGAACGGATGGGCCTGGGGGATTGCCTGGGCCTTAGGGGTATGGAGGAAAGGGCGGAGCTGATGCAGGGGAGCGTGACCTTCGAATCGAGCCCCGGGGCGGGCGTTAAGGTGGTTTTCCGCGCCCCTATGTCCCCGCAGGCGGAAAGGGAGCTCGCTTGATGGACGAGATAAGCCTGGCGGTGGTCGACGACCACGAGATAGTGCGCATGGGCATAAGCCGCGTGCTGGAGGATGAGGAGAGGATACGTTTCGTGGGCGAAGCCCGAAACGGCGAGGAAGCTCTGGCAATGGCGCGCGACTTGAAGCCCCGGGTGATGCTGGTGGACGTGAAGCTGCCCGACATCAGCGGCATAGAGGTGGTGCGCCGCCTGAAGAACGAGGCGGACACGCGGGACATACAGGCCATAATGCTCACCGTTTACGACGACCTGGAGATCGCCGCCGAGGCCATCCGGGCGGGGGCCATAGGCTACATCCTCAAGGATTGCGGCAAGGAGCAGTTGCTCAATGCCATATATTCGGCCGCCGAGGGCGTGCCTCTGGTGGCATCGGCTATAACCCAGAAACTGGTAACGGTGCTCCAGCAGCAGGGGGGCGTCCTGCGACTGGAGGACGAGCGGAAAGGCGTTTACGAGGAGCTCACCGAGAGGGAAGCGGACATCTTGCGGCTGGTGGCCAAGGGATACAGCAACAAGTCCATCGCCAGGGAGCTGGGCATCACCATAAGCACGGTGAAGACCCACCTGCGCAATATTTTTCGTAAAACCGAGGTCGAGGACCGCGCGCAGTTGATCATCAAGGCCATCAAGGACGGCGTGATCTGACCCCCTCCGCCGGCGCACCGGCTTTTGCCGTCATGCCTCCGGAATGCGCGCCCTCACGTCCTTTTCTCCGGGGGCTCTTCTTCGGAAAGGTGCGCTCCGGGCCCAAAGCTGTTGTTATTTTATATTATTGTTATGTTATATTAAAGAGAGTGAGACGACTTACCCCGTTGGAACGGGGCGTTACTCTGCCGAAAGCATGGGTGGAAAGAGGATGGCGAGGAGATGACGAAGGGGGAAAAGGCAGGCGATGAAGACGCGGGCCACATCCACGAGCACTCGTTACAGCCGGAAAACCCACGTTGCGGGAAAGCCGAGCGGGGCAGTCGACGCTTGATGGGAGGCAGGAGCATGGCCGAAATCCCTGCAGTGGAGAGAAGGGATACGAGAAAGATAGTGGTGGCGATGGCTCTTGCGGCGGCCATGCTGATGACGGTTTCCATCGCGGGTCCCCAGACGACGGAGGAGGAGGCGCTGGCGGGAAGCGGCAAGATCACCTTCGTGGGGCACGGCAGGGGGCACGGGGTGGGGTTATGCATGGCCGGGGTCTACTACCGCGCCCTGCGCGGCGAGGAATACCACCAGATCATCCGCACCTACTACACCGGAGTGGAGTTCTCCCACGTAAGCGACGACATGCCCATCAGGGTGCTCTGCCGCGATAACGTGGTGCGCACCTATCCCCTCAGGGAATACCTTTACCGCTTGCAGGAGGAGCCGGACACCTGGCCGGCCCAGGGCCTCAGGGTGCTCATGGTCGCCGCCCGCACCTACACCCTCTCGGTCATAGCGCGGGGAAAGCACGCCAAAGACGGCTACGATATCTGCCCATACGGCAGTTGCTGCCAGGCCTTCAACGAGCAGATCGATCCCTCCAAGAGGCCCAACACCGTGGCGGCGGTGAACGCCACCGCGGGAGAGATCGTCACCTACGGGGGGCAGCCCATCATCGCGGCCTACAGCTCCTGTTGCGGCGGCTACACCGCGGGCACGGACGAGGCCTGGGGCGGAAATCCCGTTCCCTACCTGAGCCCCGTCCCCGACGACGCCTGCGCCGTCGACGAGGACCACGACTGGCAGGTGACCATGACCTGGGAGGAGCTGCAGGCCAGGCTCAACGCCAAAGCGGAGACCGCGGTGGGCACCCTTTACGGCCTGGATATCGTATCCCGCTGGACCTCGGGAAGGGTCAAGGAGATACGCATCGACGGCAGCGCGGGGAGCAAGACGGTGAGCGGGACCCTGTTCGCCTCCGTGGTGGGGCTTCAGACCCATTTCTTCTCCATCGCCTCCCAGAATTTCGACGAGTATGTGCTCATACAGAATCCCGGCGATGAGCCCGCGGCCTGCACCTTGACCTATATGTTCCCGGGCGGCGGCACTATGCAGCAATCATGCGAGGTGGCGCCGCACTCCCGGCACACCGTCTGCGTCAACGACCAGGTGCAGAACTCGGAGGTGTCCATCGAGGTGAAAAGCGAGCAGCCGGTGGTGGCGGAGCGCGCCATGTATTTCGATTTTCTCGGCAGCGGCATCAAGGGAGGCCATGCCTGTAAAGGCATATCCGAGGCGCGCAGGGACTGGTATTTCGCCGAGGGCTACACCGGCGGCGAATTCGACACCTTCTTCCTGGTCCAGAACCCCAATCCCGGTGAGGCCAACCTCGAGGTGTCCTTCCTGGGCAACGGAGGCGAGGTGGACCGCATCTATTACACCCTGGAGCCCTCCTCGCGCATGACCATCTGGATGGATATGGAGCCGGGCATGGAGGACGGGGAGTTCTCCGCCCAGTTCCAAAGCGACCTCCCGGTGGTGGCGGAGCGCGCCATGTACTTCCGCTACCGCGGGCACGCGGGAGGCAGCGCGGCGGAGGGGGCCCCCGCGCCGGAAAAGAGTTGGCACTTCGCCGAGGGCTACACCGGCGGGGAGTTCGATACCTACCTGCTCCTCGCCAACCCCAATGAAAGGGCGGCGGGCGCGAAGCTGACCTTCATGCGCTCCGATGCCGCCACCCGGGAGCTCTCCGTCGAGGTTCCGGCGCGCAGCCGCGTGACCGTGCACGCGGACGACCTTCCGGGGCTGGAGGAGGCCGAGTTCTCCACCCTGGTTGAGTCCGACCTGCCCCTGGTGGCGGAGCGCGCCATGTATTTCTCGTACTTCGGCCGTAAGGGTGGGCACGACTCCATGGGGGTAAAGGAGCCCGCCGCTGCGTGGTACTTCGCCGAGGGCTACACCGGCGGGGAGTTCGACACCTACCTGCTGCTGCAGAACCCCGGGGATTCCCAGGCCAGGGCCAGCTTGACCTGTATGAAGGGAGACGGGAGCACGGTGCGGCAGGAGGTGCTTATCCCCCCCAGGTCCCGCTATACCGTGCACGCGGACGACCTTCCGGGGCTGGAGGAGGCCGAGTTCTCCACCCTGGTGGAATCCGACCAGCCCCTGGTGGCGGAGCGCGCCATGTATTTCAACTATAAGAACAGGGATGGGGGGAGCTGCTCGCAGGGCGCCAACGCGCCTTCAACGCACTGGTACTTCGCGGAGGGCTATACGGGAAGCTGAGGGCGCGCCCGCTGGTTCCCACTATTACGTCACCGCGGGTTGGTTTAACCATCGCGGCAATGCCGGCGGCCGCCTGCTCATAGATACATGGAGCCGCGATCGCTCCGTCGCAGGCCCGACCGTTATCGGCATATTGCGCGTCCGAAGTCGGGCCTCATGCGCCCCATCGCCCTCCGACGCCCCGCCGCGTATCGCCCTCGAGACGCCGCGTTCCCGACTAAGCTGGAATAAGATGCGGAAACGCCCGTATCTCCGGCGCCCCCCTCTGCGTTTATAATAGGTGGGGATGGAAGCCGGTAGTCGCCGGTGCCGCTGAGACCGGATATGGGCGCGCAGGCGCTCCGGAGCGTTTGGTGCGGGGAAGTGACAAGGCGGCACCGGGGAGAAAACCTTGCGGTGATGACGGCGGCTTGAAGGATGGAGACCTGACGGCGAGCGGGAGGTGTTTATGTCCGAGATCAAGGCGGTGAAGGCGCGCGAGATACTGGACTCTCGGGGCAACCCGACCGTGGAGGCGGAGGTATATGGGGCCTGGGGGGTAAGCCGCGCCGCCGTGCCCTCGGGCGCCTCCACCGGCACCCTTGAGGCCCTGGAGCTGCGGGACGGCGGCGAGAGGTACATGGGCAAGGGGGTGTTGAAGGCGGTGCGCAACGTCCATCAGGAGATCGCGCCGCGGCTGCTGGGCATGGAGGTATCCGCCCAGGGAGAAATCGACCGCGTCCTCATAGAGCTGGACGGCACGGAGGACAAGTCGCGCCTGGGGGCCAACGCCATCCTCTCGGTGTCCCTGGCTGCGGCCAAGGCGGCGGCCATGGAAAAGGGGATCTCGCTTTACGCTTACCTGGGCGGGGGCGGGGCGGACCTGCTGCCGGTGCCCATGATGAACATCCTCAACGGGGGAGCTCATGCCGACAACAACGTGGATATCCAGGAGTTCATGGTGTTTCCCTGGGGCGCCGACAGCTACCGCGAGGCATTACGTATGGGGGTCGAGGTCTACCATTCCCTGCGCGGGGTGCTGAAGAAGAGGGGTTTGAGCACGGGTATCGGCGACGAGGGGGGGTTCGCCCCCAGCCTGGAGAACAACCGCACCGCCCTCGAGGTCATCGTGGAGGCCATCGGGGAGGCGGGTTACCGTGCCGGCGATGACGTAGCCCTGGTGTTGGACGTGGCGGCGAGCGAGCTCTATGAAGGCGGCAGGTACGCCTTCTCCGGGGAGGGCAGGGAGCTGGATGCGGAGGCCTTGGTGGAATACTATCGGGGTTTATTGGAAGATTTTCCCATCGTAATCATCGAAGACGGCATGGCGGAGGGGGACTGGGAAGGATGGAAGCTCCTCACCTCGCGTCTGGGGGACCGGGTGCGGCTGGTGGGAGACGACATCTTCGTGACCAACATAGGCATCCTGAAACGGGGCATAGAGGAGGGGGTCGCCAACGCCATCCTCATCAAGCTCAACCAGATCGGGACCCTCACCGAGACCCTGGAGGTGATGGATCACGCCTCCCGCTCCGGTTATGCCTGCGTGGTCTCGCACCGCTCCGGCGAGACCGAGGATGTCACCATCGCCGATCTGGCGGTGGCCACCGGGTGCGGCCTGATAAAGACAGGGGCCCCGGCGCGCACCGACAGGGTA
>JACVJD010000117.1 GCA_015711825.1 Candidatus Solincola daggyaiensis
GCGCCCAGGTAGTCGAAGAGCCAGATCCAGAAGAATGCCACCACGGCCAGGACGACCGCGAGGATGGCGTTGCGGGCGATCTTGTTCATACCAACCCCCCCTTACAGGACTCGTGCATCTAAGCCGCCGCTTGCCGAAAGTCTATTCCGAAGGTGGTCCGGCCTTCGGCGATGGGACAAAAGACCCGTAAACCGAAGCTGACGTGGCATCACCTCCTCCAGCCGGCCCAGTCCATCGATTCCATTATCCTTTAACTGAACAAGGATAAGCAACACAAACCGGCCTGATATGTATGTTCCAAGCCGATTCGCTCATAAGATTTCCGAGATATGCCATGCACAGAACTCTTATTTATATATTCCTATATTCCCTCGATAAAATGTTTCCACACCTTGAGCTCAAGCCCTTCAAGCATATACTCGGTTGCTCTCAGAGAATTATTTAGTCCTGTATGCAGGCTGATAGCCCATACCCCGCTACGCTTGGCCGGCCGCAACGCCGCGGGTGACGCACGCCACCGCATTGCCTATCCCCCGCGCCCTTTCATCATGCGACGTATGCTGAGAAGGTTTTCCAGGGGCTCGGAGGGGAGCTCTTTCGCTCCCCCCAGTTGTTGCGCCGTGAAGGTCACCTGGGCGCAGAACTCCACCGTCTCCAGTCGGTGGTAAGCCTGCTCCACGTCGCTGCCCCAGCAAAGCACGCCGTGGTTTTGCAGCAGCACGGCGTCGTAATCGCGCAGGTAGGGAACGGTGGCCTCGGCGAGTTCAGGGCTCCCAGGGGGCTGGAAGGGCACCAGGGGGACCTCGCCCAGGAAGATGACCGCCTCGGGAATGAGGTGCAGGTCGAGGGGCTTTCCGGCCACGGCGAAGGCGGTGGCTATGGGGGGATGGGCGTGCACCACGCCGCCAATGTCCCCGCGCTCCCGGTAGAGGCGAAGGTGCATGGGGGTCTCGGTGGTGGGGTAGCCCTCGCCGCGCAGTACCTCACCATGCAGGTTCACCGCGAGCAACTGCTCGGGGCGCATGAACCCCTTGCTGACCAAGGTGGGCGTTATGAGCACCGTCTCCTCGTCGAGGCGGGCGGATATATTGCCGGAGTTGGCGGAGGCCATGCCGCGCTGCCACACCCTCCTGCCGATCTCCAGTATCAGTTCACGCAGCTCGTTCTCCCTCTCCGCCGCACCCATGGTTTTTCCTCCTCGGGCCGTGAGTCGATATCCACCCGGGCATGCCTCCCGGGAAGCATCCATATGTAAGTATCCGTAAGAAGTGTGGGCGTTTCGCGCTGGTGATCAGAATATCTTCTTCTCCCACCAGCGTTCGCGCGATGTCCCTTTATCGCGATAGACGCGCACGCTGATCTTCTCGGCGCGCCTGCCGTTGTCGGGAGGCTCCTCCAAGGGATCGGGCTCGTCGGGCATATTCTGCGCTTTTTCGTCCTCATGCAGGACCAGGGCGGCGAGGACCTTGATGGGAGAGGGCTGAAGGCGCTCCAGCATCTCCTCCCAGCCGCGCCGCGGCCTCCCCATGATCTCGTACACCTCCATGAGGTGCTCTGCGAAAACGAAGGCCAAGGGCTTTATCTTGCTCTCGTAGAGCTCCTTGTCCTCGGGGGTGAACTCCTCGAAGGGGACATCCATGAGGTTGAGGAGCTGCTGGGGAGCCTCCAGGCCTTTCTCCTCCAATCTACGCTCCAGCTTCTTGGTGAAGAAGCTGCGGAATACCCTGCGTCTTACGGTCGTCTGCCTTGTCTCCCCACCCGGTTGGTTAGCTTCCATGGTGTTGTCTCGTCGCATCTCCCGGTTCCATAACATCGTACGGTTTATCGCTTTTTTATATCGGTATGGCGGCGCGTTTCTTAAGCACGTTCTTCCTCACCGGCGCCTTTTTGGCGGCGACCGGCGCAGGTCTTACCCTCAAGCATGCCGGCTTCGCGCGTCGTCAATATCGCCAAGTCGCTTTCTGGACGTATGCCGCGCCGGGAGGGATGCGGTTAGTGCCGAAACCCCCGTGTCCGATATATTCTATATGATCGACTCGCGTATCCTCGAGGGCGAGGAGGTGTGACTTGTCAGGCGCGTATCCGAGCCACATCGGCATCATCATGGACGGCAACGGCCGCTGGGCTAAGATGCGAGGCCTTCCCAGGATCGAGGGCCACCGCCGCGGGGAGGAAGCGATCATGGAGGCGGTGCGGGTGTGCGCGGAGCACCATGTGAAGGCGCTGTCGCTATTCGCCTTTTCCACCGAGAACTGGGAGCGTCCCGAGGAGGAGGTGCGCTTCCTGGTCAACATGAGCCGCGATGTATTGCGCAAGCGCATGGAGGAGTTCATGCGCTTGGGGGTGCGCCTGCGCCATATCGGGAGGCGCGATCGCCTTCCACCCGAGATACTGGCTTGGTTCGACATGGCTTACGAGGTCACGCGCCACAATCGAGGCCTCAACCTCAACATCAATTTCAACTACGGCGGCCGGGGGGAGATCGTGGACGCGGCGCGGAAACTGGCGGCGGAAGCCCGGATGGGAAGGGTCTCCTGCGCGGAAATCGACGAGGCTCGACTGGCAGGCTTGCTCTATGCCCCGGACCTTCCGGATATCGACCTCCTCATAAGGACGGCGGGCGAGATGCGTATATCCAATTTCATGCTCTGGCGCCTGGCGCGTTCGCGTATCATGGTCACCCCCGTGCTGTGGCCGGATTTCGGCCGCACCGAACTGGAGGGCATGGTTTCCGAATACCTACGGGCCGAAGCGCTGGCGGACAGCGATTACGGGGGATCTCCCGAGGGCTGAGATCGCACGGCGGCCGGGAAAGCGTTTCGCCGCCCATCATGGTAATTAATGGCACGCAAAGAACGCCCCTTAAGCCTGCCTTGACTCATCCTCTGCGGTTGCATTTTCAAAATAGCGGTTAAACAGGCATTATCACGCGTGAAAAGAACGGGGATCGTCTCTTCGCCAGCGCTATCATCGCCATTGGGGGAGCGGCGTATCGCGCGTCGATATTCCTGATTTTTCCATATCATCACCATGCCCGTAGCGCGTTCTCGAGTCCGCACACGCTGGATGAATCCCGCAGCAATTCCCTTTATTAACCGGGAGGAAAAAGGGGATGGAAGGAGAAGACTTTTAAAGAAATTCTAGGAAAGGAGTGAAGAGATGGCTACGAAACCCGCCAAGAAGCCGGCGAAGAAGGCAGCGGCCGATAAGCCCGCCAAGAAGACGGCCGCGAAGAAGCCTGCGGCCAAGAAGCCGGCGAAAAAGGCAGCGGCCAAGAAGCCCGCCAAGAAGCCGGCCGCGAAGAAGCCGGCCGCGAAGAAGCCTGCGGCCAAGAAGCCGGCGAAAAAGGCAGCGGCCAAGAAGCCCGCCAAGAAGCCGGCCGCGAAGAAGTAGCAGCGTCACCGGATAGAGAGAAGGCAGCAGGGGCCTTCCGCCATACCGCTCGGTTTATAGCGACAAGGCTGTTCGGCGGACCGGGTCGTAAGGCAGCGGAAGGCCTTGCTGCATCCATTGTCGGTGAGATGTTGCTTCCGCGCTTAAAATCACGCTCCTTACCGCCCATATGCTCCTATTCTCAGTTGTCCGATCGCTTTTTGACCGGGATGGCGGCGCGAGGATATACTTTTGGAGATGGGCGAGAAAATGGTGCTGGTGATCGAGGACGATCGTTCCATAGCGCGGCTGGCGGAGATAGTGTTCAACAACAGGGGGCTCAAGACCCATATCTGTCTGGATGCCGGCAACGCCGTGGACGTCGCGCGGCGGCTGGATCCCGACGTTATCATCCTCGATATCCATATGCCGCGGCGCAGCGGCATGTGGGTGCTGAAGAGATTGCGCCAGGACGAGGCGACCATGGACACGCCCATAATCGTCAATTCCGTTCTCACGCGCAGGCAGAGCATAGAGCAGTTGAAAAAGATGGGAGCGAGCGAATTCGTCCCCAAGAGCGCCGGCATAGAGGCCCTGGTGGAAAGAGTCCTCTCCATTCTCGAGGCCTGACCGCCGCCATCGGCGTTCCCGCGTCAATCCAGGCTGTAATCGAACACCTTCCAGTCTTCCCCGGACTTCCTCAGCTCGAACTCCACCCGGAAGTCGGATCCCTCCACGTCTTCCATTTCCACCTTGACCAAGGCGCGGTTGTCCTTGACCTCCACCTGGTTGGCATTCCAGGTCTTAAGCCTGGTGGTGGGCTCGATGACCTGCGACTCGAAGGTGCTCAAGGTATAGTCGCGCCTGAAGCGCGAGGCAGGATGAAGGAGTTCCCAGGCGGCCTCGGCGTCACCGCCGTTCACGGCCTCGATATAGCGGTTGGTGACGTCCACGGGGCCCTTCACCGCCTTGAAGACCAGTACGCCGATGAGAACCGCCCCCACTATCAAGATGACGATGACGGAAACCCCGATGATCAGCGCCGCCTTCCAGCCCGAAGACATTTTCTTCCTCGCAGGCGGAGGCGGCACCACGCCGGGCACGTGGGCCGGCGGCGCCACCGCCGGGTACTGCGCGTAGGAAGGTGGTGAACCCGGCGCTTGCGGCGGGGTGGGAGGCGCCGCGGCGGCGCCTGGGGGTGGTGGAGGTGTCGATATCTCCGCGCCCGTCGGGGCTCCGCAGGCCGGGCAGAACGCGGCGCCCTCCGAGATCTCTCTGCCGCATTTCTGGCAGTAAGCCATGACCATTCTCCTCTCCTCGCTAACCGCGCGGGCTCAAGCGGCGACGCCGCCGGACATGACCTCGGCTTGTTGCATTTTATTATCGGCCGACACGCTTTCTTTCTGCAAGCCGGGTGGCCGGAACGGCATGGCCGTGGAGGAGAGGCGCTCCGTTTTGCGTATGGAATCCTCCTTATGGGAAGCAAAATCCCTAGGGAAAGGCGGCTGCGCGACCCTCGCTTTCCGCCCCACGGGGATGGCGCGGCTAGGCAGCAAACCAAGCCTTGCCCCTCATGCCGAGCAAGAGGAGCCGTGATCGATAAGGAGAGGCGCGGCGGCATCACGCGCGTCACGGGTTAAGGCTCGAGGCCGTGAGGGCGCTCTTCCCGGAGAGGCGGGCGTGAGGCGAACCAGTCGGAGAGCTGGCAGAGGGCACAGAGTTCCTGGGCGGTGGGCTCGCCGCAGCGCGCGCAAGGCCTGCGCGCGCCTTCGGACTCGTCACCGGGCGCCGGGAAGGCGTCCATGAAGGAGAGCAGCAGTTGCAGCTTGCCGGAGGGCATTACCTCCTCCATGTGCTCGAAAACCTCCTTCAGGGAGTGGCCGCGTGGGGTCCACTGCGGGCACTTCGCCTCGAAGACGGGAACGTCACGCAGGCGGCAGTACGCCAGGTTAAGCCGTTCCGGCGTGTAAACGAGGGGCTTGACCTTGCGCGCCAGATGGTCTGATGCCGGCAGAACGGGCCGGGGGACGTAATACTTGCGCGAGAGAAGGTTCTTGAACGTGAAGAGCAGCACGTCTTCCAGGGTGTGAGCGGTGGCCACCACGGTGGCGCCCATGCGCCTGGCCTCGCGGTTGAGCAGGGAGCGCTTGATGGCCCCGCACACCGCGCAGGCGTTCCATCCCTTGACGCGCTGCACGCGCAGCCCCAAGTCGCCTATGCGCACCACCTCCAGGGGCACACCCGCGAGCCCCGCCTGCTTTATCACCGCATCCAGGTTGAGGTCCGAGTATTCCCCCATGTTGAGATGGAAATGCAGGGCGAGAAGCTCGAAGCCCATGACCAAGCTCAGTCTTTTAAGGGCGAAGAGAAGGGCGGTGGAATCCTTCCCACCCGAGACCGCGAGCGCCACGCGGTCGCCCTCGCCCGCCATGGCATGCTTTTCCATGGCGCGCCGCACGCGGCGCTCGAAGAACCTCGCGAAGCAATGCCGACAAAGCTTGAGGTTGAACTCGGTAAGGCGCAGGATCTCGGTGCTGTCCCCGCAGATGCGGCAGCGGCCTTGCACCATTTCCACGCCATGGCTGTGCGACGTCGTCTCCATGCCTAAAGGATACCAGAGAGCCCTGGCATCAGGATCCCGGCTCTCCCGCGGCACCCTGCTCGAAGGCGTCGGATATGGAGGAAGGAGCGACGAGAAAATCCCCTATACTCAGCTCGGGAAGGCGGAGGACGATGGTGAACCAGGCGCCCGAGGTGGGTATGAGGCTCAGGCTGCCCTGGTGTGCCTGGACTATTCTGCGGGCGATGGCGAGATCCAGGTCGCCCTCCTCGACGCCCCCCAGGGGCGGGAAGACCCTGGTGCCGTTGTGGTGCCGGCCGCCGTTCTCGCCTTTCCTGATGTTCACCGTGAGCACCACCTCGCCTCCCTCGTTTTTGGCGGAGAGCCTTACCTCCGAACCGGGACCGGATTTTCTCGTTATATAGGCAAAAAGGGAGTCGAACACCCTTTTCATGCGCTGGGTGTCCACCATCACCGGCGAAAGGTCACCCGGGATACTGGTTTTGACCCTTATCGGTTCTCGCGGGGACTCCAGCAACGGCATGCTGACCTCAAGAAGGCGCTGCAGGCCTATCACCTCTTTCTGGAGCCGCAGTTTGCCCGATTCCAGCCGCGATACGTCGAGCAGGTCCTCGACGAGCTTGGAGAGGTTCTGGGCTTCCCTGGCGATGATCTCCACGTACTCGCGCTCTTTTTCCGGCTCCGTCTCTCGCGAGACCAGCATCTCGCTGAACCCCAGGATGGAGGTGAGGGGTGTGCGCATCTCGAAGCTCACCGCGGAGACGAACGATGAAGCCGCCCTGTCCATCTGGGAGAGAGTGCGCAGCTCCTCCATGGCCCGCTCCCGCTCCATGGCCTGTTTTCTGCTCTCCGCCCCCATGCGGTTGACCACAAAGGACACCAGGGCGAGGAGGAACGACTGCGCGGATATCAACTGCGCATCGGATGCCCGTGGTTGAGCGAGCAAGAGCACGGTGACCAAGTATGCGCATAGCGACAGGCCCGAGAGCAAGGTGGCGGTTCCGGGGGCCGGGAAGAGCCCGGAGCTGAAGGCGGTCACCAGCAGGAGGAAGGGAAAGAAGGGGCTGTGGGCACCGCCGCTGTAGCGGATGGCCACGCAGGTCAGCAGCGACAGGGCGAGGCTGAAAAACCCCACCAGGAGGCCGAAGCCGCGGCCGGGGGGCGTCTCGCGGTAGGGCAGGAGCGAGGCGGAGAGGCCGAGCACGAGCATGGCGAGGAGTGCGAGCAAAACCATATCGTAGCGGATGGCCGCGCTGTGCGGGAGGGCGAGCATGGCGATCATGGCCGCGATGGAGATCCACCATAGGCTGCCGAGCATGCGCAGAAGGTTATGACGGTACAACCTCACCCGCCTCCCTCGGCCCTTTTTCGCCCCAGGGGTGGGCGGAGCGGCGCATAGCGCGATCAGGGCGACTTTGCTCTGCTCGCATCACAACCCCCTTATGGGAACGTAAACGGTGAAAGTGCTTCCCCGCCCGGGCTCGCTCCTCACGCTTATCTTTCCACCGTGCAGCTCCACCAGGTGCTTGACGATGGCCAACCCCAGGCCCGTTCCCGTGATGCCCGAAAGCCCCTGGTTCTCGGCGCGGCGGAAACGCTCGAAGATATGGGGCAGGTCATCCTGCGGGATACCGATGCCGTGGTCGGTGACGGAGAGGGTGACGTATTTTCCCTCCACTCCCGTCTCCACCTCGATGGGGCCGCCTTGGGGCGAATACTTGACGGCGTTTGAGAGGAGGTTCTTTACCACCTGGTGCATGCGGTCCTGGTCGCAATAGACCATGGGAAGTTGTTGCGAGCCCAGGTACTTGAATCGGTGGATCTCAGTCTGGGACTGGAAAAGCTCTATGTCCTCGC
>JACVJD010000118.1 GCA_015711825.1 Candidatus Solincola daggyaiensis
CGCCACCTTGGCTTTGAAGGCCGCCGCGTGGTTCCTTCTCGGTCTCTTGGCCATTCTTACTGCTCCTTTCGTCTCTCGGGAGCAGTTTACCACTTAAGCACCTGTCCAGTTTTCCCCGGCCAGCTCTGTCTTCTCATGGCGAAGATGATCCCGGAAGTGAAGGTGGGAAAAGGGGCGCTGGGGGAGGAGAGGCTCTACCTGGCCCTGAGCGAGCATCTCCCCGACGAGTACACCGTTTTCCACTCCCTGCCCTTCATCTCCGTGGAGGAGGGCAGGGGGGTGTACGAGCACGAGATCGACTTCCTGGTCGTCCACCGCGAGCTCGGCTTCCTGGACATCGAGGTAAAGGGAGGCCGCGAGATCCGCTACCTCCAGAAGCAGAAAAAGTGGACGTCCGTCTCGCAAACAGGCAAGGAACACGTCATCTCCAAGGACCCTTATCGACAGGCAAGCGACAACATCCACTGGCTCGCGCGGGAGATCATGAAGCGCGGCATCCTGGACGAACGGGAGGAGAGGTTCCCCTTCGCGCACGGCTACGCGGTGGCCTTCCCGGACGCCACCGTGGACACCAAGTACTTCCCCCCGCATGCGGCGAGGGAGCTCACGCTTGACCGCTCCGACTTGCGGTACGCCTATACCAAGGTCTCGGGGATCATGGAGCTGTGGAGGAGAAAGGGCAAGAACCGGCACATCACCGAGCGGGAATACAGCGACCTCTGCAACAAGTTCCTCATGCCGGAGTTCCGCGTCGTTCAGTCCATCGCCAGGAAGATAGAGGACGAGGAGGCGCAGCTCATCCGCCTGACCGAGGAGCAGAGCCGCCTGCTCGACCACCTGCGCAACCACAAGCAGGCGCTCATCCAGGGTTACGCGGGCACCGGCAAGACGCAGCTGGCGGCGGAGAAGGCCCGCCGCCTCGCACGGGAGGGCAAGCGGGTCCTGCTCATGTGCTTCAACTCGCCCCTGGCCCGCTATCTGGAGTCGGTGGTCGGGGACGAGGAGGGCATGGTCACCATCGACAACTACCACAACCTCTGCGCGCGCATGGCGGCGGAGGCGGGCATCCCCTTCGAGGTCCCACCGGAGGAGAAAAAGGAGGAGCGCAAGCGCTTTTGGGACCAGGGGTGCGCCGCCATCCTCGAGGAAGCCATGGACAGGGTGGGCGCCCGTTTCGACGCGGTGATCATCGACGAGGGCCAGGACTTCCGGGAGGAATGGTCGGAGAGCGTGTTCAAGCTCTTGAGGGAGGGCAGGGACGGCTGCCTGTACATCTTCTTCGACGAGATGCAGAACATCTACCGCGAGGGCTTGCGGTTCCCCATCCAGGGCGAGCCCTTCGTGCTCTACGAGAACTGCCGCAACACCCAGAGGATATGCGAGCTGGCGGCGGAGATCGGCGGGGTGGATCCGGAGTCCTACGTCTACGAGAAGAACCCGCAGGGCGAGAAGGTGAGGTTCAAGTCCTACGCAAGGCCCGAGGACCAGCCGAGGATCATCGCCGATATCGTGGCCGGGCTGCTCAAGAAAGGCGTCTCGCCGGGGCAGATCACCGTGCTCTCGCCGCACATCAGGGAGAAGAGCTGCATGGCGGGCGTAGAGGAGCTCGCCGGCTGCGCGGTGGCCGACTACCGGGAGGACTTGCCGCCCCACGCCGTATGCTTCTCGCCCCTCAAGAGGTTCAAAGGGCTGGAGTCCGACGTGGTCATCTTCTGCGACATGGACGGGAAGTTCCCCATCCACAACCCCCTGGACCAATATGTCGCGGTGTCCAGGGCGAAGCACCTACTGTATGTGGTGCATGACAGGAACTGGAAGCCGCCTGCGGGGTAGGAGGAGCCGCGCCGCCGCAAGAATGTCACTGGGACGTGCTATAAGGATGGTTAGGGAATAGGGAAGGGGCCAATAAGAAGAGCTCGAGCCCGTTTTGTTGTCTCGCAAGGAGGGACGCATGGATGAGATGGGACGCATAAAGGAGAAGGTAAGGGAGCAGGCCGAGAACGAGGAGGAGGAGCGCCTGTGCCTGGAGCTGCTGGACGGCGCCTATCGGGGCCTGGAAGAAGGATCGTCCAAGGGCGCCCTCGGCGAGGTCAAGGGGAGGCTGGATTCCATCCTGGAGGAGATAAGGGAGATCGCGGAAAAGATCGGGGACAGGATAGGGTAACGGGGGATGAGTCATGGCTGAGAACGTCAGGCTGAAAGAGATAAAGATAAGGGGCTTCCGGGGCTACGGCAGGGAGGAGAAATGCATCGACCTCTCCGCCCCCGTGGTACTCCTCTACGGCGGCAACCGTAGCGGGAAGAGCAGCACCACCAACGCCGTGGAGTGGGCGCTCTATGGGGGCGAGGTGGTCGGCAAGAAGATAGGCATAGACGAGCGCAAGGGGTGGCAGACGCGTAATCGCAACTGCGATTCCGTTGGCGTGGAGCTGGTGCTGGAGTCGGACGCCGGCGATATCCACGTTTTCAGGGAGATGGGGAAGAAGAAGAGATCCGGCGAATGGTTCTACTTCGTGGACGAAAACGGCGAGAAGCACGAGGAGGAGGAGGAGCTGCGGAATAAGCTCGGCATGGACGCTAGGGACTTCATGAGCTCCGCCTACCTGCACCAGGAGGTGATCAGGGACATCGTGGTGAGCGAGCCGCGCGTGAGGGAGGAAGCGCTCAACCGCCTCCTGGGCATCTCCGACCTCCTCGGCCTCTTCAGCTCGCTTAAAGATATAAAGAAGAAGAGCTACGAGGACGCCGTCGAAAAGATATATGCAGATATCCAGAGACTCATCGAACCCAGACATAGGGGTCACGCCTCGTTTCATGTCTGCATCGGACATGGGGGTCAAGCCTCATTTGATGTCTGGGGCCCCCACATCTGGACATGGGGGTCAAGCCTCATTTGATGTCTGGGGCCCCCACATCTGGTGTGAATGAGGGCAAGCACAAGGCGAAGACACTATGCCGCCGAGTGACCTCATTGGGTGGATCTCGGCGAATGCTCACATCAGGCAGGGCCCCATCGGACTTGCCTTATCTTGCGGAGCCTGTGGTCCAGGGACTCCAGTGCCCTCTCGGTTGCCTCCCTGGACACGCCGCGGAAAGCATGGGCGATGCCTGCGGTGATGGCGCCCGTGGCATCTGCGTTTTGCCGACGGCCAGGGCCACGGTGTGCACGGTGTCGTCAGCAGAAGGGCATTTCGATCCCGAAGATAGCGACAAGAGAGGGAAGCCCGTGCTCTTAATGCACTTGAACTCGTGGATGGAGGCGATTATCTCTCCCGTTATGGTTCAGATCATCGCAACTCATTTCATGGATGTTCGGATGCCATACATATCCGGCCACGTGCCGCCGCCCATATTCCGGAAAAAAGCGACAGGAGAATGGGGCCGCACCCGCTCGCCAGCGAAATATGCGCGGAATCCCCCTAGGAAAAAAGCAAAGGCCGGCCCCTCTCCCTCGCCGCACCCGCTCACCAGCGAAATATGCGCGAGAGCCTCCTCCCCAGGAGCTTGTTTTTCGCTCGCCGGGCCATCTTCTTGGGGTTTCCCGAGAAGAGGACCTCGAGGTCCCTTGTCCGCCTCGCAAGGCGATAGAGATAAGAACTGGGTTTTCGTGCCATCGCTTCCTCCTGAGCCAACACGATCTTACCATGCAATGGGGACACTTATTTAAGGGCGGCATCACCGCACTGTTGGGAGCTCCATCGGCCTGCCGCCGTGGATGCGGGGCATGTTACCCTTATACTTATAGGAGAACAGGAGGCATGCGATGAGAGGGCGAGCGGGAAAGCACCGGACCCCCGATGCTGCGTCCGGATCTCAAGCATATCGACGTGCCTTTCTGGGGGTTCCGCATTGGCCCGCGAAAGTCAGCGCAGGGTTGCATGACCCCATAGCGCATGGATACGGAAAGGTGGAAACACGCACGGCGGCCCGACGTTCGGGACAAGGGCCCGGTTTCCGGGCATGGACGCTTCGAAGGAGGGATAGCGCATGGCAAAGGTAGGTGACGTGGTGATCGAATGCGTGCGGGGCGATATAACGCGTCAGCCGGATATGGACGCCATCGTGAACGCCGCCAACGCGCAGCTCATGCCCGGTGGTGGGGTGGCGGGAGCTATACACCGCGCCGCAGGGCGAGGCCTGGCGGAGGAGTGCAGGCCCCTGGCCCCCATCAAGCCCGGGGAGGCGGTGATCACCGGTGGCCACGACCTTCCCAACCCCTACGTCATTCACTGCCTCGGCCCCGTTTACGGCAGGGATGAGCCCTCGGATAGGCTGCTTGCGGACTGCTACCGCAACGCTTTGCGCCTGGCCGAGGAAAAGGGCCTGGCGTCCGTGGCTTTCCCGGCCATATCCACGGGAGCCTTCGGCTATCCCCTGGAGCCCGCCGCGCGCGTGGCGCTTTCCACCATCGTGGAGATGGCTCCTGAGCTGAAGAGCGTGAAGACGGTGCGTTTCGTGCTCTTTGGAGAAAGGGATCTTGAGGTCCACCAGAGGGTGTTGCAGGAGCTCACCTGACCCTTGCGTTCTTCATGCAACCGGTAATGCTCTTCTCGGGCGTGCCCCGCCACGTCATGGCGCCATGGGTGACGCCGGTCGTATATTATGATGGATTTTCTGCGCTTGACCTGGAAGTTCAGCGGCCTAAGCCGGCAGGGATGAGCGGAAACGGAAGATAAGGTAAGAAAGGAGGGAATGTTTGCGACCGGAGGTTCTGTCCCAGGATATCGGAGAGGTGGAGCTGCAGTACCTGCACTGGCCCGGCGAGGGTCCGGCGGTGGTGATGCTCCACGCCACCGGTTTTCTGCCCTGGCTCTGGCATCCCATAGCCAGGGAGCTCGCGGGACCCTACAGGGTGATCGCCCCTTATTTCTGCGACCACCGTTCCTTCGACCCCGAGGAGGGCGGTTTGAGCTGGCTTGTCATCGCCGAGGACCTGGCGGTCTTCATGCGGCGACTCGGCCTGGAGGGGCCCTTGGTGGTAGGACATTCCATGGGGGCCACCGTAGCCTCCATAGCCGAGGCCCTGCATGGGCCGCTGGCCGCGCGCATGGTTCTCATCGAGCCCATCTTCCTACCCTCGCAGTTCTATGCCATGGACCTGACGGTAGAGCAGCATCCCCTGGCCTCGAAATCCGTCCGCCGCCGTAACCGTTGGAACGGCGAGGAAGAAGCGCGGGATTACCTCAGCGGCAAACCGCTCTTTTCGCGCTGGGACCGAGAGATGCTGGACTTATACCTCCGGCACGGCATGACCGAGACCGCGGACGGGGGGTTGGAGCTGTCCTGCCATCCCAAGAGGGAGGCGGCGCTTTTCATGGGAGGCATGGCGGTCGATCCCTGGGAACTGCTGGCAAAGGTCTCCTGCCCGGTGTTGCTCATGGAGAGCGAGGAGAGCGAGAACCGTCTGGTGGTGGATCTCCGGCGCGCCGCCGCCGTTATGCCCGACGCCGAGCTGGAGGTGGTGGAGGGAGCCGGCCACCTCATTCCCATGGAAAAGCCGCGTGAAGTGCTGTCCATCCTCCGGAGGTTTTTCGCCGCTTAGGAAGGCAGCGCGAAGAACCCGTTAGGCGCCGGTAGCTCAAGCAGGCCCGGTATTCGGATTCCGCGGGAGCTCGAAGACATGGCGAACCCTCGCCGTCAGGTGCCGGGAGGAGACGCGTCGTCAACCGAGCGCCGCATCGCCGGCGCCTTTGATCCCGGCGCGATCTTTTTTTACCGCGTTTCTTCTGGGAAAATTCATGAGCGCTCAGCATTGATGGAAGCTTTGGGTCTCGGTTTCTCGCCATGTGCCTGGAGCGATCGCAGAACCCCTGTTATAGCCCCAGCACGAAGTCCCTTATCGCCCGCGACACCGCCTCGGGCTGTTCCATGGGGCTGAGGTGGCCAGCGTCCTCGATGTTCACCAGGGTTGAGCGCTCGATGTGGTCCGCCAGGTAGAGGCCGTACTTGGGGGGCGTCATCTTATCCTCCGAGGCGGTGAAGACGAGGACGGGGACCTCGATCTCCCCCAGCCTCCCCATGACGTCGAAGGCGTCGCAGGCGCGGAAGTCGCCCAAGGTCACCTCGGGAGGGCAGGCGGCCGTGGCCTCCATGAGGGGCGCGATGCGGGCGGGGTCGGTCTTTTCGGAGATGCTGAACCTGGGCGCTCCTTCCAGGTAGGAGCGGTAGTCCTTCTCGATGGTCTCGAAGATGAGGGGGAGCACCCTCAGCCTCGCGCCCGTGTTCACCAGGATCCCCGCCTCGTAACGCCCCCTTTTCTCTAGCAGTAGGTGCAGCACGATCGCCCCGCCCAGGCTTAAGCCGCAAGGCACCGCTCGGAGAACTCCCAGCGAGGAGATGAAGGCATCCACCGCTTCGGCGTAGCGCCCCACGCTGTCCATGCCGCCGCCGCCGCTGGCGCCGTGACCCGGCAGGTCCAGGGCTATGGTGTTCATCGCGTCCGCGAGTGCTTCCACCTGGGCGTGCCAGAGCACGCTCGCCCCGCCGGACCCGTGAATAAACACCACCGTGGGCACGCCGCTATCCAGCGGCCAGTGCCCCGCCACGAAGGCGATATCCTCTATCCTCGATTCATACATCTCAAGCCACAGCTTAACATAGAAATGGGGGTCCAGACATTGGGGTCGAGCCTCGTCTGATGCACAGACATTGGGGTCGAGCCTCGTCTGATGTCTGAGGCATGGGGATCGCAGGCATAGGGGCCAGGCGGGATGCGGGTTCTTGGTCTATAGGTTGCAGTTCCGTCAGGGAAGCCGTCGATGGTTTAATAAACGGAGAGAAGGTTCTTATTCATTATGAAGGAGGTGCAGGCATGGCCTTCGTAGCCGCTTTTATCGCCCACGCTCCCGACGCCGATCCCGAGGTGCACCGCAGCGTTATCGATACCGGAAAATATCGCTTGATCTCGGTGGCGGTGAAAGACCAGGAGCAGGCGCTGGCGGTGAGCCGGGAGCTGGTGGACAAGGAGGGCATACACTCCGTGCTCTTGTGCCCCGGGTTCACCCACGCCGATGTCGCCGCCATCGCGGAAGCGGTGGGCGAGAACGTGGGCGTGACCGTTGCCAGGGGCGATGGACCCAGCAACCGCATCGCCGTTCAGACCATCGCAAGGGAGTGGGGGAGCCGCTAAAGCGCGGAGCAGCCTGCCGGCTGTGGTTAGGACTGCGGGGCAGGCCTTCGATCGCCTTTTTTAGAGACCGTCGCCAATAGGCCCCGATGCGTGGTGTCAGACCTTTAGCGTGAGGTAGTCGACGTTGATGAAATGCGGGAGCTGCGGTGGGTCGATCCCCGCAGACTCGAAATACTCCAATATCTCCTGGGGCCACTGATCAGTGCCCGGCATGCCCAGGTTTTCCACCCTCAGGGTGTAGGTGCCTCTCTTGAGGCCGGATACCTTGAAGACCTCGAAATCGTATTGGGGGTTGTCGGAATCATAATTGTCGTAGTAAAGGTTCACGGTGCCCGATTTCACCACCCGCCCGGTGGCGTTGTTGACCAGGGAGAAGGAGCAATAAC
>JACVJD010000119.1 GCA_015711825.1 Candidatus Solincola daggyaiensis
GACGCCCTGGGGTACTGGCTGGGGGTGGAGGGGTGGCCGCAGGGCCAGCAGGAGCGCCTCTCCCGCTACTGGGACCTCCAGCGCTACTTCGCGGTCAAGAAGAACGGGGGGTTCTGGGACGTGTGCGCCTATAACCCCGGGCGCGAGGAGCGTTTCGGGAGCATGCGGGGGGCCTTCCTGCCCGATCACGCCCTGGACCAGTCCCTGGGCTATTACAGCCGCGGCGCCGCGCTCCTGGCCCTTCCCGCCGCCATGGCCCGCCTGCGCCTTGACCGCGTCTCCGGTTACCTGGTGTACGATCCCGCCCACGCCCCCGGGCGCGTTCCGGTGTTCTCGTGCGCGGACTGGGGGGCCGAGGACCCCGAAAAACGCATACCCGTTCTGCTCTTCGACGCCGCGGGGGGGCTTGCGGAGGCCGTCAACCCTCAACTGCTCCCCGGCCGGCTGCTCGCATCGCCGTAAGACGGCGGTTAGAAGCTTATATCGGCAGGCCTACGGAGCATTATATGTAAATATATAGCGGGGTATGGCAAGCGCCCCTTGGGGTAAAGCCTCTTGCTTGTACGGTACGGTATGGCCCTAAGTCGGGAAAACACGCGGCGGTCGGCGGCGGGATGGCTCCGCGGGGCTTCGAGCATGGCGTCGCACGTAGAGAGGTCGCCGAAAGACACCCCCTGGCCGGCGCTCATGTGCATAGGATCGAAAGGGGATCGAGGCGCTCATACCCCGGGCACGGCGACCCGGCGGGCTGCTTTCATCTCCGGTCCAGGAAGCGCGTGGCCTTGAGCACCAGGGTGGGGTCGTAGATCTCCGGCGATTGAACGAACTGTATGAGGGGAGTGATGCCCGTGGCTTCACTCACTTTGTCCACCACCTCTTTTTCCAGATCCTGGCGCATCCGCCCGGCCACCGAAAGACGGATGATGAGGCGATCGGGGCTGAAGAGGTTGCCGGGATCTTCCTTTTCCACCACCAATTGGTATTCGACCATCCCCTTGACCCCCGCGAGCTGGCTCTTCACCGCCTCCGGGTTCACCAGCTTGCCGCCCACCCGGATGACTCTCTCGGCGCGCGCGGCATAGGTGGAGCCCATCCTGATCACCAGGCGCTGTCCGCTGCGTCCGCAATGGGGACATGTGCCCGATTCCACCGCCGCCATGTCTCCCACCAGGTAACGCAGCAGCACCGTGCCCCTGCGGTCGAGATGGGTCACCGCCAGCATTCCCACCTCGCCTTCGGGCAGGGGACGCATGGTCTCCGGGTCGAGTATCTCGAGGTGGTAGAGATTGGGGGCGCTGTTATGGTTCCCCCCGAACTCGCAACACTCCACGAAGGGCCCCTGGCATTCCGTCAGCACGTAGCCGTTGTTGACGAACACCTCATCCGCGTCCCCCTTGGCCAGTAGGGCGCGCATTTCCTCCCGCACCCCCTCGGGGACCGCGTCTCCCAGGGCCATGACCAGCCGCAGCGAGGAGAGATCCGCTCCCGTCTGGGAGGCTCGCACCAGGAACCTGCGCACGTAACGTCCCACACCGGCGAGGACGCTTGCCCGGTGGCTCTGCGCCAAGGCGAGGGCTTCGTCCATGGAGCGGTGCAGCGGAAAGCCGGGCGCATCCCTTCCCACCATGGCGTTCACCAGTTTCATGCCCACGGCGGAGGCGAAATGGACGGTGCGATAGAATCCGACGTGGGGAAGGCCGGCGTAGGGAAACAGGTTGAGCACGGTATCCTCGGGATTCATGCGGCATATCTCCGCCATGCGCCTCATCTGCAGGGTGATGTTGTACATATCGTAGGCGGAGTTGAAAAAAGGCGCCGGTGCGCCGGTGGTGGTGCCGGAGGTATAGGTTATCTCGTAGGTGGCATCCAGGGCATCCGGGGGTTCGATGACCAGGAGAAAGGAAAGCGGGTTTTCGAGGTAAGCCTCCTTGGAGGTCACGGGGACGCGCTCCAGGTCTTCAAGAGTCCTTATTCTCCCGGGGTCCACTCCCTCGCGTCTGAACACCTCGCGGTAATAAGGGCTGAAATCCGCGGCGAGCTGCAGTTGCCTACGCAGGTTGCTCTCCTGCAGGGCTTTGAGCTCGGCGGGTTCCAGCCATAGGGGATTGTCGCCGTCCCCGCGATACACGGGCCATCTGGCGACGAATTCGCGCGCTTTCCGCGGTGTAAGCTCTCCTGCCTTCATGGCTTATGCAGCCCTCCCTCGTAAGGGATAAGGATCCGTTTGCCTGTTCCACTATTATAAATGCTCTTGGCCTCGCGCGCGCCTGGAGTCATTCCCCCGTCTCCCGGGGGGTCGCCCACGAGGCGTTCCCGGCTTGCAAGGTACGCCCACAGGGCTTTGCAGCGCCTCGTGCTCGAAAACCGCCGGGGGGTAGAGAGCGGGGACGCCCCGGAGAAGGCGTCTTTTTGGGACGGCTGCCTCATGCCCTCCGGGCGAGATCGCTGCCCAGCGCACCGACACGCAAGAAGGAAGCGCAAGCAAGAGAGACAGTCCGATGGACTCGGGCACCCGAGGTCAAACGGCAGGCAGGGCCGTCAACGCTTCTTTATGTCGCACAGCATAAGGGTGAAATCGTCCTCCATCCTGCCCCCGCTGAAAGCCTTGAGTCCATCCACCAGGTCCTGGATGAGGACGCCCGCCGCCCGGGAGCCCGCCGCCTTCAGGTAACGCCTGAGGCGGTTCTCGCCGAACATACGGCGTCGACTGTCCCTGCATTCCACCACCCCGTCGGTATAGAACAAAAGGCGGTCACCGGGCTCCAGCTGCATCTCCTCCGCCTCCAGGTCAGGGTCCTCGAAGGCGCCGAGGATGATGCGCTTCCTGGATCCGAGGGTCAAGAGCTCGGAACCTCCCCTGATGAGTATGGGGTCGTTGTGCCCGGCGTTGACGTAGCGCAGGAGCAGCGTTTTCTGGTTTAACTCGCAATAGAGGATGGTTATGAAACGGTCCTCGAGGCGGTGGGGGAAGATGGCGCGGTTGGCTTTCAGGACGATGTCCACGGGGTTGCCGCCGTACTTGGCCTCGGCCCGTATGGAGCTCAATGCCAGGGTGGCGAGCAAGGCGGCCGGTATACCGCTCCCCACCGCGTCGCCTATGACCACCACCAGCCGGTCGCCTTCCTCCCAGTAATCGTACCAGTCTCCGCCCACGATGCGCGCCTGCTCTTGATGCGCCAAAACCTTCACCCGCCCGGTTTCCAGGGGTCCGCTGGGAAGCAGCGCTCCCTGTATATCCGAGGCGATGTCCAGTTCCCTGTCCACCAGGGCGAGGTATTGCAATCTCTTCTGCTCCGTTATGTCGTGGAACACGCAGACCACGTTCACGATCTGTCGCTTCTGGTTGCGGATAACCGAAAAGGAGCCGCTTATCCATATCGCCCTGCCGTCACGGCGCAGGTATTCCATCTCCACCGTCCCGGGCTTCTCGCCCCGGAAGGCGGCGTCAACGGGACAGTCGTCGCGCGTGCATTCTCCGAGCTCCACCCCCTCCTCGCCGTAAAGGATCTCGTGCACGTGCCTGCCCAACGCCTCCTCTTCGCGCCAACCGAACAGCTCCGCCGCCGCGGGATTGAAGAGGACCACGTTGCGCTCGCGATCCACCAGGAAAATGGCCTCGGGGTTGGCGGAGATGATGGTCTCGCTGCGCTCCCTTTCGAAGAACACGCGTTCGCTCGCCTCCAGCTCCTGCAGCCTTCTCTCCCGCTCGCGTATGCGTTCACGCAGCCGCACTTGCTCGATGGCGATGGTCACCTGGTCCAGGACCACGGCGATCATCTCGCGGTCTATATCCTCGAAGAAACTTGCCTTCGCCGCGCTGCCGATGACCAGCACCCCGCTCACCTTGCCGCCGTAGATGAGGGGCGCGATGATGCATGCCCTTACCTTGAGGAACTCCGCGTACTCCTCGTTTATGCGCGCATCGGACACCGCGTCTTCGGTGGTGAATATCTCCTGGTTCTTTATGGTCAGCCTCACCGCCTCGTCCAGGTCATCCAGCCTCCAGCTGCGGTTTTGCAGGCGCTTGATCATTCCGGAGGTGAGCCCGTATCCTCGCGAAAACTCCAGCTTCTCCTCCTCCGCGTTGTAGAAGAAGAGAAGGCAGCGGTCCGCGCCCGTGATCATCACCAGGCTCCGGACCATGATCCCGAGGGCCTGCCTGAAGGACATGGCCCCCGCGATGGCCTCGGCGAGCTCCTTCAGCTCCACCGTCTGCCTGCGGCGCCTGCGCTCCAGCTCGAAAAGCCTGGCGTTCTCGATGGCCACTCCCGCCTGGGGCGCAAAGGCCGCCAGAAGAGCCATGTCGAGGCGATTGTAATTGCGCGCCGTCACGTCGTATAACTCAAGGCCCCCGATGGGCTTATCGTCCTTCATGATGGGACATGAGAGAACCGAGCGTACCCTTCCCCCGCCGGCGGGGGCCGGGAGATTGAGGCCGCGCAGCCGCGCGTCGGCCGCGGTGACCGGTCCCTTCTCTCTCATGGCCTGGACAAGGAGCGAGCGCGCGAGCTCGATGCGACGTCCCTTGCTCCAGGGTTGAGCCAGCCCCAGTTGGGCGACCAGGCGCAGCTCCTCCTCTTCCTCCTCCAGAAGGTAAACCGCTCCCATGGGGGTCTGCATGATGCCCGCGGCCACCTCGAGTATCTGCAGGAACACGCGGTCGAGGTCCATGGTGGAGGTGATGGTCCTGCCCACCTCCAGAAGGCCGTGCAATTCCCGCAACTGGCGATTGATCATCTCGTCCCTGGTCTCTGAATACGCCGCAGACAGGGCGGCGATAAGCTCGGCGTTCAACTCGCCCTGCATGTCGAGCAAGCGTCGCATCTCTTCGGTCTGCACGGAGCCGGCCTGCGGAATGACCTTGTTCCAAACGATGGCCTCCACCAGGAAGACGGCGCGCACGAGATCGGCGAAGGGGATTATCTGCAGGGAGCGGTTCCTTCCTACCATGCGCGCGAAAGCGTAAAGGTCCTCGCGCTCCAGTCCCTTTACCGCCTGGTACCTGGTGGTGGCAAGGGTGAGCTTTTTCACCAGCTCGCGGATCTCGTCCTTGGTGTCCTCCGAAAGCCCCGCGTAGGTGGGGATGGTGAGCTCAAAAGCGGCCGTTATCTCCTCGAGCAATGAGTCGAGTTGTTTTGCTATGGTGGTCGATAATTCCTTGAGCATGAGCCAGAACCGCCTCGAGGCCATACCGTCGCTTCACTTCAAGTATAGCTCATCGCCGAAAGATGGGGCCGTAAAGTTGCTGGAGCGGGGATTACGGATAGAATTCGACCCGAAAAGCGCACCAAAGCGCTTATATCTGCCTTCGGTCCGAGAGCCGTCAACCCTCGCCTTTCGGCTCGAGTGTTGAGCGGGCTCGATATGAAAAACCGCACATCTCAACGATACCGTATGGGATCGCGGGAAGCCTTTGCCGTTGTGGTTCCTGGGAATATCCGCCTACCGCATGGCGCCGATGGAACAGTGCCCGCCGTAGCGCTCCCGCCAGTACATGGCGCGCTCGCTCACCACCGGCAGGTCCGAGGACACCCGCAAGCTGACCTCGGTCTCGCCCAGGACCCCCCCCACGTTCAAGGAGAAACGCGACCTCGCGGCCACCTCGAGGTTTATGCTCCGGCTGGATCCTCCCGGCAGCATGAAGTCCACCGTGACCGCGGCCTTCGAGTCCCACGGGTTCTGGATGAGCAACCATTCCTCGAACCCGCCCGCGGTATATCCCTCCGCGAAGTACCAGGAGTACTCGGGGGTGGGGGTGCCGAGGGTGGCATGACCGTCGCTGCGCCCGTTCCAGTACATGGCCCGTTCACAAATGACGGAACGGGACGATGTGACCCTGGCAGACACTTGAGCGTCCGGTAGGATCTCATGCACGGGGACGGTGTAACGGCTGCGCCCCGGCACGTCGAAGCTCATCCTGGTGTTGGAGCCGTCCAGCTCCATGAAGGTGATCTCCACCCGCGCCGCCCCGTCCTGGGGATTTTGCACCAGGATCCACTCCTCGAAACCGCCTCCCGTGTATCCCTCGGCCAGGTACCAGGTGGTGGAGGGAGAGCGGGCCCCGATGGAGCAGTGCCCGCTGTTCATGTAGTTCAGGTACTGAGCGCGCTCCACCACCACCGGCAGGTCGCACTCGAGGTAGGTGCTCACCTGGGATTCGGGCAGGATATCGTCCACGTGGATGGTGAAGCGCGAACGGGGCGGGAGGCTATATGATCGGTCAACCACGCCCTGGTCCTGGGTCTGGAACTGCACCACGAGCTCCGCGGGGGCGTCGTTGGGGTTCTGCACCAGCACCCACTCGTCGAAGTCCCCTCCCGTATAGCCTTCCGCCAGGTACCAGCGCCGGGAGGGGGAGTTGACGCCGATGGTGTCGTGTCCCGCCAGCCCCCCACCGAAGTACATGGCGCGCTCCACCACCACCGGCAGGCTTGCCTCCACCAGAGTGGACATCTCCGCCGCCGGGAGGATGTCGTCCACGTGGATGGTGGAGCGGGAATGGGGAGGGAGGGTGTAGCGGCGCGTAATGTTGGAGCCGCCCGGCAACATGAAGGTCACCTCGGCCTCGGCGGCCTGGTCGCCGGGGTTTTGTATGAGGACCCAGGTATCGAACTCGCCTGATTCCACGTTGCTCCCCGTATAGCCCTCCGCCAGGTACCAGGTGGTGGAGGGGGTGGGGATGTTGTTGTTGACCCCCGCCTGCGCGGTGGCCGAGGGGATGTGCGCCGACGGATCGGCGGAGCGCGTCTGGAGGTAGATGGTATAGATGCCGTCGGCAACGGGGTTCCCCTCCTCATCTTTGCCGTCCCAGTTTAGCGGGGAGACCCCCGGCGCCAGCTCCCGCACCAGCTCCCCGTCTTTGCCGTAGATGTACGCGCCCGCGACGGACCCCGACGGCGCGCTGTAGGAGATCTCCAGACTCTGCCTCGAGCTCTCCCCCGCGGGCGAGCAGGAGAACGGCCTGGCCTGCAGCCCGGTTACCGGGTTATACTGGGCGCGCCTGCGGTGGGCGGGGAGCAGCGAGGACTGCGTCGCCTGCTGCAGGTTCCCGGAGGCGTCGAAGACCAGTACCGGGATGCGTTTCCCGGCCCAGTCCGCGCACGAGAACACCGGAACGCGCCCGGGGGCGTGGGCGGGATCGTACACCAGGTAACCGGAGACGCGGTCAAGGCGCAGGCGGGCCATGGCGTTGAGGATGGAGAAGAGGGCGGTGCCTCGCGGGTAGTATCCCAGGGACTGGTTGAAGGCGGCATCGAGGCTGTAGGCGCCGCGCACCCCCCCCGCCTCCGCGCAGGCCGACTGCGCGTACCATCCCGCGGCACCAGCGTCCGGGAACCCCAGGCCCGCGGCCTCGCTGGTGCCCAGGAAGTAATGATCGCGGTAATCGCACACGTCCCAGAACCCCCCGTTCTTCTTGACCGCGAAGTAGCGCTGGAGGTCCCAGTAGCGGGAGAGGCGCTCCTGCTGGCCCTGCGGCCACCCCTCCACCCCCAGCCAGTACCCCAGGGCGTC
>JACVJD010000120.1 GCA_015711825.1 Candidatus Solincola daggyaiensis
CGCTATGCCCAGCCTTTTCCAGGCATGGTTGAAGTACATGTCCTCGCCGATCTCCAGCCACTCCGGGTACCCCCCCGCCTCCTCCCAGACGCGGCGGCGGAAGGCCAGGGAGCGCGACGAGGGCATAAAACGCCCCTCCCTCACCTCCCACGGCAGGGGCAGGGTGGCGCATGCCGCCGCCTCCTCGAACCGGTTGCGCGTGAGCGGCTGGTAGAAGCCCGCCACCAGGTCCACGGCGGCTTCCCCCCGCAAGGGGGCGGTTATCCTCTCCAGCCAGTCGGGGGACAACACGCAGCCGGCGTCGGTCACGGCTATGATCTCGTGGGCGGCCAGGCGCACGGCCTCGTTCCTCCCCCGCGCGATATTGCACCCCTCGCGCACCTCCACGCGCACCGGGAAGGGCGATCTCGCGGCCATCTCCCGCAGCAGCTCCGCCGTTCCGTCGCGTGAGCCCCCGTCCACCACCACTACCTCGTCGGGAGGCAGGGTCTGGCCGGCTATGCTCGTCCACCATTCGCCGAGATTCCCGGCCTCGTCGAGCACCGTGGCCACGAGTGAGACCCGCTCTGCTCTCAAGCCTCCACCACCTCTTGATACACCGCCGCCACTTTCCTCGCTGTTTTCTCCCAATCGAACATCTTCGCCCTCTCTCGCCCCGCTCGCACCAGGCGTGAGCGCAGTTCGCCATCGGCGAGAAGCCTTTCCATGCAGCCCGCGATCTCCTCCGCATCCAGAGGGTCTTCCAACAACAGCGCCGCATCGCCCACCACCTCGGGAAGCGAGGAGCGCCGGGAGGTGATCACGGGCACGCCGCAGGCCATGGCCTCCAGCGGCGGCAGGCCGAAGCCCTCGTAGATGGAGGGAAATACCAGCATCTCCGCCCTCCGCAGCAGAGACGCCAGCCGTTGATCGGGAACGTATCCGGTGAAGACCACCGCCTCCTCCAGCCCCAGGTCCCTCACCCTCAGCGTCAACTTGCGATATTCGGTGTTGTTGAGCTTGCCCAGCCCTCCGCCGCCGATGACCGCAAGACGGTGCGCGAGGCCCCTTTCGCGCACGCGCGCGAAAGCCTCCACCAAGGTGACCAGGTTCTTGCGGGGATGCAGGTTCCCTATATAAGCGATGTAGGGAGGCTGCAGGCAGTAGGCGCGCAGGGCCGTCTCCACCTCCTCAGGGTCCGGCTCGCGCAGAAACACCGGGTTCAGGCCGGGATACACCACCCGCACCCCATCCTCCGGCAGGCCGTAAACCTCCATGAGTTCTTCGGCGGTGAAGCGAGAGTCGGCGAGCACCACACGGGAGCGTTCCAGCAGGCGAGGCATGGCGGCGATAAAGCGCCTGATGCCCTTGCTCTGCATCTCGGGAAAGCGCACGAAGTTTATGTCGTGCACGGTGGTGACCAGCTTCGCCCTGCGCAGCGCCGGCGCCTGGTAATTGGTGGCGTGAAAGAGGTCGAAATCGCCCGCCAGGGTCTCCGCGGGGAAGAGGGACGTCCTCGGCCACCAGGTGTAATAGAGGAAATTGGCGGGAAGGTTGTAGCCCTTTTTCTCCACCCCCTCCATGGCGAGCATGCGTTTCAGGCGGTGTCCGCCCCGCAGGGAGAGGGCGAAGAGGTTGATCTCCAGCTCCGGCGCCACCTTGCGCAGGTGAGTCACCAGGTTCTCGGTGTAATGCCCGATACCGGTTTTCTCGATAAGGAAGGGAGTGCCGTCCACCAGCACCCTCATATGCGCGACCTCCTCCGCCCGTGTGTTCAGGCCGAGGCGCGCCCCAGGGAGATCATGATCACCCCCGCGACGATGGCGGCCACCCCCACCCAGTTCCAGACAGTTATACGGTAGGACTCGAAGAGCTTGTCGTAAAGCAGGACCACGATATAGGTGAGGCTGACGAAGGGATATGCGACGCCCAGGGGGACGTCGGCCAGCACCACCAGCCAGAAGCCCGCGGAGGCCACGAAGAGGAAGAGCCCGAGCATCACCAGCCAGGTGGTCACGATCTCCCTGGCGAAGGTCAAAGGCTTTTTCATCAGGTCGCCCGCCTCCATGCCCGTCCTCTCCTTTACCACCTCCATGCCGCGGCGCAGGCAGATCTGGCCGCTGATGGCCAGGGTCACGCTCACCAGGATGAGGGCGTATGATACCGGCTTGACGGCTGCTTCCATGTTTCCTCCTTCTTTTTCCTCCCCTCCCGCGCCCCCTGCCCCTCCCATACTTGCGGCTGGGCGCTTGAGGGCGTGACAGGCGTATTATACCAGCACGCCGCGACCCCTTCCGCCAGGTCAGGGGCCGAAGGGCCGCGCCGTCCGCCCCCTTTTCCGCGCCGCGCCCTTCGTCCACCGCCTGCGTTTTCCATCAATCCGCCTCCGCGAAAAACGCCGGCGCCTCGATGGGCATGGGCGGCTCCTCTCCGTAGGCGCGGAAGGCCATGGCTATGCGGCTGGAGGCGCCCATCTCCCCTTGGGAGGAGGACTGCGCCACCGTCACCTTGCGGGGCAAGGCGTCCCCTTTCGCGATCCATACCTCCACCGCGATCTCCCCCAGGACCTCATCGGGGTCGAGCCCCTGGTACTGCTCCTCCAGGGCGGGATTCTCCTGCAGGCGCAGCTCCATGAGCTCGTGGCCGGAGATGGCGTAGCTCAAGTGGGCGCAGGACACCCCCTCCACCTCCTCCCATCCTATCCAGGCGGCGCCCTCCCCCAGCGACAGCAGGCGCTCCATGAGGCCGGGGTAGTCGAAATAGCGGTTTTGTCCTTCGGGCGGGGTGTAATGGATCCATCCCGGCACCCCGAGCTGGGCGGAGAGGTTCTCTCCCATCACGTAGGCGGTGCGCCCCCCGTCCACGGTCAGATAGGAGAAGGAGTTCTCCTGCTGCTCACCGGGTTTGCGCGAGCTGGTGAAGGTCTCGCGGTACTCGTATCTCTGTTTGAGGGGGAAGACCATCTCGCCCTCCGCCTCCACAGCCTGCTTTACCGTGCCCTCCGAGCTGGAGAGCTCCAGCTCCGTCCGCTGCTCGAATCCCAGGTATCCCCCTCCCTCCACGTAATCGGAGACCGCCTCGCGGCACCTCCTTATCCAGGCCGACGCGTCCTCTCCTCCGCAGCCCGCGAGGAGAGGCAGCCCCGCCAGCAAGCAAGCCAAGACCCCGACCAGGATCCTCCCCCCGTGCAACCTTTCGGCTTGCGCGCGCCGCGGAGCGGAGCGGGCTGCGGTCGTCACCGTTCCTCCTCTTATTCTTCGTGCCTTTCGTCTTCGTGCATTTCCATGAAATCCACCACGCGGCGGGCGGATCCCTGGAAATCGCGCCTGCGATCAAGCTGCTCGACGACCTCCTTTAGATCGCCGCTCACCTAATCATGTTCCACGGTCTCCGAGGTCTCTCCTTTGGGTGAACGTGGTCCCGATCATCTCCTTTATGCCCGGTTTCACGCTAACCATACCACGCCCCCTCGGCGGACATGTAGCCCTGCGGCCGCACCGCGGCTTTCCCGGGCCGGTTTGAAATGCGCGGCGCGGGGGGTTATCCTTGCATGCAGGGTAAACGGCAAAGTTAGCGGGGAGCAGGCATGAAGATAGCGGTTATCGGAACGGGATACGTGGGACTGGTCACCGGGGCGTGCTTGGCGGACCTGGGGCATTCCGTCACCGGGGTGGACAAGGACGAGGGCAAGATCGAGCGTCTCAACCGCGGCGAGGTGACCATCTACGAGGTCGGCCTGCCCGAGCTGCTGTCGCGGCACCTGGGACGAAGCCTCTCCTTCACCACCGATACCGCGGAGGCGGTGGCGGCCTCGGAGATCGTCTTCATAACCGTGGGGACCCCGCAGGGAGAGGACGGCGCCGCCGACATGTCCTACGTCATGGAGGCCGCCGGGGATATCGCCGGCGCCATCGACGGCTACAAGATCGTCGTCAACAAGAGCACCATGCCCGTGGGCTCCACCCGCCTGGTGGAACGGGTGATCAAGGAGCGGGCGGGAGGAGAGGAATTCGACGTCGTCTCCAATCCCGAGTTCCTGCGCGAGGGCACGGCGGTGCGGGACTTCATGCACCCCGACCGCATCGTGGTGGGCACCGAGAGCCAGAGGGCGGCGGGCATCATGGCCGAGCTGTACCGTCCCTTGAACGCCCCCCTCTTCATCACCGACCCCGCCAGCGCGGAGATGATCAAGTACGCCTCCAACGCCTTCCTGGCCACCAAGGTATCCTTCATCAACGCCATCGCCAATATCTGCGAGGCGGTGGACGCCGACGTCAAAGAGGTGGCCATGGGCATGGGTTATGACCGCCGTATCGGCTTCGAGTTCCTGCGTTCCGGCCCCGGCTTCGGGGGCTCATGCTTCCCCAAGGACTGCCAGGCCTTGATCAACATCGCCCGGCATTCCGGATACAGCTTCTACCTCCTTGAGGGGGTCATGCAGGTGAACCGCGAGCAGATGGAGCTCATGGCGCGGAAGGTCGAGCGGCGCCTGGGGGATCTGCGCGGCAAGCGCATAGCGGCCTGGGGACTTGCCTTCAAGGCCAATACCGACGACGTAAGGGATTCCCCCGCCCTGGAGATAATCCGCCTGCTCCTGGAGGGAGGCGCGGAGATATCGGCTTACGACCCGCGGGCCATGGAGAACGCGCGCGAGGCCATGCCCGAGTTGAGCTGCGCCGCCAGCGCCCTGGAGGCCGCCGAAGGCGCGGACCTCCTGCTCATCCTCACCGACTGGGACGAGTTCAAGCTCCAGGATTTCCGGCGCGTGGGCGAGGTCATGAAGGGACGCGAGATAATCGACACCAGGAACTGCCTGGAGCCCCTCTCCGTGCGGCGACTGGGTTTCAACTACGAGGGCGTGGGGCGCTGAGACCAGGCTTTTCCGGAGCGCCCGGAAATCTCCCGGGCATAATGAAAAAGGCCTCGGTGACGAGGATCTCGGCGGGAAAGGGAAGGCGGGCAAGCGGCGTTTCACCCTGGTGTTTTGCCCTTATCTCATCAACTGTTTCAAACATAATAAGCACGAATAAACATGCAGTACTATAATACGCGCATGGCTGCCGCCGCTAAAAGGTTCACGTGCCTTCGGTCTTTGTCATCGCTTCCTTTCCGCAGTGCGCCATGGCAGGCTCCGCAACCGCCACCCGGTCAAAGCAACGCCTCCCTGTACGCCTCCAGGGTCAGCTCCACGGTGCGTTCCCATGTGTATTCTGCCGCTCTCTCCAGCCCCCTGCGCGCCAGGTCCTCACGCAGATCGTGGTCGAACAGCATGCGCCGCATCGCCCTGCCCAGCTCCATCACATCACAGGGATCCACCAGCAGGGCCACCCCTTCGCCCACCTCCCGCAGGGAGGAGCTGTCGGAGGTCACCACCGGCAGGCCCCTGGCCATGGCCTCCAGCACCGGCAGGCCGAACCCCTCGTAGAGAGAGGGATATACGAAAAGCGATGCGTTCCTGTAAACGCACTCCAAATCCTCTTGTGGAAGGTAGCCCAGCCACCTCACGCCTTTCTGGGAGAGTATGCGCGACAGCTCCCGCCTTCCCATCCACCCCGAGGCCCCCACCAGCACCAGCTCCCCGCACCTGCGCCTCTCCTCCTCATCGAAGGCCGCGTATGCCTGCGCCAGGCGCGAGAGGTTCTTGCGGGGCTCGATGGTGCCCACAAAGAGGATGTATCCGGGCCTGAGGCGGTGTTTTTCCAGCACCATCCCCACCCTTTTCGCCTCGGGCTCAGGGGGCGCCTCGACCCCCAGGGGGACCACCCTGACCCTGGGATCGCGCCTTCCCAGCAGGGCGCGCAGATCCTCATGGGTGCTCTGGGAATCCGCCAGTATGGCTCGGGCATGGCGCAGTATCAAGGCCAGCCCTCGGCGGTGGAAGGCCCTCCAGCGGGTGGGGAAAGCCCAGGGGTATTTGAGCACGCACAGGTCGTGCACGGTGGCCACCAGGGGTGCGCGCGAGGGCGTGTAAACCAGCGAAGGAGTGTGCGCGAGGTCCACATCCCCGATGTACTTCTCCAGGCTTGGCCGACCCAAGAAGTGCCAGGAAAGACCCGTGAGATCGCGACGCACCGGAAGGCGGACTTCCTCCACCTTGGCAAGGCCGTGAAAGGCCCGCGCCCCCACCGGGCCATGGTGGGCCAGCACCAGGGAATCCACGGACGGTGACGCGGCGATGCTGGGCACCAGGTGGCGCAGGTAGGTCCCTACGCCGCCCGGCTGGCGGTAGAAGAGCTGGTCGGAGAATATGGCAGCTTTCAAGATGAAGTTTCCGTCAACTCAACCGCTTGTCGGTCCTTGTGTCCATATTGTCCCCGTATAACCCACCTTAGCCCTGATCTAACCCATAGCCTTGCCTCATCCGTTTTCTCAAAGAAGAGCAAACCGGAAAGCCGATATCCTAGGGCCTCTGTGCCCGATACCAATATGTTCTTAAAACGAGCCCGGAAGCTTCGGATAATCAGGGAGCTCAGACTGCCGTTGCTTATACATATTCCATGCGGGATGCGGATTCCCAAGGTAATCGAACAGCCCATAATAAACATTGTCCCATGAGGTGCCGGGATCCTCGTCCATATCCCTATATATCCAGATTTTTTTGCAGCCGTTGCTCAGTAACCCGCCGACACCCACCGATCCGATAGCTTCCGCTTGCTTTGCCTCGCTGAATGCGGCCGGGTTTGCAGGATCGCTTGTATGGGGCCATCCCACTTCTGTAACTGCCAGCTCATGCCATATATTATTGGCCTTCAACGTTCTGGAGAGATAGCTGTAGTGCTTCCCCCAGTCCCAATAGTTTTTATAAGGATGCACCGCTATCATGTCCGAGGAGCCGTGGAAACCTATGAGCATGTTGATGTCGAAGGTGGTACGGGAATTGGGACCCAGCTCCACCGTCCTCTTGATGACCTCACCCTTGGTCATCATGAAGGTTATCTCCGCCGTGACCGCCTGGGGATGGGGATTCTGCAGGCACAGGTACTGCTGGATGGAGTATCCCGTACAGCCCTCGGCGAAGTACCAGGTGCCCGAGGAGGATCTCGCGCCCACCACGCAGTGGCCGCCCGTCCAGACGCCGTTGTAGTTGAAGTACATGGGGCGCTCGGCGATGAAGTCGGAGGTGGAGGTGATCCTCACCGAGACGTCCTTCTCCGGGCCCACCAGGTCGTTCACCCTGAAGGTGGTGCGGGAGGTGGGGTCGAGGCGGAAGGTCATCTCCCTGTTTTCGCCCTGCCCGGGGCCGAACATGAAGGTCATGGCGACCTCTATGGCCTGCGCGTTGGGGTTCTGCAGGCAGAGGTACTGGTCGAAGTTGTTGCGGGTGGTGCCCTCGGCGAAGTACCATTCCTTGCCCGCCGCGGTGGCTCCCACCACGTCGTGCCCGCCCGTCCAGACGCCGTTGTAGTTGAAGTACATGGGGCGCTCGGCGATGAAGTCGGAGGTGGAGGTGATCCTCACCGAGACGTCCTTCTCCGGGCCC
>JACVJD010000121.1 GCA_015711825.1 Candidatus Solincola daggyaiensis
CCGGGGAGAGCGGGAATGCCTAAAGCTCGTATTCGCCTGTCTCTACAGGGCTTCTTGTCGTTGGCAGCGTGTGCGCTTTTCCGATATCGAGCGCAGACAACTGGAGAAGTACGTCGAGCAAAGAGAGACGGAGCGGGAAGCGGCAAAGAAGCCTGAGGTCGGAGAGCTAGCCGGCACCGCTTAAATGACGACGTAGCCGGCGGCAACAACCATATAGGCGTAGGTTTGAGAATTCCGGCGCAAGGAGAGCCGCCAGGAACGGTCGGGAGCGTCCGGCTAATGGTTTTCCTTGCGTCATCTTCAGGCCTAAATGCAGGAATCGACGAATGGAATCACTCCCTCAGGGGATTGATATATATTGATAATGGAAGACAATCGATAAGGTAGTGCCCAGGGCGTTTTTACAGACGTTCTGGGACTTGACCCTCGCTATCCTCCCCCACTGGTCTTTCTCATCGCTTTTAAAAAGCCTCGTAGCAGTATCTCAATAATGACGCTCAGTAGAACCTTACTCACCATATTTTAGGATGGTGCTATTATCTCCAACTGCCCATACAGAACTCTCACTTACTGCACATACATCGGCAATAAAATTTGCAGTTCCGCTTTTCTGCGTTCTCCAAGTAGCGCCGTCGAAGAATATAATGGTGCCCTTCCCCCCAACCCCCCATACATGTATGTTGTCTATCGAAGCCAGATCCTTGATCCAATCTCCATAAATCCCACTGTTAACTGCTTGCCAGTTTGCTCCATCGTAAAATAGGACTGTGCCTTGATATCCCGAAACCCAGACATGATTAGGATCTGCTGCAGTAACACCACTGAGGGTTCCATTCGTCAAGATAGGCTGTTGGCTCCAAGTAGCCCCGTTATAATAGAGAATCGTTCCTTTGTCTCCTACAGCCCATGCATTATTTGAATCAAGCGCAAAGATCCCGGAAAGGAACTCTGTTGTGTTACTCGCCTGCTTTGTCCAGTTGTTACCATTAAAAAAGATGATGGTACCATTTTGCCCCACCGCCCAGACGTGCCCTGAATCGAGGGCAAATATATCTTGGAGACGATTTCCCTGGGATACGTATTGCTTGCTCCATGCCGATCCCCCTGAGTAATATATGATTCCGTTTTGCCCATCATCCCCTGCAGCCCAAACGGAATTCGGAGAAAGCGCAGCAACAGCATAAAACAAGCACTCCCTGTTATCTAACATCTGAGCAACCCAACTTGTTCCATTGAAGAATAGGATTGTGCCATTTACCGAAACCGCCCATACGTGATTATCGTCAAGAGCAAAAATGCCTTCAAACCTCTGACCAGAAAAGGAATGGGGAACACTATGCCAATATAGCTCCTTCTTTGCTTCCAGCTCTTCAGACCCATTATTTTCTTTTACCGAGGCATTATTGCCTCCACAACCAGCGAAGAAGGAAAGAAGGAGAGCCAGCATCATGAAGCCCCCAGCCTTAAGCATAATTTTCATCCGGTTACCTCCATGTTAAGCTTGGCCCTGCATCCAATATATCCACCTCCTGATGTCAATATTCTACCACCCATCGAGCAAGCTGATGTGTCTACGCAATGATTATGCCCTTCCCTCTTCCCCCTCCCCCACCACGCTGCCTGTATATAATAATTCCATGAAATATGTACCCCTCTACGACGGCGACCAGAACATAGGCTCAGCCCCGTTCGCGACCAACCTCGATGCCTGGGACGGAATGAGGTGGCGGTTCCAGAGGACCGGCTGTCACCCTCGATATGCAGGAATTATGTCTCCCCCTGGAGAGCTATGCACGAATAGAGGCGATATTCTTGAGTTATATAGAGAGAAAGCCCCCGGGCATGCCGGGGGCTCGTTAACTACATTTCTTTATTGTTCAGCTAGGGCGCATACCCCACCACGTCATGTCCCCCGGTCCAGCCAGCTCCGTATGAGAAGTACATAGGCCTCTCCGCGATGATGGCCTGCCCGTTGGTGCACTCCACCTTGGCTGAGAAGTCATGGGCCTCGTCGTTGGCCTCGCCCAGGTGTCCCTTCACCGCCACGGTGGAGCGGGAGTTGGGAGCTACGGAGAGGGCCTGGGTATCGGTGCTGCCGTCCCCTTTCATGTAGGTGATGGTGACATCGGCAGCGGTGCCCCCCGGGTTCTGGATGCACAGGTAAGGGTCGAAGCCGGGGCGGCATGTGCCCGCGGCGAAGTAGAAGGTGGAGGCGGGTGAGGTAGCTCCTACAACGTCATGTCCACCAGTGCACCAGCCGTTGTAGTTGAAGTACATGGGCCGCTCGGCGATGATCTGCTGGCCGTTGGTGCATTCCACCTTGGCCGAGAAGTCGTGGGCCTCGTCGTTGGCCTCGCCCAGGTGTCCCTTCACCGCCTCTGCCCGGAACTCCGGTGGGAAGGGTTTTCCTTGTGCCATGCTCACTCCTTTCTCGAGGGACCCATTATCCCTCAATCCAGAGTGTCAACGAAAGCGGGTCAACTCCAGACCCAACCTGGGCTTGAATCTCAACCCGTCACCCCCGGTCTCCATCAGCATCAGCGCCCCTATGGGGTATGACAATGACACACTGGCCAAAAGCGACCGGATATGGTCGTCATCCCATACCCAACCGCGCTGAAAATCCGGCAGTTGTATGGCCCCTGTGCCTATGTTGCTCAGGATCTCGTGCAAAGGCGACTCATAAGTGCTGAAAGTAGATGTCGCGGGTGACATATTTTCTCCTTTTCCGGCTGGTCGTTCCAGTCACTCCTTCTCAAAGTCATACGTCTCGAACCTCAAGGTGTTGCAGTTCTCGCATACCGTGCGGATGGTCTCCTCGGGAGCGCCCTCGGGGAACTCGGCCGCGATCTCCAGGGTCAGCTCAACCCTCGCGTCGTTCAGGGCCAGCAGGTGCTGGATGACCTCCTGGAAGATTGTGGGCGTATCGCGGTTTATGCGTATGGGATCTATCTTCACGAAGCCGTGGAAGCGCTTCGGTGCCGGGGCTTTACCCCTTGCCTCTTCTTCTTTTCTGGTCGTGGTTCCGGTGCCCGAGCCACCACTTATTTCATCCCCCCCGCCTACAGGCGGCGTGGCCACGAGCTCTCTCTCCGCCTCCATCTGCCTTGAGGCCGCTTCGGGGTGGACGACCAGGCTGTTGCCGTCGGCGACCACGCTCACATGCTCTCCGGCCGCAAGCCCCAAGTATCTCTGCTTCCCCTCATCCCAACCCTGGGCATAGGCGAAGGTGTCCAATTGCCACGATATCACCGCCACGCCGTCCTGTATCGCCCCGATGAGCACCTCGTCATCACGGAGCCTGGGAAGGTAAAGGTAGGTGGCGAAGTCGTCAAGGAGCTGCCGAACCCGCACATGGTCGCCTCGCCAGAGAGGCACGCGGTCCAGCTCGTGTCGCAGATTGACCCCCCCGAGCTGCACCAGAAGGGTTCCGTCGTTCTTCATCCTTCTGGAAGCCCGTGCGGCCAGGGCATCCTGTCCTTGCAGGCGCACCTCGCTCCATCTTATCTCCCCCACGGGTTGGGGCTGTTCGGGCACCAGCAGCCATTGAAAGGTCCCAGGGAGCTTGGCGCTCACGTCGCTTTCCGCGGAGCGGTGGCTGCTCTCGGCGATGTTTGTCTGGAAGACATCCAGGTTCAGCGTCTCGCGGTCACGCAGAATGGAGTCCCAGGCCATGAAGTCCCTCACCGCATCCTCCAGGTAGGAGAGCTGGTTGGTGTCCGCGGCCAGAAAGACCAGGGTGTTCTTGTAGGCGCGGGGCAGGTTACCCCGCGACTGCAGGATGGCCGCGGCTTCGATAAGCGCTGCCGATTCCGTGTTCCGGGCGGAATGAGAATGTTCCGGACCGAGGATGACCAGCCTGGCTTCCCGTTCATCGGGGATATCGGAGCTCTGGGCGCAAACGTGCACGCGGAGGAAATCGCCCCTCTCGCCTGCCACGCGACGCAGCCTCTCCTTTATCACCTCGAAGACCTCATGTTCCTCGTATCTGTTTGCGCGGTCCTTGGCCAGGCTGGAGACCGTCGGCGTGGTCGAGTACCAGTAACGCTGCCCGTCCATGTAAAGGTAGTTGGATCTGTCGGTCAGGCGGCGCAGCGCGTCCCCGAAGGTGGCTATCGCCTCACCCGGCTGCAGGCAGCCCAGCTTTATCCGCTCTTCCCCTATGCCCCTGTGGGCGGTGCTTTGCGAAGCGGCGGAGTCCGGGCTCTGCAGGGGTGCAGACCCCATGAACAGGGTGCGGGCCACCCGCCGACAGGCCGAGAAGCGCCCCAGGTTGGGGTTTTCCCGGTCCAGGGCGAGGGGGAGAGAGCGCTCCCCGTCGATCTCCTGCTCGATCACGGGGTCCCAGTTCTCCTCCAGGTACCTGGTGAGCTCGAAGCGCACCCGGGAGTCGTCCATGGGAATGGTGGCCGGCATGATGAGCAGGTTATGGTCCTCCTTCTCCCAAAGGCTGTGGATCACGGCGGCCATGAGACGCAATACCCCTCTGGTCCTCTGGAACCTCTCCAGGGAGGACCAGTCGCTGTACAGGCGGTCGAAGAGCTCGGGGTGGATGGGATAGGCGGCTTTTATGCGCCTCTCGTAGCCGGCCTCCCTGCACTCGTAGGGGAACTCCTGCGGCTGGCCGGCGTACATGTCCAGGAAAGCCCGGGCCACCTGGTCGCGGTGCACGAAGAGCGAATTGTCGGTGATGGGCTGGAAGAGGCGGCGGCGCACGATCTCGAAGCTCTCCTCGGGGCTCGCCGGGCGCCAGCTCGCCTCCACCCTCCCGATGGCGTTGCTGAGCCTGGTCAAGGCCTCCCTGCCCTTGGCTCCGCCTACCTCTATCTCGCTCACCCTTTCCCGTCCCTCCTGGGGACTGGGGCTTTCCGAGGCCGGGATGCTCAGCACCAGCAGAGCCTTATCCGCCGCCCTCACCTCCTCCGCCAGGGCCTGGGCGAAGGTGAACTGGGTCTCGAAAGTGCCGGCGGGGAGGCCGCCTTCCTCGTGCAGTTGGCGCGCATAGGCGACCCACTCGTCTATGAGGATAAGGCACGGGGAATAGCGGTTGAAGAGCTCCTTCAAGGCCTCGCCGGGGTTGGTGGAGGTCTGATCCGCCTCCCTGACCATCTCGTAGCCCTCCCTTCCCCCCAACTGCCAGGCTATCTCCCCCCACATGGTGCGGATCTCGGTGCCGTCGTCTTTTCTATGCACCTGGCCGGGCGAGACCTTGGTGCCCACGAAGACGGCGCGCCTCACCCCCGGTGGGACAGCCAGGCCTTCCCGCGCCAAGAGTTCCTCGACCCCCGGAAGCTGGGAGGGCGGGGCCCCTGAGAAAAGATGGTAAAGGGCCAGGAGGGAGTGGGTCTTGCCTCCCCCGAAGTTGGTCTGCAGCCTCACCACCGGGTCGCCGTCGCCCGAGACCAGGCGCCTGAGGGCGTTCACCAGCAGGCCCTTCAAGCTCTCGGTAAGGTAAGTGCGGTGGAAGAACTCGGAGGGGTCGCGGTACTCGTCCGTTCCTTCCCCGCGGTACACCTGCCAGAGGTCGGCGGCGAACTCCGCCTGCTGGTACCTGCCGGAGGCTACGTCGGGGTGTGGGGTCACCACCTCGCGCCAGGGTCTCAGGTGCCCCATGGGCTGGCCTTGGATGGGCGCGGCGGTTGCCTTGCGCTCCTGCTGGCGCCGCTGCTCGTCGAAGCGCAGCCTGAGGAGCTCGGTCTTCCTCTTGTCCACCTCCTCGGCCTCGGGGGCCGATACGGCGCTCAGGAGGCGGGATACGCTGTCCAGGACCCGGTAGGCATCGTCGCTCGAGAAGTTCTCCATGTGCGCCCAGCGGTTGCGGAACTCCCGCAGCTCGCTCACCAGACTGCGCTCTACATGGCCGAGGGTCCTCGAAAAGACCTCATTCCATCGATACCACAGGAGGATGAGCGCCGCATGGGGGTCCTCGATGTTGGGCTCGACGCCGCCCGGCGCCTGGCGCAACACGGTCGTTGCTTCCTCGGTCCAGCGGCTTCCGTAAGCCGCCTTCATCTCCCTCTCTATGAAGGGGACCAATCCCTTGCTCAGGAACTCCAGCGCTTCCCCCACCCGTTCGCGATTGGTCTTGGCCATATAGACTCACCTACTCCGATTCGCTCAATCCCAGTTGCTCCTGAACCCTTGCCGGAATCGCCCTCGCCAGCTTGGCAAGCTCGGGCCAGGCGATGACCAGGCTGTTGTAGGCCAGGGCCTCCTGGGCCCATCTCTTCCGCTCGCAGATGTTGTAAAGCCGGTAGGAGAGGTCGCGGGCGCTCTCCCCCAATCCGCCCAGCTTGCGCAGCAGCTCGGCCGCTTCCCGCTCGCCCCTTCCCTGCAGGGCCTTGATGAGGTGTTGCGTGGCCTCCCAGACGGTGAAGCGCTTATCGGACGCGGGATCCCAGTCCTCGGGGAGCTCATCGCGCCGCAGCAGTCTAACCTTCCCCCCCCGGGAATACAGTATGCCCGCCTGGACCAGGCCTTGCACGGAGGTGTTCTTGGCCTTGGAGAGGGTCTCGGCGTCACCGAAGGGCCCCTCCTCCATGCCGAACTGCTCGAACCAGGCCACCGCCCAGCGGGTATCGGCGTCGAACTCCCCTTCCTGCTCCGCCAGCACCTCGTCCAGGGCCTGGTTGATGAGGGCCAGGGCGGTGCGCACGCTCATGGGGGAGCCGTCCGCCTCCATGACCTTGGAGTAGCGGGTGAAGACGGCCATGCCCGGGCCGATGGCCGCCTGGGCAAGGTCCACGGGGGCGATGTTGCCGTGCTGCAGCTTGCGTAAAGCATCGGGGAGCTCCGCCTTGAGGGCGGTGATGAACTCACGGCGGGTGGCCATGGGGGCGTCCTCGGGGCGGGGGCGGCAGACCAGTACGATGGAGGAGGCAAGAGCATTGGTGCCGGATGCCAGCATGCGATTGGACAACTCGCTGCGCATGGGCCAGGTGCCGTGGATGGAGAAGCCAGCCTTGATGAGACCCGAGAGCATGGTTTCCCAACCGGTGGAGGCGATTCTAACCTTTTCCGTCCCAGTTTCGTTTTCGGCTTGCTTGAAAGCGTAGTAAACAGTTAGAGGGAAATCTTGATTCCCCGCCTCGCGAATTTGCTTGAACAAATTTCCTAATCCTTCCTCGAAAAAAGCTTGCGCCCTTTCTTTACTTCCATCATGTCGATAGGGAGATGCGATGAGCTCTTGTGTCTTAGGGGTCAGCAGGGTGGAAAACAGTGCCGGATATATGTTGCCCAATGAGCGGCGCAGCCAGATGTAGAAGTAATCGCTTAGGTCGGCATAGCCGATGTTATCGTAGTAAGGCGGGTCGGTTGAAATAAGCGGCATATCTACCCCATCGATAGCTGATGTTGCATCAAGTTGCCTCACAAAACCATTAACAGAGAAACCAAGTCTCAAGAGAGA
>JACVJD010000122.1 GCA_015711825.1 Candidatus Solincola daggyaiensis
GGCCAGCAGCTCCGCCGCGGTCACGTTGCCCATGCCCCCGCGCCCGTGCACGCGTATCTCCTTCATGGCTCCTCCTCACATAAAAGATGATTCCCTGTCACGTCGCCCTTAAACAGCCTCCGTCAGGCAAAGGGGTCGGGCCTTGCCTCATGTCCGGTGGAAAACGGTCGATCATTCATGGCATATGGACGCGACACCATCGAAGATGAGATGAAAAAACCGCAAGTCGCCGATTACTCGACCTGTTGTGTGGAGCACCCCTGTTTTCAGAGCGAGCCTCGTCTCTTGTCCGAGATACGCTCAGATTAAGGTATTCTCTTGGTGTATTGAAAGCAGCAGTGGGAGTCGTGCCTGGACGGGGGCTTCTGCCTGATGTGCGGGCCTGAACTCCATGGCGATCCTGCGAAGAATAAGCGAGCGTTCCGTGTGGCGTGGTGTCCAAGAAAGGCTTTGCGCCGCCGCCGCCGGCGTTTTGCAAGGGGAGGCCTCGCGGTAGACTTGTGAAGACGTGTGACGAGGAAGGTTTTCCCGGAGGCGGGTGCACGCGGCACCTGGGTTTGAAGCCATGCCGGTGATGAAGGGAAAGGAGGTCGAAGTGATAGAAGGAGCAAACGCCATCGTAACGGGATCCTCGCGGGGGATAGGAAGATGCATAGCTCTGGAGCTGGCCTCGCGGGGAGCCAACGTGGTGGTCTGCTGCCAGAGCCGGTTGGATGCGGCGCGGGAGGTGCGGGGGCTTATCGAGGAAAGAGGCGGAAGGGCCGTGGTGGCCCAGGCGGACCTGGCGACGGAAGACGGCGCCGCCTCGGTGGTCGGCCGTTGCGTGGAGGAGTTCGGCGGGGTGGACGTCCTGGTCAACAACGCCGGCATGGGGCAGCTATCTCCCATACAGGACCTGTCGGATACCGACCTTGAGCGCACCCTGCGGGTCAATCTCTTCTCCTATTTCTACATGGCCAAACACGCCGTGGAAGATATGATCAAGCGGGGCAAGGGAGGCTGCGTGGTGAACATATCCTCCATCCTGGGCATGATCGGCGGGCCCGGGCAGACCGCCTACGCGGCCTCCAAGGGGGGCATCACGGGATTCACCGTTTGCCTGGCCAGGGAGGTGGCTAAGCACGGCATCAGGGTCAACGCCATCGCGCCGGGATACATCGAGACGGAGCTGATATCGTGGATGCCCGACGACTACAGGGCCAAGATAATCCCGCGCATCCCCATGCGCCGTTTCGGCACCGGCGAGGAGGTGGCCAAGGCGGCGACCTTCCTCATCCAGGACGCCACCTACATGACGGGCCAGACCCTCATCATCGACGGCGGCATAATGATCGATTGACGTGCGCGCATCGTGTCATGCGTCATGGTGGGGCCGGGAGCTTGGAGGGCCTGCTCACGCTGGTGGAGCAGTTGAGGGGCATGGTCACCATGCCCCGCGCGAAGGCATCGTATGCTGACCATGCCGAGGACATCCATTCATCGCACACACCGCTTTGCGAACAGGAGACCGCCATTCCAACACGGTCAGCGGCGGATAAACGAGCACGGAGGACTGCCTGGCACACGGGCTTGGTATGTATAATAGGCGCGGGTTCGCTTTCATCGATGCGGCGGAATATCGGGGGGCGTACCCTCCCTCCCGTAAAAAAGGCCATGCTTTGGACCAGGAGAGGCGGGCGAGAACTGCGTGCGCGGCTCGCAGCTCTCCCTTCATGGAGAAAGGACAGGCTTTGGACCAGGACGGCGAGAAGGAAGCATACGCATCCCGTTACCGCTGGGTGGTGCTGGCCGCCTTCGGCCTGGTCCTATTCACGCAATCGCTGCTCTGGCTCACCTTCGCCCCTATCGAGACCGAGGCCGAGGCGGCCCTCGGCGTGGGACATCTCGCGGTCCGCCTGCTCGCCCTGGTGGACCCGCTCATCTTCATCGCCATGGCGGTGGGCATAGGCATCCTCGCCGACCGGCGCGGTTTCAGGTTCACGGTGAGGCTCGGCCTCTTGCTCATGGTCCCCGCCGCCGTCATGCGGGCCACCGCCGCGCGCATGGGCTTTTCCGGCCATGCCCTGTACTGGGTGCTCCCGGCCATGCAGGTGGTCATCTCCGCCGGCGCCTGCTGCTGCGTCGTGTGCATCTTCCAGATGCCGGCGAAGTGGTTCCGCGAAAGGCAGCGAGGCACCGCCGCCGGGCTGACCAGCATGAGCCTGCTGCTCGGGAACGCCGCCGTCTTCCCCCTGGTCAACCTCATCGCCGGCCTGCCGGCATCTCCTAGCCCAGCCGAGGCCCTGCAGGGGCTGGGCAGGGTGTTGGATGTCCTCGCCGTACTGGTGGCCGTGGTGGCGGTCCTCTTCTTCGCCGTGGTGAGAAAGGAGCCGCGGGTTCCCGGCGAAGGGGGACTGCTGGTCCCCGGCACCGTCCGGCGCCTGCTGCGGCTCCCCGGCTTCCGCGCCCTGACCCTGCTCTTCTTCTTCGGCATGGGATTCTACATCACCCTCATGGTGACCATGGAGAAGCTGATGAGCTTCCACGGCTTCAGTCCCACCTTCGCCGCCATGGCCGCGGGCGCCATGACCATGGGGGGCATTCTGGGCTCCGCGACCGTGCCTCCCATCTCCGGCCGCCTGGGCCGTAGGCGCCCCTTCATCATGCTGCCTGCGCTGGCGGCCACGCCCCTGGCGGTGGTCATCGCCTTCCTGCACGTGGCCCCCACCGCCCTGGGCGGGGCGGTGCTCCTGGGCTTCATCCTGCTCTCGGCGCAGCCGGTGATCTTCACCATGCTGGGGGAGATGGAGGAGGTGGGTCCCGGGCTGGCCGGCACCGCGGTGGGCATCCTCTTCGGCATCGGAAGCGTCGGCCAGATCGTCGTGCCCCTGCTCCTCGAGCTCTTCGGCCGCACCTCCCGGGCCGGCCTCCTCGACTACCGCTGGTCGATGCTCGTGCTGGGCGTGGCCGGGCTGGCCGGGTTCATCGCGGTGATGCGGGACATCCCGGAGACGGGGCCGGGGGCGCCGCAGGCAGGCGCCGCGGAGGCCGCTCCTTCGCTTTCGCAGGCCGAATAGGAAGAGGAGGGCGGGGGAGGCCGCCGATACCTTCCAGGTTGTGGTTCCCTATGCCTGCTTCCTCCTGGCCGGATGGAGGGAGCGGAGGCGCAGCCGACGCCCCTTGCGGGCTTCCCCGCCCCCGGCGCCAGGCCGCCTCGGCCCCCTCCTCCTCGTCGCGCTCGGCGGCGCGGACGGTATAGGGGGGTGATACGTTGGCCGCGCTCCATAATATGTTGAGCGGGCTTGCGAGTGGGAGCCGGCCGCCAGCGCGAACGCCCGTCCGCAAAGATCTGGGGAGCTGAGGGTATCGTTTTGCAGGGCTTATAATCGGGGTTGACGGGCTGCGGAGTCGATTTCATGGGGAGGGGATATGGAAGACAGGAACGCTCGAGAGAGGGGCCGCCCCGCCGCGGCTTTTCCGCCCCATTTTCTCTTCGGGGTGAGCAACGCCGCCTACCAGGTGGAGGGAGGGTACAACCGCCCCGGCGGCCCCCACAACAACTGGGCGGAGTGGGAACGCGAGGGCAGGGTCGAGGACCCCGGCGACACCTGCCGTTTCTGGGACCGCTATAGGGAGCACGTCGAGCTGGCGTCCTCCCTGGGGCTAAACGCCTTCCGCATGAGCCTGGAGTGGGCGCGGCTGCAACCCGCCGCCTCCCCGGGCAAGGCGCCGCCTCCTTCCTGGGACGAAGGCGCCCTGGACCGCTACGCGGAGATGATCGTCACGGTGATGGAGGCGGGGATGGAGCCGGTGGTCACCCTGCACCACTTCACTCATCCCGCCTGGTGCGGCGCCGACCTCTGGCTGGACGAGGCCTCGCCGCGACTCTTCGCCGCCTACTGCGCCCGCGCCGCGCGCAGGGTGAACGAGCGCCTGGTGGGGAAGGGGAGATCGCCCATCCGCGTGTGGGTGACCATCAACGAGCCCAACCTCCTGGGCCTGCTGACCTATGTCACCGGCGAACACCCCCACGGCAAAAAGGGCATCGCCGCGGCCAGGCGCGCCTCGGAAAACCTCACCATCGCCCACGTCCGCGCCTACAACGCCCTGCACGACCTCTACGAGGAGGAGGGATGGGAGCGCCCGCAGGTGGGCTTCAACAACTACTGCATGTGCTTCTACCCCCTGGACAAGGCGGGCTTCGACCTGGTGCGGGCGCCCTCGCGAGGGATCCGGCGGCACGGGCTCAAGCAATACCTGCGGGAGAAGCGGGAGGACTGGGACCGCCGCTTCTCGCGCCTGGCCGAGCAGAGGTGGGGCCGCGGCTCATTTCAGTACCGTTACTACCGCTTCATCAACCGGCTCTACGGCAGGCTCGCCGATCCCCTGGGAAACCGGAGGGCGGTCGAGGCCGTCTATGCCTCCCCGCGCCGGGAGCTCGTGGACTACCTGGGGCTGGACATCTATGACCCCTTCGCCGCCGCCTACGCCCCCAAGCTGCCCACCCCGCGCCGCCTGCGGGAGAGGGAGCCGCTGCTGCACACCCCGCTGTGGGATAACCGCTATGACCCCGCGGAGTTCGGCGCCGTCATCCGCGGTTACGCCTGGGATGCCGACGGCCTTCCCATCTACGTGCTGGAGAACGGCATGTGCCACCGCCGGCCGCGGGGCGCCGCCGCCGTCCCCCGCCGCGACGGCCTCACCCGCGACGTCTTCCTACGCGCCATGTTGGGCGAGGTAGCGGCCTGCCTGAGAGAGGGAATCGACTTGAGGGCCTATTCCTTCTGGTCCCTCACCGACAACTACGAGTGGGGGAGCTTCGAGCCCCGCTTCGGCCTCTTCGAATACGACTTCTCCCGCGGGGAGATAAAGGACCGCGACGGCCTGGGGGTGGCGGCGGGAAAGGTGTACGGGGAGATCGCCGCCGCCGCCAGAAGCGGAGACCAGGTGCTGTTGAAAGAAGCTCTCAAGGGATAAGCGTCAATGCGAGGATGGGAACAAAGCGGTTCACTCATTCCCGAGAGGAAGGCCACTTGAACAGCCTGATGTGAGCGACAACACGGGAGGACGGGTTAAGGCGAAGGTCCGGGGGTGCCGGCGGGCAAGGAAATACGTGATCACTAGTGGTATAATTATAAAAAAAGATAGGGCACAAGAAAAGCGGAAACAAAAAGGGCCCACACTCCGGGAGGCAAAGACTGGGAGGTGGGATTTTGTTTTCGTCACGTTTTTTCGTAGGGCTTTTGATCCCCATCATCATCTTCGGCTTCGCCCTCTGGTTCATGCTCTCGACGGATCTCGACCGCGGCGACGTGAGGGTGGCGGGGGCCCTGGTGGGCGCCCCCGACGTGCGCTTCAGTGTGGACGATTGCACGGTGATGGAGACCGGGGGCACGAGAAAGTTGTCGGTGAAGCTGGAGGCGTTGAACAGGAGCACGCGCGTGGTGGACCTGTACCCACAGGGATTTCACCTTGTCCTCGTCCGCAAGGAGGACCCGGCCGCCCTTGCGCACCAGAGGACGTTCACGCCCATGCAGTACCGGTCCGTCTGCCCTGAAGCCCCTTTGAGCGCATCGGCGCTGCCCGCGTCCTCCACACGCAGCGTGGAGCTCGTCTTCTGGGGCGGGACCATGCCGCGGGGCGGGGAGTGGGACGATTACGTCCTCTCGCTTGAATACTACGACGCCGCGACCCCGCTCATGTTCAGCAAGGTCCTTAGCGCGAGGGAGTGAGCCGCCCTCCTGCGCACGGCGAACCTGCCCGCACGCGCACAAGGCCTTCGCGGAGCAGACGCCCATCTTCCGGCCTTTCGATCGCGCGCATCTACTCCGGCGAGGACGCACGCATCCTTTCGCGTGGAACGCGGCGAAAAAGAGGACGGAGGGGGATTCCCCGCTCTTACCCGTGCCAGTCCTGGAGGGGTTTCACCTCCAGGCCCTGCTTGATGAGTGATTCTATGCCGTTGAGGGCGGCGCGGGCCGCGCTGATGGTGGTGATGAGGGGGATGTTGTAAAGCACGGCGTAGCTGCGGATAGACCACTGGTCGGAACGCGGCCGCTTGCCCGAGGGGGTGTTGATTATCAACTGGATGTCGCGGTTCTTCATATGATCGACCACGTGGGGGCGTCCCTCGTGCATCTTGTTCACCTCCTGGACCGCAACGCCGTGGTTGCGCAGCACCTCCGCGGTGCCCCGCGTGGCGAGGATGTTGAAGCCGAGCTCCGAGAGCCGGCGTGATATATGCGCGATCTCCCGCTTGTCGCCGTCCTTCACGCTGACGAAGATGTTGCCCTCGCGGGGCAGCAGCGAGCCCGCGGCGATCTGCGACTTGGCGTAGGCCATTCCCAGGTCCCGGTCGATGCCCATGACCTCTCCGGTGGAACGCATCTCAGGGCCCAGGATGGTGTCCACCCCGAAGAAGCGGTTGAAGGGCAGCACCGCCTCCTTCACCGCGATGTGCTTTACCTCCACCTCGCGGGTGATGCCCAGCTCGCGCAGGCTCTTTCCGACCATCACCTTGGTGGCCACCTTGGCCCAGGGGACCCCGGTGGCCTTGGAGACGTAGGGGACGGTACGAGAGGCGCGGGGGTTTACCTCCAACACGTAGAGCTTTTCGTCCTTCACCGCGTACTGCACGTTCATCAGCCCCACCACCTCCAGCTCCCGCGCCAGGGCGTAGGTGGCCTCCTTGATCTCCTCCACCATGGCCTCGCCGAGGGAAAAGGGAGGGATGGCGCAGGCGGAGTCCCCGGAGTGGATGCCCGCCTCCTCGATGTGCTCCATAACCCCCGCCACCACCACGTCGCTGCCGTCGGAGACCGCGTCCACGTCGATCTCCACCGCCTCCTCCAGGAACTTATCGATGAGCACGGGGTGGTCGGGGGATACCTCGGTGGCGCCGCGCATGAACTCCTCCAGGGAGAGGTCGTCATAGACGATCTCCATGCCCCTTCCCCCAAGAACATAGGAAGGCCGCACCACCACCGGGTATCCGATGCGGTGGGCCACCTCCAGCGCCTCCGCGAAGGAGCGGGCGGTGCCGTTCTCCGGTTGGCGCAGTCCCAAGTCGTGCAGCATGGCCTTGAAGCGGTCGCGGTCCTCGGCGCGGTCGATGGAGTCGGGGCTGGTGCCGATGATGGGGGCGCCGGCGCGCATGAGCGGCACGGCCAGGTTCAGGGGAGTCTGGCCCCCGAACTGCACGATGATCCCCGCGGGCCTCTCGCGCTCCACGATCTCCAGCACGTCCTCCAGGGTGAGGGGCTCGAAGTAGAGGCGGTCGGAGGTGTCGTAGTCGGTGGACACCGTCTCG